>JACPLA010000063.1 GCA_016186715.1 Ignavibacteriales bacterium | reverse complement strand
TTCGCTCCGCCAAGGATCCTCGCAATGACAAGCGGGCCAATCCCAAAAATCGTGGTTCAGACTTCCAGCAGAATCCCCGCGTCCGCCTCAGCGTATCAAAATCATTTTCTTTGTCTGCGAAAACGCAGGCGTCTTGAGGCGACAGAAATAAACCCCGGAGGCCAACCGTGAACCATCAAACTCAACGAGGTAGCGATCAGCATCCTCCTCGGCATCCTTCAGGACGGCGACTTCCCGGCCAAGGAGATCAAACACTGAGAGCCGTACTCTGGTCCGCTCCGGAAGATCGTAGGAGACAATCGTGGAAGCATTGAATGGATTAGGGTAATTCTGAAAAAGGACGAAGCGGTCAGGCAGCACAACGAGAGGAGGAGGCGTCCCGGGACTCAAGAATGCCCTGACATAGAAATCACCGAAACTGGCGTACATGATCCGGCCAGGCGTCGGCTGAGCCTGAAGGGAAAGGAAACTTCGAAGAACGGATTGAGAAGTATCGCGCCTCAGCAGAGGGTTCGGCGCTGTGGCATCATAAATGACCTGAACGACAAAATCCGGGCTCGAGGAGATATTCCGGGATCTCAAATCCACAACGGTTTTCATGAACCCGGTGTCTGTCACCGCGAAGCTTACGGGCTGACCGCTCATTCGGGGCGCTCCTCCCAGGCCTCTCAGAGGGCTCGTTCCGAGGTCATAATTCGGATTCGCATCCCTTAGCAAGAGCCTTACGATTCCGGTCGACTGGAACCACAAGGCGACGCTATCCACTTTTCCCCCATCGACTCCTTCGAACACAACGAACGCCGTATCGTTCGGGTTGAAGAAAGCATACGGGGGATATTGGGACACGCCGTCGTCATTGAGAAGCTCAAGTACCGCGGATTCCCTCGGGGCCCCCTCTGCAGTGTACGTATATCCCGCGTCCCCGATTGTTGACGAATTTGTGATGACCAACATAAGTTCAGAGCGGGCCGAACTTGCGAAAACCGATTCAAACGAGGAGGAAGCTGCGACATCCACCACCGTCGTCTGATCGTCCCGGTACTGAACGCCGGACATTAAAAGAGTTCCAGCCGTCGGTGAGATCGTGGTCCGGAGAGTCTCAGCCGCAAAGAAGCGCATATAGTCGGCCGCCATCGGTCGAAGCCCGGATCTTGAACCCGAGGCAGTTGACCCAAAAGTGTTTTTGAGCAGTCTTGGCCTTCCGGCGAAGGCCTGAGAATCATCATATCCATAGGCAACTCCTGCTGACCGGTCCTGGACGAAATTCGCAACATGAAAATCCGTTACCGTGCGGGAAAGGGAACGGTCCAGCCCCGTGGTCATCATCGAACTCTGAAAGCCGGCGGTCGAGCGATTTGGATCCTGGGTGAAGTTGCGGATGAAAACATCACCAAACTGCTCGGCGAGGTACAGCGTCCACAAGGCAGAGCGGCTGTAGTCGGCAATTGTCGAAGCCCATTCCAGGAGGGGGACATTCGGATTCGCAAAATAACCACCCGGGCTCCTGAGTCCGTACCCGCAAACGTAAGAAGCATATTCGGAAAGTCCTTCGTTGAAAAATTCAATCTCCCGCGGATCATAGTTCCAATGGATGAGGTGTTGGAATTCGTGAGCCACGGTGCCCAGAACTCGGCCGGTTGTTCGAACATCGTTAAGAAAAACCCCCGGGTAGGTATCGATGTAGAGCATGTCCCGGCGATTACTGTTTTCGGAAAAATTGCTGGAAGGATCGACGTCGATACTGAAGAAAAAGCCTGCAACATATGATTCGCCCGGGCTCCACCCGTCCTTGATATCACACAGGAGGAAATGTGTCCGCCCGTCCCCTGCTCCCTTGACCCATGATTGGTCAACATTGGGAGGGTTTCCGAAAAACTGCCGGCTCAACTCAACGATTCCCTGAGTAGAGTCGCGGGACGCCGGAGGGGTTCTGCTTTCCAGGGCCTGCTCAATTTCGCCGACCACCAACGAATCGACGTGCTGGTTTTGCAGCTCCTCCAACGAGACCCACACATACGAGCGCGTGCCGATCGCTCTGAGTTCGGCCGGAACCCGATCGAACTGAGTGCTTACAAAGTTATAGACCCAAAACGTATCGACCACGCCGAGCACAAGTTCCAGCGATGCTTTCCGGAGTAATTCTTGCCTCACCTGCTCCTGGAGGCCGGGATAACGGGCCAGGGTATTGCGCCACGCCTTCTCGATCAGGGACGGATCGCTGACGATCGGGGTTCCACAAATCGGCTCGGGGGTGACCTGTGCGATCGAGAGAGAAGGCGCCGCAAGAAATACACAGACAGCAAGAAATCGGAAAACCATCATCCCCGCAGCTTCCTTCCCTCCACGAATTGTCGCAAGAGAGACCCGACCTCCTTCACCTCGTTCGGTTCGACCACACGACCGAAAAAAAGCAGAATTACAAAGCCGGTGACTAATGCGGACTTTGCGAGAAGCCCTTCCCAGGTTCCGGGTTCCAGCGAAGAGAGATTGAACAGCGAGACCACCAGCGTCACAACGGCCAGGACCGTGATCACCTTCAACCACTCGTACTCTATGCGGAACAATCTCTGGGAAGCAAAATACATTCCAACCGCGAGCACCGCATAACTCAAGAGAGTTGCGTACGCGGCTCCCATGATCCCGAGAATCGGGATCAGCAAATAATTTGCGGACACATTCACGAGTGCCCCCGCTCCAAAGACATAGGGTAAAGCCAGAGTTTTCTTCTTGAGATAGACTCCAACGACAAAATTCGCATACGCTCCGTTGAAAACATAGGCGAGCAGGATCGTGGGAACGATCACAACACCGGCCCAATAATCGGGATGAATGAAATAGATCGTACCAATCTTGACCCGGATCAGATCTTCGACGAACAACGTCAGCACAACAAACACGAACGCGGCAACAAGGAGGAAATATGTAAAGACGCGGGCAAAGAGTTGTTTTGCATCCGGTTCATCGGCGTGCTTCAGGAAAAACGGTCTCCATGCGTAATCGAACATTCCCACAACCAGCATCATAAAAATCCCGAGACGGTAGCTGGCTTGATAGATCCCGACGGTTGCGTCATCGGTCAAAGCTTTCAGAATCGGACGATCGATGACCTGCATGGCAATGCCCGCGAGCCCGGCAGGGACATAGGGAATACCAAACTTCAGCAACTCCCGATACAGGGGACGGGAAAACGAAAGTGTGAAGTGAGAGATGATGGATCGAAGATGAATCAGAAACGTTATGACGGACGCGATGAGGTTCGCCAGCACAACGCCCTCGGCCTTCATATGAAAGCCAAGAATCAACAGAATATTCAAAAGGATTGTGAACACAATGTTGGCAATCCGAATAGTTGCAAACGTCCCCGCTTTATTTTCCATCCGCAGGTAGCTGAAAGGGATGTGCGCCAGCGTGTCGAAGAACAGGATCCATGCCGTGTAACGGACGAGGATGGTATGTTCGCCGGCCATTCCGATCCATCCCGCAACCGCCGGGGAATACCAACTGAGCATCAGGGAAAGAACCAACGAGGTAACAACAAGCGAAATCAGAGGCGTGCTGAAATTCTGTTTTTTGTCGCCGATTTCCATGGAGGCCCAGAACCGCATAAAGGCTGCGTCCATTCCATAGCCGTAGATGATCGTCGCAAACGCGATGTAAGCGTAGAGGTTCGCAATGATTCCGTATTCCGAAGGAAGAAGAACGTTGGTATAAAACGGAACGAGGAGAAAATTCAGGAATCGCCCGACAATTGAGCTGAGGCCATAGATTGCTGCTTCTTTGCCGAGCCGGAGGATTTTGTCAAGCATCAAGCAGGTACTAAGCGCGCCGTAGCGTTGAACCAGTGTCGAGTCTCAGGGATCCCTTACATCGATTCATGCTGAAATTCAAAGGAGTGCGGGATACTTGAATTTGGATTTTTGGGGGTTGCTGATGATTTGGTGCTTGTCATTTGTGATTTCATGAAAGGTGTTTTCGAGTCGAGACGCTAGCCCCCATCTCCCTCGTCGACGAGCATGATAGGAATATCGTCTTTGACGGGATAGACCGTTGCACACGAGGTGCACGTCAGTGTTTCCGCCGTAGGGTTATAGTCGAGGGATCCCTTGCACTTCGGGCAGCAGAGAATATCGAGAAGTTCTTTCTTCAGCATGAGATTTCCTTATTCAAAAGCCTCCTGGAGAACCTGGAGAAATTGCGCAGGAGCCCTGGTGGGCTTTCCTGTCGACGCATTCAAAAAACTATGAACCGTGTACCCCTCGACAATCGGCTCCACATTCTTTTCTTCGAAGATCTTATAATTGATTCGAATCCTTGCCACCGGCAATTCCTCCACGAGACTTTCAACAGTGATCAAATCGTCGTATTGCGCCGAACGCCTGTAGCGGGCAAAAGCCTCAATAACGGGTAAAAAGACACCGCTTTTTTCTATCTCCGCGTACGGAAGACCGATCGACCGAAGCAATTCCGATCTTGCCTGCTCAAAATATTCAAAATACTTTCCGTAGTAAACCGTTCTCATCTGATCTGTATCAGCATAACGGACTCGGATTTGCGTCTTGTGCGTGATCATGGCTATGGTAAGCACCAAGACTCAAGCAACAAATTCCAAACAATGTTCAAATGACCAAAATCGCGAATGATCAAAACAATGCCGTTTTGAATTTTTGTCATTGGGTTTTTGGACTTATTTTGATCATTGAGATTTGGTGCTTAAACTCACGCTCCCTCGAGGTGAACCCTAGTCTTTCCATGCTCCCATCTTTGAAAACTTTTCGATTCTGAGTTTCACCAGCTTTTCCGGTTTGATTTTTTTCAACTCTCCAAGCTCCTCCAAAAGAATTTCCTTGAGAATCCTGGCGGCCTGTTCATGACTGCGATGAGCTCCGCCGGGCGGTTCGGGAACCACCCGATCGACAATTCCCTGTTCGACCAGATCGGGCGCCGTAAGTTTCAGCGCCTCGGCGGCCTGCTCCTTGTAATCCCAGCTTCGCCACAGAATGCTGGAACAGGATTCAGGCGCGATGACGGAATACCAGGCGTTTTCAAACATCAGAATTCGATCTCCCACCCCCATGCCAAGCGCCCCCCCGGACGCCCCTTCTCCGATAATCACGACGACGATCGGCACCGTCAGGTGAGACATTTCGAAGAGATTCCGCGCAATGGCTTCCGCCTGGCCGCGCTCTTCCGCTTCGATTCCCGGATAAGCGCCAGGAGTGTCCAGCAGGGTGATGATGGGTTTCTGGAACTTCTCTGCCATCCGCATGAGTCTCAGCGCCTTCCGGTATCCCTCAGGGTTCATCATCCCGAAGTTCCGATAGACGTTGGACTTTGTGTCACGCCCCTTCTGCTGCCCGATCAGCATGACCGTCTCTTTCCCGAGCGTCCCAAATCCGCCAACAATGGCCTTGTCGTCGCCGAACTGACGGTCCCCATGGAGTTCCACAAAATCGGAGAGCATGTGCTGAACAAAGTCGAGCGTATAGGGTCGCTCAGGATGACGCGCCAATTGCACACGTTGCCACCGGGTGAGATTTGCGAAGATGCTTTCGCGTAATTGATTCACCTTGTTTTCCAGTTTTGTGATCTCCTCTGCAATATCAAGATTATCGGCATATTTCCTCATTTCCTCAATCTTCTTCTCAAGCTCCATCACCGGCCGCTCAAAATCCGTCACCGTCTTAGACATGTGATGCCTCCTTTCTCCCCGGCACGATGAGCCGCGACCGCTTTTGTCTTTTCTTGCCCCGTTCCCCCGAAGCCTCGCGCACCACGCGCCTTCGGAGAAACGTTTTGAGGAGTATCTCCAGATCAAGAAGGACCGATTGATTTCTGGCGTAGTACAAGTGGTATTGCTCCTGCTCTTCGCGGGAAAGACGTCGGTCTCCCTGAAGCTGAATCAAGCCGGTGAGACCCGGTTTCCCAAGGTTGACCGCGGCCATGCCCTGGCCATTCTGCAGGCGTTCTGAGAGTTCCTCTTCGGGGGGACCAACAAGGCTCCTTCTTCCGGAAAACACAGACGGGAGCGAGGGAATGAATCCTGACAACGGTTGGCCGCTGAGCACTTTGCTCAAATATACGAAAGGATAGACTGAAATCAAGAGAAGCGCCGAAGTCGTGATATCAAAAGCGCGCTTCAAGAGTCTGTTCAGCGGTTTTTCAATATTGTACGAAATTTGAACGAGAGGAAGATCGTTTAACGAGTCAACGCTTGCCTTTCCGATGATCACCTCGAGTGTGTTCGGAACCAGATGGTAATTCACCGATCGGTTGCTGGTTCTGCCGATGACCGAAAGGATATCCGCGTAGGAAAGTTTTTCTGTCGAGAAAATCACATCGTTCACGCGTTGTTCGTGAATGACTTTCCCCACATTATCAAGACTCCCCACAATCGGTACGCCATCCACATTCCTTCCGACATTTCTCCTTCCATAGTCGATAAATCCGAGAACCTCATAGCCGTCGCCGATTCGCTGTCTCAGTCGCTTCAGAAGCTTGCGGGCGGACTCGTCAACACCGACGATCAACGTCCTTCTTCCGAATAACGACTTCCTTCCTTCCGCCGTCGCTCTCCCCCTGAGACGAAGCACAAGGCGCCAACCCGGGAGCAAGATCATGTTAAAAGCGCCGGAGAGAACAATCACGAGTCTGCTAAACGCGTAATCCTTGAAAAATGCAACCATCGCGGAGATGATCACGTAGCTGACGAAAACGACAAGTGCGGTACGAGACACAGACATTCGGCGGTGGGTGTAGACTCCCGCACCGTAGAGCCCCGCAACGATCAGAACGGACGGGAGGGTGTAGACGGCCGGGTAGGCGTACGCGGGATAGTGGAACAATTCTCCCAGCCTGACGATTTCCGCCACCATGAGACTCGCCACAATCAAGACGACGTCGATTGCCGCGGCAGCAAACGGGCGTAAGGACTGCCGAATCATGGCCATCCACGACGAAAGTGTTATGCCGAGTCTCAGGATGAGTGTGACAGGCCAGGGGCGGCGGAGGTGCTTGCGGACAAAAAGCCGCATGGCGTCGTAGAACATCCGGATTTCATCAATACTGCTTCGACGCGTGCTTTCGCCCTTGTAGTGGATAATCTGGGTCGAATGAACGTAATAGTTCTTCCAGCCGGCCCTCTGAAACCGGTAACACCAGTCGAGGTCTTCCCCATACATAAAGAATCCCTCGTCGAGTCCGCCCACGCGTTTGAACGCTTCCCGCCGAACCATCATGAACGAGCCGCTCACCGCATCGACTTCATAGGTCTCATCCGGGCTCAGGTAGGTGAGGTTGTAGCGACCGAACAGAGGTGATTTCGGAAACAGCACGCTGAGCCCGGAAATCTTCGTAAACGCCACCCACGTTGTGGGGAAGCTTCGTCTGCATGCAAGCTGAAACGAACCGTCCGGATTCAGGATCTTGCATCCGGCCAGTCCCACGTCGGGATTCTCTTCAAAAAATTTCGCCATCACTCTGAGCGTATTCTCCTGGACGATCGTGTCGGGGTTGATCAGAAGAATGCATTGGCCGCGGGCCTTTTTGAGGGCAAGATTGTTGGCTTTTGCAAAACCGAGATTGCTCTTGTTGGCAATCAAACGAACTTTGGGAAAATCACGCCGCATCATCTCCACGCTTCCGTCATCGGAGGCGTTATCTACCACGATGATCTCTCCGGCTATTCCCTTGAGGGCTTTGGTGAGAGAAACGAGGGCATGAGAGAGGAACTCCCGAACATTGTAGTTCACAATGATGACGGAGAGTTGGACGGCAATATGCGCCCTTTTAGACGGCATCGACAAGACTGCGCAGTTTCAATTTCCACACAAGCCAGGCGGCTTCGTACACGATGTTCTTGGACATTTTGGAAACTCCAACGCGCCGATCGACAAAGACAATGGGAATTTCACAAACACGGAATCCCTTCCGCCACGTCAGGAAATTCATTTCGATCTGAAAGGCGTACCCGTTGGAGTGTATCGCATCAAGGTCGATGGCCTCCAGCACCCGGCGGCGATAGCATTTGAACCCTCCGGTCGCGTCCCTGACCGGCATGCCGGTGATATACCGGGTATAGACGTTTGCCATGTAACTGAGCATGAGGCGCTTCATCGGCCAGTTGACCACGTTCACACCGGACACATAACGCGACCCGATCACAAGATCGTATTCTTCCGCCTTGTGAAGCATGCGAGGCAGCTCGTTTGGATCGTGCGAAAAGTCGGCATCCATTTCGAACACAAACTCGAAATCGCGCTCCAGGGCAAACTTGAAACCCGCGACGTAGGCAGTGCCAAGACCTAACTTGTCCTTTCTTTCCAGAAGGTGCACGCGGGAATCGGTGGCCTGCAACAGCTTCACCAGTTGCGCGGTGCCGTCGGGGGAATTGTCGTCAACGATGAGAACTTCAAAATGCCGTCCGAGGCTGAGAATCTTCGGGACAAGCTCCGGAATATTATCAGCCTCGTTGAATGTCGGAATGACAACGAGTGTGGGCTTCATGTGTTCGTGTATTACAGTGCGGCGGCGTGACGGGATGAAACGTCTTGAATCAGTGCCGAGGCGATAAACGACTGTTGTTCTTCTGTTAGTTCCGTATGCATCGGAAGCGAAAGCACTTCCTCCGCCGCCTTTTCCGTTGCCGGGAATGACCCCATGGGACGGCCCGCCGCGCGGAACGCTTCCTGACGATGGAGCGGAATTGGATAATAAATGGCGTGCGGAATTCTGCGCTCTGCAAGGTTCCGCGAAACCCGATCGCGATCTTTTACTCTCACGGTATACTGGTGATAGATGTGCTTCCCGAAGGGGGCTTCGTACGGCGTTTCAATCCCGACATTCTCAAAAAGCCTGTTGTACCGCTGGGCCGCGATCCGTCGCGCCTCATGCCATCGATCCAAGTACTTCAGTTTAACATTCAGCACCGCTGCCTGAATCGAATCCAGACGGCTGTTGACGCCAAGGATTTCGTGTTCATACCGCACGCGAGAACCGTGAATGATGATCATTCGAACCTTTTCCGCAAGGTCGGTGTCGTTCGTTACAACCATTCCGGCGTCCCCACAGGCACCAAGATTCTTGCTGGGGAAGAAACTGATCGCGCCCATCGTCCCAATGCCGCCTACTTTCTTTCCCTTGTACTCGCTTCCCATTGCCTGCGCGGTATCCTCGATGACCGGAAGCCCGTGTTTCCGGGCGATTGTCATGATCGGATCCATATCCGCCGGCTGGCCATATAAATGAACCGGGATGATCGCCTTGGTTTTTCTTGTGATCGCACGTTCAATAAGCTCCGGTGCAATATTGAAGGTTTTCGGCTCGATATCGACGTACACGGGCTTCGCGCCGAGGAGCACAATCGTTTCAGTCGTCGCGACGAAAGTGAACGGCGTCGTGATGATCTCGTCTCCCGGCTGAATGCCGAGCGCCATCATCGCTACCTGAAGCGCATCCGTCCCCGACGCGCAGCCGATCGCATGCTTCACTCCCAGGTAGTTTGCCGAAGCCTCCTCGAATTCGGTCACAATCCGCCCAAGGACGAACTGCCCCGAATCAAGAACCCTCTGAATGGCTTCATCGATTTCGGGTTTGATTTTCTTGTACTGGTTGACAAGGTCGACCATCTGGATATTCATGGAAGGAGCGCAGATGGTGAAAAGTGAGACGTGAGATGTGAAACGTTGTTGAACAATTATGATCTCCTCCGGATTCTTCTCCCCTCAGGTAGAAGTCCGACTTCTTATTTTTGTCCGTCGGTGGTAGAAGTCGGACTTCTTTCCAAACGTTACGTCTGTCCCTTGCTCCGAATCATCACGTACAAGGTATTAAAAAGTATCTTCAAATCCATTCGCCACGACATGTTCTCGATGTAGAACAAATCGTATTTCAGTTTAGACTTGACGTCTTCGATGCTCTGGTCGTAGTGGTATTTGATTTGCGCCCATCCGGTGATGCCGGGGCGGACCTTGAGACGACGCCGGTAGAGCGGAAGTTCGTTCTGCAATTTTTCGACGAAGTACGGCCGCTCCGGACGCGGACCGACGAGGCTCATATCACCGACCAACACATTGACGAACTGCGGAACCTCGTCAAGGTGAAGCCTTCGAATGATTTTCCCTGCACGCGTGACACGCGGATCGTTTCTTTCTGCCCACTTAGGCCCTGAGTGCCGCTCCGCCTCTTGTTTCATCGACCGAAACTTCATCATTGTGAAGATCCGGCCGTTCCTTCCGACTCTCTCCTGGGGGTAAAACACAGGTCCCGGAGAATCAACCTTGATCGCGATCGCAACAAGTGCCCAGATCGGAAGACCGATCAGAAGAATCCCGCCTGCCACCGTGATATCAACGGCCCTCTTCATAATCTCTTCCCATGGCTTCATCAACTCAGGCATGACCTCGATCAGCGGGAACCCGTAGATGGAATTGATCCGGGCCTGTCCGCTGACGATGTCATACAGATCCGGGATGATCTTCATTCCGACCTCATGGCCGTTGCAGTACCGGATAATGTCCAGCAGCTGGTCATGTTCCGTTGAATCCAGTCCGATCAGCACTTCCTTGACTTGGTGTTGCTCAAGGAGTTTGGGGAGGGATTCGAGGTTCCCGAGAATGCGGAGATCTCGGTAGGCACTGCTTTTACGTCGTTTCACTGCTTTGGTGCGGGGTTTCGCAAATCCGACAACCTTGTAGCCCAAGGCGGGGTACCTGAGAACCATATCGCAAAGTTCAAAGGCTTTTCTGGACCATCCGACAATCAGCGTATTTCTTGCGCCGACTCCCAATTCCAGCAAACGTTTTTGGAGAGCTCGGATGCCGAGACGTCCGATGCTGACAAGGCCGAAGAGCATGAACCAGTAGACCAGAATCAGCTCGCGTGCTGAGCCGGATCCCGACGGCTGGTCGTCAAGAAACACAAGAAAGAACAGGACAAGCGTTCCGACCGCCGTGGTACGAAAGAGGGTCATGACTTCGTCAAGCCGCGATTGCGCGTACCAGTGCCGATACAATCCGAAGAACGCGAACCAGACGAGCCAGTACCCATAGATCACAAGCATGGGAGTCCAGAACTCGGGCTGAATCGCGTAGGTAAACCATCCGCTTTCGATGCGCAGCCAGTAGTACCAGGCGTACGCAGCGTTGATGGTCAGGAAATCGAGGAACAGAAGTATGGATTGTTCAACACGCCTTGACATCTGTGAACCCTTCATCCATGCAGAAGCATGGCCCGATAGGAATCAATAACCTTTTGGAACGAGTATTTCCGGACGGCAGCCTCCCTCGCCCGAATCCCCATTCCGGCAAGCACACCCCTGTCGGCACAGGCGCGTCTGATCGCCTCAACGATCAGCTCGGGTTTGTCCGGAGGTACCAACCATCCGATTCCTTCCTCTTCGATCACCAAAGCAAGTTCGGAATCCTGCTCGGCCACCGCGATAATTGGTTTGCCGGCTGACATGACATTGTACATCCTGCTTGGGACAGAAATACCGTTCATGCCCGCAATGAAAGAAATGATGACCACATCGCATGCATTGTTCACGACGGATTGACTTTCCCTCGAATCGTACGGAAGGATTGTAATGTTTTCCGCTTTTGTCTTTCGCACCTCTTCTTCAAGCCATCGTTTCTTTGCGCCGTTTCCGACAAAGAGAAAATGGATCGTTTTGTCTTGGGAAAGCAGCTGCGTACAGGCGAAGAGGTTTTCGATTCCGTGCGTTCTTCCCATGTTCCCCACATTGGCGACGACAAATTTTGAGGAAAGGCCGAGACCATTCAACAAACGATTCTGCGTCCGGTCGTCTGGCACGATCGTACCGACCTCGGCTCCATTGGGTATCCGGACGATTTTCTTGTTCCCGTTCTCCGTTTTCCTTGCCACAAGCAACTCCATGTCGCGTCCAAGGACGACAATCCTGTCTACGCGACGATAGAGATATCGATGAACAAAATCAAGAAAGCGTACAATCAAGGAGGACGGGCCTGCAACACCAACCGCAACCATGGCCTCGGGGTACACGTCATGAACAATAATGGAGCACCTGCCGCGCTTGATCCTGGCCGCCACGGATGCCGCAAAGGGTAGGAGGGGCGGATTTGTGACAACGAGAACATGATCTGCGGCCTGGAGTCTTCTCAGTAGAGCGAAAAAGACGGAAACACAGATGGCAAGGGCATTGAGAAGGCGGAAGATCAGGTTGTCCTTGTCGAAGAACGTCGAAAAGCAACGGCGAATCACAACACCATGCAGGACCTCGTCACGCGGCGTCACGCTCCGGACGCGCTTGTCTGACGGGAATGTGCAGAGCACCTTCACACCGAACTGCCCGGCAAGCCCCTCCGCAAGCCTCGTAAGCAAATAACCTGTGGCATTTTCCTCGGGATGATAGAATTGGGAAACAATCCAGACCGTCATTGATGCCTTCGTTGATGTGGAATCCCGGACAATCCTTCGACGATTCCTTTCGCGAGCACCAGCAGGCGTTTCCTGTTCGTTTCAGGTTCACGAAAGTAATTCATCAGGATAATTGCTGCTTTCGCGGCGGAATTCATAAGCGTAAAAACAACGACATATGCCCGGTAAAGGAAGGGGTCCCCGGCAAACGCCCAAAACCTGTTTCGCGTATGGTAGAACAGGTATAATTCCGTATAGGTTTTCCACCCCTTCCCGCCGCCGCTCTTGTGGTATGCGACGCCGTATGGGGTGTACATCATCTTGAACTGTCTACTTACCCTTCTCGAAAATTCGACATCCTCGAAGTACATGAAATACCGTTCGTCCAGGAAACCGACGGATTCAAAGACGTTCCGCTTCGCTAGGAAAAGGACGCCGCAGGCGAAATCGACGGGACATTCCTCGTTGTTGTTGTCCGGTCTCAGGAGGAGCAAGCCGTTGCTCACCCCGGTACACCGTGACCAGGAAAACCGGCCCGCACCGGAAAACACCTCGTGGGGTGATGATGCGTACAACACTTTGCAGGTCACGATTCCGGTCATGGGATCTCTCTCCGCCGCCTTGATCATGGGCTGGAGAAATTTTTTTTCGACGACTACATCGTTATTCATTACGAGGACATACTCCGCTCCCATCTCCAGCGCCTGGCGGATTCCGGCGTTGTTCCCGGCAGCATATCCGCCGTTCTGAGCAAGACTCAGTATGGAGATGCCGCGCAATCTGCGACGAAGCTGCCTGAGGCTGTCATCGGTTGAACCGTTGTCCACAACGACAATGTCGAGTCTCTTGTATCCGCTTTCCTCAAGCGAGCGGACACATCGGACCGTATCGTGCCATCCATTGTAGTTAAGAACGACGGCAACGACAAGGGGAACACGGTTCCGCTGGCGTGACGGCGTTCCGGATCTGCGTATGACCGATTGAGGGGAAGACGACATGGAGTCCGGGTTCCAGGGGTATCAGGACATCGGAATGGACGATAAGTCGTTCCGCCACGCCGCCACCATTCCCCGCAGTACCATGACGCACTTGCGGAAGCGGTTTCGTTCGTACAGAAGCATTTTCAGGAGCCTTCCCCGTTGAAGTTGTGATTCCTGTTTGAAGAATTCGGGGAATCTTTCGCCATAGCGCCGGCGCAGGAGCCGTCTGTTCCTCGTCTGGTAGAAAAAACGGGCCGGACTGTGGTTGGTCACTTGAATTTCCCTCCCGAACAGTCGCTTCGGCACGGACTCGCCCAATTTGTGCACCAGTTTGGCCCGGTTTGCGCGGACAACCGAATAGCCGCGTTCCTGCAATCTGAGACAGTATTCGTAATCAACATAGTCAATAAACAACTCTTCCATAAATCCTCCCACCTCTTGATATGCCCTCAGGCGGATGAGACTTCCGGACGTCATGGCCGCCACAACCGCCTCGACATCCGGTTCGGGCGGTGTGTCCCGCACACGCGGGCCGACATGAAAGGGTGCAATTAATCCGACGGAGGGATCGTGCGCTGCGGCATCGAGCATGGTTGATATCATGCCTTGGCCCGCGCAGCTATCCTGATCCATGGTCAGCAGAAACTCACATCCACGCTCGATCGATTTCCGGGCCGCGGCATTGAGAGCCGAAGGAATTCCGACATTGGAGCCAGTGGTGAGATATTCAATCTTCTCCAGATGTCGTACGCTGTCCACAACCTCCCCACATCGACCCGGCGAATTGTCAAAGACATAGAGGAGTTCGAGACCGTGCAAATAGCTTCCGATGTTTTGCGGAAGCGTTTGCGGAGGGTTGTAGAGAACGACAACTCCTGCTGTGCGAATCATTGATACACGATTTGGTCAGCTCGGCTGTGATCGGAATCCGGCCGGCTTCTTGAATGCCGTTGTTTCAATTCTCTCAGCACCCGGTCCACTTCCTGCTCTTCGACATCGGGGATCTGCATCACCCGTCTTCCATTCCTGAGCATGAAGTACAGATTACTGAGACGCCAGAGGTGACGATACGTCGAGGAATTTCTTCTTATCGTGCTTTTTGTCAGATCGGGGTCCAGATCATCAATGAAACGCCAGCTGTTCGCAAGATCCGCAAACCACCAAAAGGGCGGATGGTATCCCTTACGAATTATCTGAAACGTATGGTCTACGTGCTCCAGGACATTTGGATACAGCGGATGCATCAGCCCGCACTTCCGGAGGACATCTTCCCTGTAATAGGTAAATGCACCGACCAAATGGCGGTTTAGTCCTATCAAGATTCCATTTCCATAGTCAACGACCTTTCGAGGCTCAGCCACACCGGAAGCGGATTTATTCAGGGGACCATGGTACCCAAAATTGAAATGAAGGATTCCGCTTTCTTTTGAAGCCCGAATGTACTCAGTGCACAACTCGGGGTGCACAACCCGCATGTCATCCTCACACAAGAAAACATGGCAACAACCCGCAACCTGCAAAAAGCGCAAGGCGTCATTCTTTGACTTTGCAACTCCCTGGTTTCGTGGGTGTTGTATGACTCGCGCAACGCGGGATGGATAGGCCGTGGTCGCATAAGGATCACCATCATTGACCACGACAATCACGTCCGCTTCCGGGATGGCGGTAATACACTCCCGAAAGAGGAAGGGGCGATTGCACGTGATAACGCCAATCCCAATTTTTTCACGGGCGATCACCTGGGTCATCGCGTCCCACACGTGAAAATCATATGTGAATGCGCATCTTTTTCAAGAAAAAGAGCGTTCTGTACTTTGAAATCTGAACCAGCATCCTTCTTTTCGTGAGATATCCGTACTCGTAACGAACTCTGAGGTACTCCTCCAGGGTCTTCAACCCGTATTGTCCCGATTCGCCACCCTGGCTGAAATTGGCAAGAACCGCATCGATCTGCACAAAGGGTGCGTGACAATGAATCAACCTCATCATGAGTTCATAATCCGAAGCGTATCTGTAATCGAGCCGGAATGCCCCCCATGTATCGTAGATACTTTTAGCAACTAAATATGCAGGGTGTCCAAGCACATCTCTATAAAGGAACTGAGGGTTCACCGCCCTCAACATCACTTCTTTACCTTCCTCCATGACGCGCAGGATACCATAAAAAACCGCGTCACCATGCTTCCGATATGAATCAACGACGAGACGGACAGCATCCGGTTCATACCAGTCGTCGCTGTTGATGATTCCGATGATCGCTCCGCGGGACAACCGAATGCCCTTGTTCATCGCATCATAAATCCCTAAGTCCCTTTCCGAATGAATTCTCATTCGCCCTTTGAACCGGGGCTGATACCGCCTCACAATATCCAATGTCCCATCCGTCGAGGCGCCGTCAGTAATAAGATATTCGATGTGAGAATATGTCTGCCGAAGGACAGATTCAATTGTCCTTGCAATGGTCTTTTCCGCATTCAGGCAAACCGTGATGATACTGACCAACGGCTTTCTTGAATGCACCCTGCCGCGACGTTTACCGCTTTTTGGCATGCCGACTCCTTAAGCGTCCATCCGCAGCAATCCTGAAAACGCTCTTCTCAGGTTTGATACTTTCCCCAAAACTGAAAAATATTCTTCTCGTATTCAGGGTAAAACGATTCATGCACATAGAATATATCGTGGTGTGGGATTTCCTTCACCGCCTTGTATCCATTCCCATCGAGTACATTCCGCAACCGGGCCTTTGGACGTTCCACGGTCATGCAGCGGAAAAGATATTCGTTAAACGGAAAATCGCAGAGAATCCTTTCCTCCGCACCTTCAACATCGATCGATAAATAATCGATGACCTGTGGAGCACTTTCGGACCGCAGGATCGACACAAGAGGGCGGGCCGGGAGTCTCAAGATTCCCGGCTTCACCCTTTCCACAACGTCCCTTGGATTATCCGTATCTTCGCTCACAATTCCCCCGAAGAGGTCCCGTTGGGCAAACTCTACTTCCCCCTCCCGCGCGTCGACGCAGACATTCAGACACTTCGCGGACCTTACACGACGCAAGTCCTGAAAAAACAGGGGGTCCGGCTCGATACATATGCCGGTCCAGCCGTACCTTTTTTCGAGGAGAAATGTATTGCTAAAGAGAATCCCGTCCGCCGAACCCACTTCCACAAAGAAACCCCTCCGCATTCCGTTGAACGCCTCGCCGAAGACCCAAAAATCCTGTCCTAGCTGGGAAAGGGTCCTCTTCCTCTGCGAAGACAAACTTCGCAGATGCACATACATGGTTCGGGGAAGCACCTTTTTCAACAGTATCTTGCTGTTCATCGTCGTGTGTTCACGAAAATCGCGTCAGATTGAAGAACCGCGCCGTTCACCGGACTCAACAACTGATCGAAATTCCCGGCGTACGAAAACTCCCGGCCGGTGAGGAACTTGTACACGTCGTGAAACAGAGGCTGATTTTTGTACAATTCAACAAAGCTCGTTTCCACGATGATCATGGCGATCTGAGGGAGGGACCGCTCAGCACCCCGGAGGACATTCAGTTCGTACCCCTGCACATCCACTTTCATCAATATCTCCTTTTTGAGGGAGAGCTCGCCAATCAATTCGTCGAGAGCGCGAACCGTGACCTGCTCCTCAACACTCTTCGCAGTAGAGGGAAAAGCATCGACTGTCCGGGGAGTGATGGGAAGGATGGATGAACTGGGAGTGTACTCGTTCCTCTGCATTGTAAGCAAGGAGCTTTCGCTGCCCAATGCGCAGTTGAAGCATCGCATCGGCTGGAGGCGGGTGGAAACAGCGACGAGTTCTTTGAAACAGGACTCCAACGGTTCAAATGAGTAAATCATTGCCTGCGGAAGTATCTGCCGTATCTTCGCGGCAAACTGACCCGTATTTGCCCCGACGTCCAGCACCGTCGCAATCCCCCTCTCTTGCAGCCAGCGATAATTCCCCCGGGCGATTTGGCGCGTAAGAGACGGCTGGCGGCGAATTTGATATCCCGTTATTCCAATCAATCTGTCAAGCCACCGTTTGAGCGCCATCATGTACCTCGCACCAAGACTCGTTCCAGCATGGTGCCGAGCCGGCTCTGTCTTCCCACATACCGGTTAAGATCGTCGGCCGTGATCATCTTCAGCTGCCGGAAAAGCGCAATCGTTGCCACAACATTGGCAGTCAGTTGAACGGCAATCCGCACCCAATCGCCCTCCGCGATCGCCGACACTAACGCGTTGACCAGGAGCAGGCCTGCCATCAGTGTCAGCACGCGCAAACGAAGAATTCTCGAGCCAAGGATCTGATTCCCAAGGAACGTCCGTTGATACTTGATGCACAATGCCGAGGATGTCAATACCGCCAGGCAGAATGCCGCCAGGGCTCCGTAGTAGCCGAACAAAGGTACAAGACCGGCGAATAGCACCAGGTTGACTCCCGCGTTCGTCAGCTGAAGTACAAAGGTCTTTTCCGGATGCCCTTTAATCGTCAGGAATTGATACACCGGAAGAAACAGCAACGCAAAGAGATAGCAGCAGAGGACACAGGCGACGCCAAGAACCACCGGCAACAAGACATTTCCCAGCCACACGGAGACCACCGGAGCAGCCAGGAATGGCACGGCAACCAAGATGGGCACAACAATCAGCAGAAGCTTTTGTTGTGCCTCGTTCACAAGGCTTCGGACCTCATCAAAGCTTGATTTGGATGCCAACATCGGAAGAACCGGATACAAAAACCTTTCCAGAAGACTCCAGACCAGTGTCTTGATCCGCAACGCAATGTCGAAGAAACCGACTTCCGTCAAGCCGACATAATGACTCAGAAGGACTTTCGTCAGCGGTTCGTAGAATGATCCGACGACGGCTGTTGCATAAATGCTGCGCGCATAGACAAAATGTTTCCGGGCGACGGGAACAACATGCGATTTCAGTCCAGGACTCGTGATCGCACCCCACGTCTTATACGCGAACCAGGTCAGGAAGAATGTCCCGGCAACCGCGGACCCCAACATGATCCACCCAATTGTCGCCAGATCGGGATGCAGGAAAAGAGACCCAATGACGGCAATTCTCCCCATCGCCCCTGCCCCCATGGTGACACTGTTCGTGACGTAGACTTTCTGCTGTGCATCGAGAACAGCCCCCGGGACCTGTCCAACGACCTGAACTATGCTTGCACCGACGCTCGTGTAGTAGAACCACCGAACGGACGAATCGACCAACGCTTCGTCGATGCCGAGGACCCGCATGAGAAAGAAATCGCCGAACAGGATCGCAAGGAGTCCCGCCAGTGAGGTTGTACCGGCAAGAAGGATGAGCGTGACAACAATGTCATAGTTCGATTGTTCCCTGTTCTTTTGTTCGGCGAGATATTTGATGAGTGAAGTGTTGAATCCAAAGTTCGTGAAAACCCCCAGGCTGCCGACCACCGACACAAGAGCATACACTCCGTACAGGCGAAGGCCCAACGTATCGATAAAGAGCGGGATGAGAACAAGGACAAGAAGAATGTTGACGAGTATGTGGGCGGGGCCCGAAAAGGCGTTCAGGAGTGTTTCTCGTCTCATGCGCTTGTACCGGTCTCACCAGTCGGCCCGCTAATTTTCCCGTTGGCAATCATCGATCCCGCCACTATTCCCAGCAGGACGATTTGTTGACCCCAGAGCCATGCATCGGTGATAAACATCGAAACCGCACAATAGATCACCGCCATTGCACAGACAAACGCGTATCTCCTCCCGCGGTCATCCAAGGCACGGTTAATCGAGCGAAAGGCGGTTTGCAGAAGACTGAAGAAGAAGACCCCGAATCCGATCGCACCGATGATTCCCGTTTCAGCCAGCACAGCCAGAAAGGTTTGGTGCGGGGACAGATCGCGCACGTATTTTCGGTAGTACTGCGAAGGCACGTCTGCGTACTCATGGGAAGATGAGGCAAACCCGTACACCCCGACACCGATGATCGGATTTGCCAAAAACGCGTTCAGCGCGGTGTCCCAAATCAGCAGTCGCGAAATGATGGAATTTGGAACGGATCCGTATTCGGTGAATTGCTCCGCCCCGCCCCCCAATTCCGTTGCACGCTTCTCAATGTACGGGTTTGCCACGACCACTACTGTAGCGACGCCTAGAATCACAACGGCCCCGATGGCCAGCGTTTTGAAAATCCGTTTTCTGGTTTCCCCCATGATGGCGGGATGACGCAAGGCATGCACGCCGACAAAGGCCAGAGCAACAAGGGTCGCCAGCCAAATTCCGCGCGTTTGCGTGAGGACAAGAGCGATGACGAGAACAGTCGATACCACAAGCATGATGAAACGGCTTTTTCCCTTCGACACCAGCGCCATCGCAGCAGACACGCAGATTCCCAGCCCGGCATAATCCACAAAGAAGATCCAGGAAAATCCAAACGATCTCCTTCCGGTCGACCAGAATTCGAGAAACACGACGAGGCTATTCACAACGGCTGTCAAAAGGTACAGACCCGCCACTCTCTTGAGATCTTCGGGAGTCCTGAGAGTGGCTATCAGCACGTAAAAGACGACAAGAAACGCTGCCACATTGAATAAGAGCACGCTACTCAGCACCGGGTTTGAAGCGTTGAGAAGCGACGGAAGGGCGCATACGGCGTACGCAAGGAGCGGAATATTCAGCCTGTTCTTAAACCATTTCCATTCGATATCCCGATAATTCCAGAGAAAGGAAAGACCAAGGGGGACGGCAAACAAGACAGCAGTGCTGTATCGCCAGACGTGAAAGTTCATGAAGATGCTGATGATCAGGAGTGCCAGTGCGATCCTGTAATTTGACTGGATCAGGAGAAAGACCGCGAGGAGGGGGAGGGACAGGACGGCTGCAGTTGATCCGTTGGAAACTCCGAGGACAATCGCATAGAAGAGGCTCAAGCTGCCGCCCAATACCAGAGCAAGGAATCCCTCGCCGGAACCACCCAGACTCCAGGGCGAGCCCCGGTCATCAGCCAATGTACCCGACGTTATTTCCATCTCCAGCGCCTTGCCTCCCGGAAAAGCGAAAGCCACTTTGAATCACCGGCAGTCCGCACCATTTCACGCCCAATGAGAATCAGAATCACAAGTGTGGTAACGGAGATAGCCCCAAGGAGCGCAAAGATCGTGCGGGGCGGAAAACTCTTCTTCGCCGGTGGCACGGCATAATCGATCACCTGGAGAACGGGAATGTCCTTTTTCTCCTCGATCTTCGCCTGCTCGTACAAAGGAACCACATATTCCAGGATCAGTCCGTTGATTTCCACGTCTCGGTAGCGGCGGACAAATTCGGCGGCCGTTTGCGGCAGCTTCTTCAGCCCGAGGACCGGACTCCCCGGCTCGCCTTTTGCCCTCAATTGTCCCAGCTTCTTCCGAATCTCCTGAATTTGAATCTCGAGGTCACGTACCTGGGGCGACTCCTGACCCATGATCCTGTCCAGGATCCCTCGTTTCACTTCCACCGCTGCGAGCTCGGATTCCAACTTGGTGTGGGTTGTGAGAATCTCTTCCAACTGCACTTTCGCATCGAGAAGCCCCGTTCGTTCCTGGAAGGCGCGGAGTGAATCCTCGGCGGCTTTCAGCTGATTGGTTACGTCTGCCACCCTTTTTTCCAGAAACATCCGGTTCTCCCGCGAGCTCCGGGCCTTGAGGTCGACAATTGTTTCGTTTACCCTGACAACGACAAAATTCGTCATCTCTGCGGACCGCTCGCGGGTTGAAGCCTGCACACTCACAAGAAACGCAGACTCCGGCGTCACCCTGGTCCTGACCTCCTTCTGAAGGATCTCAACCGCACCTTCCATATAGCCCACCTTGGTTGTATCAATGTCATATTGACGAAGAAGATCGAATTTCCGGATCACTTCCTCGAGCAGCGTTCGGCTAAAGATGATGGTCTCATAGAGATCGATTTCTGAGAGCTGAGACTTGGCCCCAAGGCCAAACGGAAGCCCCCTTGTGCTGCGCAGGATGCCGCTGATTGTTCCCTGCACGTCTTCCTCCCGGGGAATGATCACCGCCGTCGCCTCGAACTTTTCCTCAACAAGAAAATAAACAGCAAAATATGTCACAACCAGTGAAGAGAGAAAAACCGCGAGGAGGAGTTCTTTCCGCTTCACGACAAAATCGAGGAAGTCAAAGAGGCGAAACCCTTTTGAGTCAATCATGCAAGTTCTCCGCTTTTCACGATCAGATTCCCGTTCGTCCGAGCTGGTCGGGTAGTACTAACCGTCATGCTCGACACAAAACTGATGATACTTGCAGCCCCTACGCACAACACTACTTCGTTAACTGCAGAATTATCACCGTCATGCTGAGAACGACGCTGATGAAGCTTGCCGCCTGACTCACGAGATTGAGATAATAACCTGTCGGATACCGAATGTCTTTCGGAACCCAGACGTAATCACCTGGTTCAATGGTCGTCAAGGACGGATCCAGCCATTCACGGGTCTTTCCTTTGATGATCCGTGTTCCACCATTGTTCGCTTCCTCACCATATCCCCCCGCTTGATCGATGTAGAATCGAATGTCCGCTCCCTGTTTGTAGGCAACGAAGCCG
The DNA here is from genome assembly GCA_016186715.1 of Ignavibacteriales bacterium. Classification (GTDB taxonomy): domain Bacteria; phylum Bacteroidota; class Ignavibacteria; order UBA10030; family UBA10030. The sequence goes on along the minus strand of JACPLA010000063.1, from coordinate 31,977 downwards.
GGCCGCGCCACCTGGCCGTACACATAGACGGTCTTGTCTGAGCTTGGAATAAAGACGATGTCGCCGTCCTTCAGAATAATATCCTGACTCTTGTCGTTCCGCTCGAGCAAGCCGACAAAGTCAACCGCCACCGTTCCGCGACGTAACGAGGCTTCCAGATCGTAATACGCTCGTTCTTCCGGCGTCACAAGCTGGTCATTCATCCTGAGGTTTACAAGAGCCTCTTTTGCCAGATCGACATACTCTCCGGCCGCCGTAAGAATCTTCCGTTCCACCTCCGCGTTGGGCAGAAAGGCATTCTCCGTCAGACCCCCTGCCCGGCGAATGATCTCGGAAAGACGCGTGCTATCCGGCGTGATGGGGTACATTCCCGGAAGCATGATCTCCCCGCGTACATGCACTTTGTAGTCCCGCCGCCGATCATGCTTTTGCCGCACCAGAACCCGATCCTTGTTCTGAACCGGATAATCCGGCTCAACACCCTGCAGGATCCTGGTCGCGTCGATGATCATGACCTCCATGGACGCCGCGTCGCGGGACAGCCGCGTCAGTTCAACGTTCGATGGATCCGCATTCGGCGTCAGCCCCCCCGCAATCCGGATCATTGCTCCCAGACTATCGGTTTCACGATATTCGTATTGATTCGGCATGTTCACGGCGCCATAGACGCTGACCGCGGACTGGTCAAGATCTTTCTTCGGAACCATGATAATGTCCCCCTCCAGGACAAACGGATTGAACTCGCTTCTTGGCGTCGCCAGATAACGATCGAGATCGACACGGCGATCGGGTTGACCCTTCCGTCTGAGGATGATATTCCTCGTTGAACTCGGAGGCGCGATTTGTGCCGGGGAAATACCTTGAGGCCGGTCGTTTGCCAGCGCGATGACTTTGTCCACTCTCATGGCCGCCGATGCAATATAGGGACCGGGAGATTGGACGGCCCCTACGATATTGACGATGAATTGCCGCGGAGTAAACAGAGTGAAACTCGGTTTGGTTATCTTAAACGCTCTTGTCACTTCTGCGATGACACTCGTCTTGACCTGCTCCAGGTTCTGGCCCGCGACCTGAATTTCCCCGGCTCCGGGAACAATCAGCGTTCCTTCCGGAGAGACAACAAGTTGGAAAGCGGTATTGAAGGCTCCCAGGGCCAGGAGAGCGAAAACATCGTTCGGCCCGACAATATATTCCGTCGGTTCAACCGCCTCTTCCAATGGAATCACAATCGGTATTTGCTGAGAACGTGGATCCAGTTCGAAGAACTGTTCAAGGGTTGATCCCAGTCCTGTCGCCGTGCGGTCAGTCGCCCGGCCAATTCGCGAGCCGGTTTGTGCAAGAGTCTCAACCCCTGCTGCGAGCAGCAGGACAACAAAAAACATCAGAGGGTATGTTTTCATGAGAATTCTCATGTAAGCTTGGTGATAAGAATATTCACAATCCGCTCGGCCGTTTTTCCATCCCACAGCTCCGGTACCTGGCCGGTTTTCTGTTTCCCATTCAAAATCTCAAGACTCTTTTGCACGATCAATTTGTCATCAACCCCGCAGACCTCGTTGGTCCCCACTTCCACTGTAATCGGACGTTCGGTGTTCTCTCTCATCGTCAGGCACGGAATTCCCAGGAACGTCGTTTCTTCCTGGATGCCCCCGGAATCAGTCAGAACCAGTTTTGCGTGCTCCATAAGGTTCAAAAACTCGAGATATCCGATGGGATCCATCAATTTCAACGCTTTGATGCGGGCAGCCCGCCGGGACAACCCGAAACTATCCAACATCTTTCGAGTTCTTGGATGAACGGGGAAGATAATTGTGGTCCTGTCTTCAAGGCGTTCAAAGATCGACAGAATTTTTTCCAGGCTCGATCGCTCATCGACATTGCTGGGCCGGTGAAGCGTCACGAGCATGAACTGTTTCGCTTCTAGACCGAACGTTTTCAACACCGACCTGGTCTGAGCCTTCTTGCGATAGAGATTGAGGGAGTCAATCATCACGTTACCGACAAGAAAAATCTTGTTCTCGTTGACTCCTTCCCTCAACAGATTCTCAACTCCGCTTGGCTCCGTGACAAACAGGTATTCGGAGATCGCATCTGTGAGCATTCGATTGATTTCTTCGGGCATTGTCCTGTCGAAGCTCCGGAGCCCCGCCTCGACATGGGCAACGGGAACTCCAAGCTTCACACTGACGAGGCTGCACGCAACCGTTGAATTCACATCCCCCACGACGATCACAAGTTGCGGCTCCTGTTCCGTGAGCACCTTCTCGAACTCCATCATGATCCTGGCGGTTTGAACGGCGTGCGTCCCCGATCCGACCCCAAGGAAAAAATCGGGATGGGGAAGTTCGAGATCATCAAAGAAGACTTTGGACATGGTGTCGTCGTAGTGCTGCCCCGTATGGACAATCACATTCCGGAAAAGCGATGCATGATGGCAGAATGCTTTATGCAGCGGAGCAACCTTCATGAAATTCGGCCGCGCACCTACGACAGAGAGAATGGTTTTCAAGAAGAAATTAAAGATTGATTGAAGATATCAATGAACAATTGGCAATTAGCAATGGTCAATTGATAATTGCCAATTGCACATTGAGTCATCCGTACATCTTCCGATAGTACTCCCGATACTCGCCGCTGATAATCCTCTCCCACCACGGTCTGTTTGCCAGATACCACTTGACGGTCTCCTCAATACCTTGTTCGAACGTATACGACGGCGTCCATCCAAGCTCTTGTTGGATCTTGGATGAGTCGATGGCATACCGCCGGTCGTGACCCAGACGATCCTTGACGAATGTGATGAGCGACTCTGATTTGCCGAGATGCCGAAGGAGCAATCTGACCAGTTCCAGGTTGTGTTTTTCGTTGTTGCCCCCGATGTTATAGATCTGGCCGATCCGGCCGCGGTGCAGCACAGCGTCAATGGCCGCGCAATGATCCCGGACATGCAGCCAGTCCCGAACGTTCATCCCGTCTCCGTATACTGGCAATTGTTTGTCATTCGAGGCATTGGCAATCATCAAAGGGATGAGCTTCTCAGGAAACTGGTAAGGACCGTAGTTGTTGGAACACCGGGTAACAACTGCCGGCACACCAAATGTATGCTGGTAAGCGAAAACCAGGAGATCCGCCGAGGCTTTGCTCGCCGCATACGGACTGTTCGGATGCAAAGGAGTGGTCTCGGTAAAGTATCCGTTCGGCCCAAGTGATCCGTAAACCTCGTCGGTCGAGATTTGAACATACCGTTGAATCCCCAGATCCTTTGCGATCTCCAGAAGCACGTTTGTCCCCCCCACGTTGGTCTGAATGAATTCCGCCGCTCCCATGATGCTTCGGTCCACGTGGGATTCTGCCGCGAGATTCACGATTGTGTCGATCCCCTGATCCCGAACCAGCTGCCCGACCATTTCCCGATCGCAAATGTCCCCCTTGACGAAAACGTAATTCCGAGCTCCTTTCAATCCTTCGAGATTCTCCAGGTTCCCTGCATAGGTCAATTTGTCCAAATTGACAACGCGATACGACGGATACTTCTTGACAAAGTACCATACGAGATTGCTTCCGATGAATCCGGCTCCGCCGGTGATCAGAATATTCATGAGAGATCGTCCATTCTGAAGACGGTTTCCGGATCATCCTCGTGTCTGATTTCATCCACTTCCTCTGCCCTCCCTTTTCCGCCGTACAGGGCATTGGGAAAATTCATCACCCATCCTTCGGTCGATCCGATGTTGGTGTACGCATGAACGACACCCGGTGGAACGAGCAGGGAGATGGGACGATCTTCCCCGCCCTCCGTCACGATCTTATTCCCGCACGTGGGCGAATTCTTCCGGCTGTCCCAACAAACGACGCGAAACATCGAAGGACCCACAAAACAGAAGAAATCGGCTTGCATCCGGTGCTCATGAGGTCCGCGTGCCACACCCGGTCTGGTCGCAGAAACGTATCCCATGACAGGAAAAAACTCTGGTTTGACATTGTCGCTGCGAAAGAGTTCGGACAGCCACCCGCGGCGATCTGTGTGGACCTTCAACTCTTTAAGAACAACGCCATCAATTGGGCCGGTTTTGAATCTCATTGGACTCGCAAGAATGATAAACGATCAACGGGCTGGCATTGCACGGGGGATGCCTTGGCCCGGGAACGTCATGAAATCAGAACATCGAAGGTACTTCGTGAAAGGCCTGAATCGTGCGGTATCAAGAAGAGGGGCGGGCGACTTCCTTGAATGCTTGTTGAGAATGGAAGAAGCTAAAGAATTTTCCCCCGATTGTCAAACCGTCACATCTTCTCCCGCGCAGAAATTCCCAGTATTTGAAGGCCGTTTGCAAGAACACGCTGAGCTGCGCCGCATAAAGCCAGGCGCGCGCCCGCGAGCCCCCGATCCGGAATAACAACACGGTGCTCATGATAAAACCTGTGGAATGCTGTCGCCACCTCCCCCAGATACGTGGGCACCCGATGAGGTTCAAGGGATTCTGCCGAGGAGCTGACGACCTCGGGAAACGCGAGCAAAAGTTTCACCAGAACCAGCTCCGAGGTTTCCTTGAGGAGAGAGAGATCGGCCGAAGCAAGCATCGATCGATCGGGTCCGATGACACCCTCCGATTCCGCGAACCGAAGAATGCTTGCTATGCGGGCGTGGGCGTACTGAAGATAATAGACAGGGTTTTTTTCCGATTGCTCCTTGGCAAGATTCAAGTCGAACTCGAGATGGCTTGAGATCGACCTCATAATGAAAAAGAATCGGACTGCGTCGGTGCCGACTTCATCAATCAGTTCATCCAACGTCACAAAGTTTGCGGACCGTTTCGACATCTTGACCTGCTCCCCGTCTCTCATTAAAGTCACAAACTGGTGAATCACAACCTTCACCTTTTCGGTATCATAGCCGAGCGCCTTGACACCGGCCAGAACGTCGGGAATCGTGGCAACATGATCGGCCCCAAAGATGTCGACAATCAGGTCGAACCCACGGCGGAATTTCTCCCGATGATAGGCAATGTCCGGCAGGCGGTACGTGGGCTCGCCCGTACTTTTGATGATGACCCGGTCCTGATCGAGTCCGAGCTCCGTTGCCTTAAGCCAGACGGCTCCGTCCTTCTCATACGCCAGACCCCGTCTGCGAAACTCCTCCACAACTTCCTGCAGCTTGCCCGTTGTATAAAGAGAGTCCTCATTGAAAAACACATCGAAGCGAACGCCGATACGAGCAAGGACTTTTTTGATCTCTTCGAACAAGACCGTCTCTGCCGCCTCCTTGCAAACGGAGAGAGCCGCCTCCCTTTCCATCGCCGTCAAGCGGTCGCCACGTTCGGTCTTCAGCCGTTCAGCCACCTCCTTGATGTATTCCCCCTGATAGCCGTCCTCCGGAAACGGATAGGAAGCATTGAACAGCTGTTGATACCGTGCGTACGTCGATTCGGCGAGCTTCCGCATCTGTCGACCCGCATTGTTGTAGTAATACTCGCGTGTTACATCGTGTCCCGTCCACTCCAGAAGATTGGCAATCGTGTCGCCGATGGCGGCCTGCCGACCGTGACCAACGCTGAGCGGCCCTGTCGGGTTGGCGCTGACAAACTCCACCTGAGTCTTCCTCGCTTGTCCTGTGTTCGACCGACCGAAGCGGGAACCCTCGCTCAAAATCACAGAGAGTTTTCTCGTAAAGAACGAATCGGCAAAATAGAAATTGATAAATCCCGGGCCGGCGATCTCCACTCTGACCACATCCTCCCGCTCCAGTTTCAAAGCGGAGGCAATCTCCCGAGCAATGGCCCGGGGGTTCTTTCCCATCGATTTTGCCAGAATCATTGCCGCATTGGTCGTCAGGTCGCCATGAGCTTCAAGCTTCGGCCTTTCGAATACGGGGATCACTTGTCCGCCGTAGCCAAGCGACGCAAGCGCCGCCTCGACTTTCTCTGCAAGGTACTGTTTCATGCCTTTGAGCCGGAAACCCTTCGTATCGGTTTGGTCGGCCTGGTTCGGATTCTCTGTGGGGTGAGTGGCGGCAGGATTTTTACCGAAGTGCCGGTGTCTTCGACCGGATGAATCTTTGCATCGCTCCACAACCGCTCCAAGTTATAGAACGCTCGAACATCCTTGTGAAACACATGAACGACGACGTCGACGTAATCGAGAAGAACCCATTGAAGCGCCCGGAGGCCTTCGGAATGCCACATCGAAACACCGTTCATCTCAAGCCCGTCCCGGATCGCATCGGCAATCGATTTTACCTGAACATCCGAATCAGCGGAGCAGACGACAAAGAAATCCGTTGCCGAACTCTTCTTTCGCAAGTCCATCAGGACCACGTTTCTTGCTTTCTTGGAAATCGCAACGCCTGCAATCATCTTGGCCAGCATTCGGGCAGTCAACCTGACCTCCTCAGAATCTTATTGAAACGGTTGCAACGACGGGTAATCCTTGCCAATAAAGACAGACACATCGAGATACAAGGTTTTGTCGATTCTCTGAATGACTTGCTCCGGAGGCACTCCGATCGTTCTGGCCACCTGAAGGGCGGCCTGCGGGTTCCCGGTTCTGTCTATCACCAGCGTTCTTTCCAGCGCCTCGCGGTAGTTTCCGATTTCAACGACGTCAAAGCCGCGGGAACGAAGGAACTCCGTCATTCGCTGCGCCAGTTTTGCCTCCCCAACAGCATTCATCACATCCAGCTGAATAGTGTGAGACCTGTTGTCCACGATAACTTCCGATTCGCGGCCTGAATCGGAAAAGAGGAACATTCCCACCACGGAACCGACGAGGGCCACGCCGGCAACCGCATAGACGATCTTCCATCTGTTTGAATCCGTCCGGGTAGAGGAACTGGGGGAAGATTGGGATGGAAAAACCTTTGTGGCTGGACCGTGCTGGGAATCGAGCATCTTCTACCGATCCGGCTTCAAAGAAAAAACCGAGCGCCTTCGGACTTGAGAGCAGGCACCCGGTTTTTCATTGAAAGACATCGTAGAACGGTTAGCGCCCCTCCTCGTCAAAACTGCCGACTCCGCGGGAAATATTGGAATACCGGTTACTTCCCCCAATCCAGTACAAGGCCGGAAACTGCCGGAATTGGATCTGAAGAAGCATGTTTTCAGCCGGACGATAATTCAGTTGGGCCCTGCTCAAATACACACCGCTGAAATCACTTGTCGATCCGAACGAACTGAAGGGAGAATGCATGAGGCTGACGTCAAACTGGACATCGAGCGGATCGGCAATCTTGTAGAACAGGCTGTTGGTGTACATGCCGACGGAGAGGCCCTGCCCGCCCATCGTCATGTACGAGAGCGAATACGAATGATGCATCGTGAGACGACTCGGGTCAAACCAGCCGAACATCAGGCCGCTCCCCTCCGGGCGTATCAATGACTCACTGACATTGGGGCGTGACTCCGCTTTTTGCTCCTTGAATTGGGCGGAAGCCGTCATCAAGACACAGAGCGAAAGAGCAAGGGCTATCGTGAAAATTTTCATACCGTTCCTCCGCGACAAGAACTTCTCTCTGAATGCTGAATTCATAGTACCGAAAACTGGACTGATTGTCAAGGTCGGACGGCGGTCCCGGTCGCCACCGCCTTTGCTTCTTCGAGTTGTTCCATGGTGTTGACGCCTCGGATTTCATCGTGGTGCGGTGCCTTAAGCGCCGAAACCACCCATCGATGCCGCCAGAAATATTCAAACACGTCCGTCAGATAATACTCGTTCTGAACATTGTGCGGATTGATATGGTTCAGACCGTCGAACAGCCTCTTCTTCTCAAACACATAAATTCCGGAATTGATTTCCCGGATGGAGAGTTCTTCCGCCGTTGCATCGCGGTGCTCGACAATCTTCTGAACCGAGCCGTCCTGGTTTCTCACAATACGCCCGTAACCGGCCGGATCATCAAGGACCGCGGTGAGAATCGTTGCCACAGCCCCGGTTGTTCTGTGATGGGCGATCAGGCTGTCGATAGTGGCGCGTTTCAACAACGGCACATCACCGGACAATACGAGAATATCCCCTGAAAAGTCGGAGAGGGCTTCTTCTGTCCGGAGGATGGCATGACCTGTTCCGCGCAGCTCGGCCTGAACCACGGTTTCCACATCGGGGTGCGATTGTTTGATGTACGCGGTGACGGTTTCGCCCTGGAAGCCGACGATTGTCAGGACGCGCCCGGCATCCAAGTCGTATGCCAGGTCCACGACATAATGGATCATAGGTTTCCCGTTGAGTTCAAACATCACCTTCGGTCGGTCCGGAACCTTCATGCGCGTACCTTTCCCGGCGGCCATGATCACAACAGCAAGATTCTTGTTCGCAGACACTCCTTTATCCTTTTGATGAAACAGAAATCAGAATGTTATCGATGAGACGTGCCGACCCGAATCGTACGGCAACGGCGACGAGCGCCAAAGGGGGATGCAGTTCACCGACTTCACGGAACGTTTCCGGATCAACGACGGCAACGTAGTCAGCCGTTGCAAGTTTCGCACGCTGGAGAACCTCGCTGACGGCTGCACGGATCTTTTCGGCCTTCCGCTCTCCCAGGGCAGCGAGACTCTCAGCCTCTTTCAACGCCTGATAGAGCAGAGGCGCCTCAGCTCGTTCAGCCGCTGTCAAGTACAGATTGCGCGAGCTCTTCGCCAAACCATCCTGCTCCCGGATCGTTGGCGCAACGACAAGATCGATGTCGAAATTCAGATCCCGGATCATTCTTCGAACAACGAAAACTTGTTGAGCGTCCTTTTGACCAAAGACGGCAATGTGTGGTTTTGTAAGATGAAACAGCTTGACGACGACGGTGACCACGCCGCGAAAATGCGACGGCCTGACCTGGCCTTCGAGGATCGATGCCCCGTCCTCCGGCACAACGAAGGTCCCAAATCCCGGCGGATACATCTCTTCTGCGTCGGGCGCGAAGATGACATCGGTCCCCCCCTCCTCCGCCAGAGCTTTATCCCGCTCAAAATCACGAGGGTATTGCTCAAAATCCTCGCCGGTGCCAAACTGTGCGGGATTAACGAAAATCGTTGTCACAACGACATCGCAGCGTTCCCGAGCGATGCGGATCAGGCTTGTATGCCCCTCGTGAAAATATCCCATCGTCGGAACAACCCCGATCCGCTTGCCTGACGATCGGATCTTCTCAGCGTGGGACTGCATCTCGCCGGCCGACCGAATGATCTCCATTTCAGAGAATCTTTTTGCCGAACCCCGATTGAATCAACTCGACGGCGAATTCTGCCGACTGGTTCCGGTTGTCGAGGATCGGGTTCGCTTCGACGATCTCCAGAGAAGTCATTTTCCCGGATTCGTTGAGGGTCTCCATGATGAGGTGGGCTTCGCGGTAGTTCAGCCCGCCCTTCACCGGCGTTCCGACACCGGGTGCCACTTGAGGGTCGACGCAGTCGAGGTCAAAGCTTACGTGGAGATAGTCAACCGGCTTGAGTTTACGGAGCGCCCGGGCCATGATAACCGACATCCCGTGCTTGTCGATTTCCTCCATGGTAAAAATATTGACGGCGTACTGCTTGATGACCTTTCTTTCGCCGTCATCAAGGTCTCGTGTCCCGATCAGGACCACGTCCTTCGGATCAACTTTCCTGAAGTCACCTCCCACGGAGGTCAACTCAATGGCACCCAGACCGATCGAAGCAGCCAGGGGCATACCGTGAATGTTTCCTGACGGGGTGGTCTCATCCGTGTTCAGATCGCCGTGGGCGTCAATCCACATGACACCGAGCCGTTTCTTGTGTTTCCGGCAATACGAGGACAGACCCGCAATCGTACCAATCGCAATGGAATGATCCCCTCCGAGGACCAAAGGGAAGCCGCCGCCGGCGACGACCTTCTCCGCTTTTCCCGACAGCAAGGTGCAGGCCCGCACAATTTCGGGAAGATATCTCAGTTTTTCGTTTCGGATTCTTTGCTGTTCGGGGGCTTTGATAGGGATGTCGCCTTCATCCACCACCTCGTGGCGAAGGCCGGTCAGTTTTTCGTTCACGCCTGCGATGCGGAGAGCGGATGGACCCATGTCGACGCCGCGCCGACCGGCGCCAAGGTCCATGGGAACACCAAGGATATGGATCTTCATACATTGTCAGTCAGTTTGCCAGCAGCGCCAGCATTCTCGCGACGGTTTCCTTCATGTCCTTGCGATGGACCACCATATCGACAAACCCCTTTTCCAGAAGGAACTCGGACCGCTGAAATCCTTTCGGCAGGTCTTTTCCGATAGTTTGCCGGATTACACGCGGACCGGCAAATCCGATGAGCGCTCCGGGCTCGGCGATATTCAGATCTCCCAGCATGGCATAACTCGCCGTCACTCCCCCCGTGGTCGGATCGGTGAGCAAAGAAAGAAATGGAATTCGGGCGTCGGACAACTGTGCCAGTTTCGCGCTGGTTTTGGCCAACTGCATCAATGACAGAGCGGCTTCCATCATCCGTGCACCGCCGCTTGAGGAAATGATGATCATGGGGTACCGGGTCTTCAGCGACTTGTCAATCGCCCGGGCAATCTTCTCTCCCACGACGGATCCCATGCTCCCTCCGATGAACGCAAAATCCATGCAGGCAACAACCACGGAGATCTTATTGACTTTTCCCGTCCCGGTCCGGACAGCATCGTTGAGCCCGGTTTTCTTGATCGTCTCTTTGATCCGGTCGGAATACTTCTTCGTATCGACAAAATTGAGGGGATCCGTCGACTGCATTTTCTTGTCCATCTCGCTGAACGATCCGTCATCCAAAAGAATCCGAAAATACTCCTTACTTCCGATCCGGAAGTGAAACGAGCACTTTGGGCAGGTATAGAGGTTCTGTTCAAGCTGTTTCCGATGGATAATCTCTCCACACCCTCCGCACTTGGTCCATAAACCGTCCGGCGTCTCTTTCCTCCCCTCCGATTGGATGTTTTGTTTGGAACGTCGAAACCAGGCCATCGAAGCGTCTCCTTCTGTTAAGCCGCGGAGGCTTTCCCCCGCACAACAAAGTCCTTCAGGTATTTCGGCTCGACCGATCGCACGTCAACGGTTTCTCCGGAACTGATCCTGTATTGCCCCAGCTCCGCAACAACCGAACCGCGGCAATACTCATGAACATGTCCCACGGCCGTTACAGTCCCCATCTCTTTCCCGAGAATGTCAGGCTTGTCGGTGACGACGAATTGGAGATCGTTCCCGCCGAATTGGGCCAGCAATTCGCCTGCCACCACCGTCGTACCCAGGGTTTCCACCGGCATGGGGCCGTCCAATGAAAATCTCGCGGCGTAAAAATCCCCCTTTTTTGCGTCTAATGCCACAAGAATATTCACGACACGCGGATTTTTCGCTTTAACGGAGTGAGCGATCGCGTGGAGCGTCGGAATTGCGGCAAGAGGACGGTCGAGCGAGAAGCACAGGCCCTTGGCTCCGCTCAGCCCGATCCTCAGACCGGTGAAGGACCCCGGACCGATCGACACGGCGATGGCATCAATCCGGGATGTCGTCATTCCCGCGTCGATGAGAACCTCCTGAGTCAGCGTCAGGAGTTTTTCGGAATGAATGTGTCGATCCACAATCGACCGTTCAGCGCGGAGACCCTTGTCTCCAAAGATCCCCACAGAGCATACGTCCGTGGACGTTTCAATCCCGAGAACGATCACGCACTCCTCCCGCGAAGCAAAGGGGCGACAGGAACCGCATTCTTCCTGTGGATCGCAATGATCCGATCCGCCTCCCGTTCTCCGAAATCCAGACGAATGTCATATCGCTCGGCCGGGAGAAGATTGCTCAACCGTTCGGCCCATTCCACAATGCAGATTCCACCACCAAAGAAGAATTCTTCATAGCCGAGATCGTAAATTTCCTCGGCGGAATCAACACGGTACAAGTCGAAATGGTAGAGAAAGAGTTGGTTCCCGTCCGTGGTTGTGCCTTCATACCGGTGGAGGATCACAAAAGTCGGGCTGGCAACATGCGTTGAGACGCGAAATGCTTCGCAAATTCCTTTGACAAACTGGGTCTTTCCCGACCCAAGTTCACCGTACAGGGCCACGACGTCGCCGGGTCGAAGGGCCTCGCCAAACGATCGCGCCATCGTTCTCGTCTCTGCTTCCGACGAACTCTTCTTCACTCCGATCATCCGCCCCTCGGCTTCAGCGTCACCACGGGGAGAATCATTTCCTCCATCGATATGCCGCCGTGCTGGAAACTATCCCGGTACTGACTAAGATATTTGTGATAGTCGGTAGGATAGACAAAATAAAAGTCTTCCTTTGCCAAAACATAGTTCGTGGTGACGCTCGTGCGAGGTAATTTGTACTCGGCGGGGTCTTTGATAAAGACCGCCTGCCGTTCGTCGATTTTCAGGTTTCGTCCGAACTTGTAGCGAAGATTGGTCGAGGCTTCCCGGTCGCCAACAATTTTCGATCCCCGGAGACAACGGACGCTCCCGTGATCGGCAGTGATAACGAGCGTGATGCCTCTTTGTCGGGCAAGCGTCTTGAGCATGCCAAAGAGAGACGAATGGAGAAACCAGGACCGGGTCAGCGAGCGGTATGCCGCTTCATCGGGGGCAATTTCCTTCAGCAAGGGAGAGTCCGACCTGCCATGGGCGAGCATATCAATGAAATTCACGACAATCGCGGTCAGTTTCCCCTGGAGATAGGAAACGATATTATGTTCGATTTGCCTGCCGAATTCCGGATCGAGGATCTTGACGTACTTCGGCTCCGGCTTAAGCCGAACACCGCGTCGTTCCAGCAACTTCGCCAAAAGTTCGTGCTCGTTTCTATTCAGGCTGCTCTCATCGTCCTGACCCGACGACCAGAGGTCCGGGAAGCGCTGCTGCAATTCAAGCGGAAATAACCCGCTGAAGATCGCATTCCGCGAGTACGGAGTTGCCGTCGGCAGAATACTGAAGTGAAAATTTCGGTCGATCGTAAACAAGTCCCGCAACAATTCTTCCAACACCAGCCATTGATCAAGTCTCAGGCAGTCGATGACAAAGAGGATCACCGACGTGCTTCGGGACAGTTCGGGGATGACAAATCGCTCAATAACATCGACGGAAAGGGGAGGCCGTTCCCCCCGATCCTGACTGATCCACCCCCGGTACACCCGTTCGATGAACTTGCCGAATTCGATATTACACTCCCTTTTTTGGTCGAGGAGCGTTTGCCGGAGGCCCAGCTCCGGGTGCCGATCCAATTCAAGATCCCAGTTCGTGAGCCGGAGGTACAGGTCAATCCAATCCCGATCGTCCAGCGGGTTCATCAGGAGTCGGGTAATTTTTTGGAATTCCTGAGTATAGTCCCGCGAAACGTGTTCACCGGCGATCTTTTTCCCTTCCAGGATCTTCTTCACCGACGAAAGAACCTGACTCGGATTCACGGGCTTTGTCAGGTAATCACTGATCTTGCTTCCGATTGCGTCTTCCATCAGGCTCTCCGCCTCGTTCTTGGTAATCATGACGACGGGAAGCGAGGGAACCGCATCTTTGATTTCCGAGAGAGTCCGAAGACCGCCCATCCCCGGCATCATTTCGTCCAGAAACACGAGGTCGTAGGGCGAGGACCGAACCATGTCCAGAGCATCTTCACCGTTGCTGGCGGTTTCCACGACGTACCCTTTTTGCTCAAGCAGTCTTACATGAGCCCTGAGGAGATCGATTTCGTCATCGACCCACAATATTTTCTTGGTAACAGCCATCGTCTGTCAAGGAAAACTAACCATTCCCGTTTCGAGAATCAATGCCATGGTCGTAGGTCGGACTGCTTGCCCGCCGACCTGCGTCGGCTGAACGACGAAGTTCGTTTTTTGAACGTAGTCGGGAGCGAAGGCGGGTCAAGTCCGACTTATGCGACTCCGTGGTCGGAATATCCGCCTTTGGCGGACGACCTACACCAGTTATGAGATCTGCACGCGGATGTCCAGTCCGCCTTCGTTAATAGTTGAGCCCGGAATGCGCGACCCGCCCTCATCCGGCTTGAGTTTGGTATACTTATAATAGATTGACGCGGTAACCCGGGAGCTGAGAATGTAACGGATCCTCGGTTCGAACGTTGTCCTGACAGTCCCTTCCAGCGGATCTCCGTCTTTCTTGAAATCCTTTTTCATGTCGAACACGCGGCGGTTGTTCTTTGAATAGCTGTAGGAGAAACTAATATCCAGGTCGTTCGACAGAGAAAGGCCGAAAAAGGGGAATTCAAATCCCCTCTGGGAGTAATTTCCTGAAATGGTAATGTCGGTCGTGTTCGACTCGGTGATGTTTTGAACGGTAGGCGCAAGATCATACGAAGTCGTCACAGCATAGCGGAAATTGCCGGTCAGACTTCCCTTCCCGAGTTCTTTGAACGTCATCGACAACCCGATCAACGGAGAAAAACCGTAGGTAACATTTTCGCTTTCCGTCACCTCTCCGCCTGTCGGTGTCAATTTCCACCGACGGCGGAACGTCGAGGTATAGGCGTGATCAAGAGTGACCCGCTGCGTGAAGCCGGAAAAGAGGGAGAATTTTTCCAGTCCGTCCCATCGAAACGACCAGTTCGGCCTCGGCATAAGCGCGCTGATGAGTTTTGTTCCCAGCGGGAGCGCCTCCATGCCTTCCTCAAACGCCTGGGTCAGTTTGATGTCATCCGAGCGCGGATCGATCCGGTTTCCTTTGAGAAGCTGGAATCGGGTATTCACTTCCTCAATTCCCGTCTTGAAAATCTTAAACAAAGACGTACCGGGAAAAGTAATGAACGTCCGGCTCACATCTCCGCTGACCGTTCTGCTCAACTCTCGTGGAACGCCCAAAGAATCGGTCTGAATTGTTCTGTTGAGATTGTAGGTCCATCCTAGTGTCCAGGTAAGATCGATACGGGCCCCTTCCCACAGCGCCCGGGAGGTTCTCATATTAATGTTGTTCGACTGACTGTAGACGTCCGAGAGGTTGCCGAGCGGAGCGCGCAGGCCGGGTACCGTGCTGCCGGTAATAAACGGGAACGCTCCTTTGGTACGGACAACCACCCGCCCGTGAGGGTCGGTGGCCAGGCCGAGCTGGTAGAGCATGGATGGCCCATGATCGGTGAGGGATTCCTGCAAGAAGGGAACCCGGCCAAAGAGGTTGAGGAAGCCCGGCCTCCCCAGCACTCCACTGTTTCTCGCCGTGTTGGCATGCGTGAAATTGAAACTCAAACGATCCCAGTCGAAGAAAGGAGCTTTGAAAAGTACTCTCGTCAACTGATCAAACCGATCGCCCATGCTTGCGACCGTATCCGATGTCTGAGGAGCTGCGGACCGGCGCGGCCAGATCTCCTCTGCGATGACTTTCAGGTTGACATCAACCGAGCTATTCAGGCTTACATTTCTCCCTGCGTTTCGCCCCAGAGCGCCCGCCTGGAGATTGTTTTGCCAATCGTAGCGTGAGGAATACCGAAAGGTCGGTGTAAAGATCTTATCAAATTTGAGGACAGGCGGAACGACAATCCGTGTACCCAAGGAGATCGTCTGCCCATAGGTCTGATCGATTCCGAAATCAATGAGCTTCTCGCCGCCGAACATGTCACCAAGAATTTCCATCATAGATTTCTGCCGGCCGAACTTGTCAAGCTCAAGATGAACCAGGCTGCTCGTAATATCCAGATTATAATCGATGCCGGGGTTCAGAATGCCTCCCTCGACAAGCTGCCAGCTGAAGCTCATCTGGCGTGTCGCACCAAAATTGCGCCCTACAGGTTTTTTCTGCGCCTGATTGCGCACTCTCTCATGAACCTGGCTTCTGGCAAGCCCGCCACCCACGGAAACAGTCCGCGGGAGATAGAAAAACTTCAAGGACTTCCAGGGACTGAAGAGGAAGAAATCTCCCAAATCACCGAACGGCTGCACAAACGATTGGGGACTGAATTGGAGGTTATACCCGAAACGAAAATTCCAGCTCCATTGCTGAAAAAATTCAGTCGTGGGATTGCGCCGCCTTGCGTTCGTAAAGGAATAGCCAAGGGTCATTCTGTTGATCGTTTCCGCGACATACCACGAGGATGAGGGAACGATGACACGTATCGTCGGCAACGAATAAGTTTCCGTCACCGTCAAGGAACGCGATTGTTCACGAATAGATTCCGCGGTCCTGCGGACCTGGTCTTCCGATTCGCCCTGGGATCGCGCAATCTCCGACGTCCGGTGAACCGCTTCGTCTACCAAGATATCTGTTCCAGGCATATACCGGGGGTTCTGCATGGCCTCCACATGAGAATACGTCAGGGTAAGCTGAGATCCTTTCCAGTCATCCGGGAGAAATTTGTCCATCGAAAGCGATGAATTGATAGACCAGTTTCGATCGGTGTTTCTTGTTCCAAACCGGTTTTCGAGACCGTGAAAGTAGGGATCACGCTGGGAAAGACCGATTGCGACAGAGGCGATGTCGGCAAACTTCACACTGGTGTCAAAGCGGTAGGCCCATCCGGGAGTGTCATCCACATCTGTGAGACGCAGTTCATTGACCCACACCTCCCCGTTGACGACGGAGGATCCTTTGCCGGGCGGATTGGCGACACCCACCGCAAGATACCGAACTGTTGTCAGCGTCGGATTTCCAAGTACCCTGTAGACTGCTCCATCGGATCCGCCCGGTACGGGGATCGGAGCGGTCAAAATGCCGGCGCTGTCACGGCCCAGCTTGATGGCCGTGACGTCGGCGAAACGGATCGTGATCTCGTTGTCAGCATGCCATCCCGGCCGAAGCGGGGATCGATACTCATAGTAGTTGAGCGAGTCGGAGCCGAAGCGGAAGAAGAACTCGACGTCGTAGTTCGTCGTGTCCACATAATTCATCACCGTGCCCGGCCGGTCGTCGCCGTGAACAAACAACTTCATCGTCCTGTAGCTAAACAGGTCCAGGGGACGGGCAACGTACCGTTTGATTGCCTGCTTCGATTCACCGTCCCTCAAGTTCGTGATGATGAGCGCCAGCGACTGTTCGTTTCCGGCAATAATGCGATCAGGTTGAGTTCGATCCACGGGCCGCTGCACCCCGGGGGGCGAGGTATAATAAAGGTTCTCCTCAATGTTCACGTTGCTGATCCGGAAGTCCTTGTCATCCCTGTTCAGGGGCTCCCACTGATTCCCGACAAGGTTGAATTCGGTGATCCTGACTGAAACGTCATCGTCCGCCCCGGTCATCCAGAGTCGAATCGACTCGATATTGGTCAGACTCGGGTCTCCAATCTTTCTTGTATGCTCCCGGACTGGAACTCGAATCTGATGCCATCCGTTTCCTTCGCCCCCGGTGACATATTGACGGAAACCGGGACTTGTGGTGTCGAGGGGTATCTCGTACTCGAAGTAGCTGTTGGAACGGTCTACGACATTATTGGAATTGAGGTCTTCCGTGTCGGGAAACTGTCCACCTTCGGCCAGCCCTCGTTTATTTCCATCGGTCCCTCGCGCTCCAAGGTAGTCTTCGGGATTGAGCGATCCGCGCAGTTCCGCCACGTAGTTGTCGGCGGAAGGATCGGCAGAGAATTCAGGATAGAGCGAGAGAAATTCACTGAACCGGGCCCGTTCCTCGTCGTCATTGAACCCGTCCAGTCCGACATCCTGCCTGTCATCGCGGATCAATCCCGTCTTGATGGTTCCTCCCAAACCGTCTTCCGAATCAAGAAGCCCGTTTGGAATCACGTCCTCACTGATTGCCCCAAGATTGATGTTCATCCTGGCCCCGGGCCGTATCTTCCCCACGCGTATCCACATCTCGATGAACGTAATGTTCTCGTCAACGAGATTCGTGGCGGTGGTGCTGAGGGGGTGCATGACACCGGCCCATCCTTTTGCGGGTTGAGCAAAGAGACTGTCCCGCAGAGTGAGTGAATAGTTGTAAGCCCCTCGCGACCGAGGACGATAAAAAAGATCGAGAACAGTCACGAGATCCTGTCCCGCCCTCGTCTCCCGTTTCGGCCAAATATCCTGAATGAAAACATCGCTTGGCTGAACGTTGAACCAGGTCAGCTTTGCTTTGAAACCCATTTTTGATGAATCGGGAATGAGCGCCTGCCGGATTGAAGCGTTGTTGAGATCAATATGACCGTTCTGGGGTTGAACCGGGTCAAGACCGTCG
Source organism: Ignavibacteriales bacterium (assembly GCA_016186715.1). Lineage (GTDB taxonomy): Bacteria > Bacteroidota > Ignavibacteria > UBA10030 > UBA10030. The sequence continues at coordinate 13,911 of JACPLA010000063.1, read as the reverse complement.
ATATAAGCCGGAGCGCTTGCATCACGCCAGATCCCGTAATGGACCCCAAGGGGAATGGTTCTGCGCGAGCCCTCGAAGTCGTCGATGTACGCAATTCCCTGGCTCCGATCCTGCGTGATGTTGCTCTTTCGCGTGTTGGGATCCGGAAGCATATAAGCGGCTTCCCCGCGGAAGCTCAGAGACGAAGGCGCGTTCGTGCGAATCCCCGGCAAGGCATTCATTGCTCTCGTGAGGAAATCGAGCTCAAAGCTTGTTCCGCCATCAATGCCCATGATGGTATTACTGATCGGTTCTTCCCCGAGCCTGACTTTATCGCTGAGTGTTTGCTGATTCAGGTTCATGACCGTAAAGCCAAGCCCGGTGCTTTTGGAGACGGCGTACTCTCCCCGCGCGCCCAGGAGAGACTTGGAGGCAAGTTGAAAAAGATCGTTTGCTTCGTATTTGATTTGCACTGTTCGGCCGGGAACAAGGAACGACTGGTTGCGGATCACAACCGTTCCGGTGAGATAATCGACCGTGAAGTCGACACTGGGGGCGGCGGATTGACCGTCCACCACGACATCGACGCTTCCTTCTACGACGTTGAAGCCAAGATTGTACGTCGAGGCAATCGCGGAGACGATCGTGCCGGAAATAACAAATCGATTTTTCTGGGCGTTCTGAGCCCCGTTGTATGTGGTGTCGTAGACCTCCCGGATGACGAAAGAATCCGCTGCGGCGATCACCTCTGCCCTTTGATCAGCAGTCGTCGGACTGAACTGCTCAAGGAAAAACTCGGTGATATTCTTGGCAAAGGGTTCCAGACGGGGGAAAATGAGCTCGCCGCGGTCGACGTTAATTGTAATCCCCGGCTCGAAATCAAACTTGCTGTCGGGCTGTTGTTGCCCGGATTCATTGTACGAATCGAGGCGAAACATGGGCAGCAGGTCAAACGATTTTGGCGTGGACAGGGCCGAGACGTTGAGCGCTGTCACCGGTTCTTGACCGGGGAGCTGGTATTTGATCGCAAGTTCGAAGCCCTCTTTCTTGAGTCCCCTTCCACCCAGGGAATACATGTTCTTGAGCATCAGATCCCAGGCCGGTTTCATATTTGACTGAAGATTACGAGGGCGTACGAGTTTGAGGATCAGCCTCGTCGTCTTCGAGGTATCTTTGGATTCGAACGTCCCAACGTCTCCGATCGGGCTCGGCAAGGTGTAGGCAACGGCGATCACCTGCTCCGGCTGCAAGGAGCGATTCAACGAAATATATCCCAGATAGGGATCAAAAGTGTAGTCGGCCCCCTGAACGAGTTTCATGAACCGCGAGACCTCTGTGACACCCGGGTTCGCCGGGAATTCAATGGTGCGGGCCGCGGGATCGTTCTGGTACTTCTGCACCGTGTCCGCACTGATAAAGGTCACCGCATCGCGGTCGTTGGGATCCTGAATGATACCAACTCTGGTCACCCACACCTCGATGTCCAGAATCTGATAACGCGTATCGTACGTCGGCGGACGTTCGCGAAATGCATTGTCATAAATACTCCGGTAGACCGTATCAACAAAGTAGTGATCCCGGGAGTATTCATACGGCTTTTTTTCAAAAGGGGTCGGCCTTCCGCCTCCCGAGACCGACAATTCCTTGATTTGTCCTCGTTTCTGGGATGCGATGGTGGTCAGCTTCAGAGGACCGAACTGGAATCCGGCTTTGATGCCGAACAGGGCTTGACTGCTTGAGATAAAGGAGGAGTTGGTCTGGAGCGAAACGTTTCCGGCTTCGACGCTCTGAACGATTTCATCCTCATACCCTGTGTACCGTACTTTCAACTGGTTTTCATATTCGAACGTCCGCTCGGTATCCCAGTCTGCGTCGATGCGAAGTTTGTCGCCAATTTCCCCCCGAACACCGACCCGCACCTGCTGATCAAAATCCGGTTCACTGCGTGACTGATCCAGGGGGTTGGAGGTGACCAGGTCCGACTTGGTATTCCGAAAAGCCCCGTGGATGTCGACGGACCCGTTGATTTGAATCCGAATTTGATTCTTTCCAAAGATGCTAAATAGCGGATTTTTGGGGACGGGAATTTCAATGTTTGTAATTGAGCCGAAGACGTCTCCAAGCCCTTGTTTCTTCTCCCCCTCGACCGTGTACTGCTGTGCCAGGGATTCCCAGTTCCGGCGAAGTGCCTGCTTCAACCGAAGATCCCGGTACTCTTCAAAGGTCAGAGGGATGGATATTTTCGTCTCCTTTCCATTCACCAATCGACGAATATGATACACTGAAGAACTTGTATCGAACTCATCCACGTATTGGATGAGTCCCGGTTCCTTCAGGTACATTGGGTGAGGACTCGGGCGGAGGAGGTTTACGATGGGTGCATCGGTCCTGACATGTCGGAAGTGGGCTAGGCGGGCGGAGGAGTCGCGCGGCACCGAAGACAGTGCTTGAAGAACCACAGAATCGGCATCGGTGCGCGAGGTATCGCGAATGCCAAGTTTTTTCTGAAGCGCGCGAGCCCGGCGTGAGGGTCCGCCCGGGCGGTCCTGCGGTTTCGTTGTGTCCTGGATCGCCGCGGCCCATTCGACCGGACGTTCAGACGGACTTGCGGGCGAGGCCTCGCCGTAAAGAGCCAGGAAAAGGAAGAGAAGGACGAGGAAACCGGAGGGGGAAACAACCGCACCGACCGGCAGTGTCCGGGAATGTTTGTTGCTTCCGAAGAACACGAGCCCTGAGCATGAAGGCGTTTAGGCCCGGATGGTCATCGTTCAAATCCATCCGGAGGAAAAACAAATGCCGTAGCAACGTGTTCGATAGGACTCCGCGGTTGATGTCAAACTCGTGTGTCAGCAAAACCTACCAAAAAGAAGACTGAATAGCAAGAAACGGAGGGAGTGGGTAGTGTCTGAGTTTACTATACTGGATTAATTTCACGGAGTGACACATAGCCTCAAAAGAGAGTTCCACAGGGGGATTTTCCTCTGTGTCCCTCTGTGTCTTCTCTGTGGCTCTCTGTGTAACGCTTTTATAGAAGAAGATTTCACAGAGTGACACGGAGAGAAAAAGAGAGTTCCACAGACCGAAAACGGTGCGCTTCGTCACCGGGGGGCTGATGAAGCAATGAGACTTCTCATTAGATGAACGAGTTTTTCGTACACGTACGGTTTCTGAATGAACTCCGCCGCGCCCGCCGCAATCATTTCTTCGCGCAGATTGCTTTCCAGAAAACCGCTCGCACAGATCACCTTCGCCTTTGGATTGATCTTGAGAATCTCGCCCAAGACATCCCATCCTCCCAGCAAAGGCAGGCCCATGTCGGTAAGAACAAGCTCGATCTCACCCGCGTACTTCTTATATAGGTTGACGGCTTCGGCTCCATCTTTCGCTGTCATCACCTGAAATCCGTTCGCTTCGAGCATGCCTCTCAGAAGTTCCAGCAACACATCTTCGTCTTCAACGACGAGTATCAGCGGATTTGACGGGGCCTCGCTTTGCCAGTTCTTCATCGTCCTCAGGGAGAGAGTCGATCAATGATCCAATGGTCCCCCTCGCGACGATACCTCAGCCGGTCATGGAGGCGGTTTTCCCGCCCCTGCCAGAATTCAAACATCGATGGCCGCAGCCTGTATCCTCCCCAATAGGCGGGCGGCGGAACTTCTTTTCCCTCGAAACGCTTTTGTGCTCGCTCAAACTCACGCTCGAGTGTCTCCCGGTCAGAGACCACCTCGCTCTGTCTGGAGACCCATGCGCTGATCTGACTCAAAAGCGGGCGAGTCCTGAAGTACTCGGCCGTTTCCTCAGGATTTGTCCGGGTGACCGTCCCTTCAATTCTGACCTGTCGGCCGAGCGATTGCCAGAAGAACAAAAGCGCTGCAGTCGGATTACGTTCCAGGTCTTTCGCCTTGCGACTTTCATAGTTGGTATAGAACACAATTCCGGATTCATCCAACGATTTGAGCAAAACAACGCGGGCCGATGGGCGTCCTTCGGGAGAGCACGTCGCCAGCACCATGGCAGACGGATCGGTAATGCCCCTCGCGCGCGCGTTCTCCAACCATTGTCTCAATTGCTCGGTCGGATCGGCGTGGAGATGGTGTTTTCGAAGACCTCCTGTCTCTGTTGCCTGATTCATTTTCAAACGCAGAATATACAGAAGTTCACAAAGAGAAGCGAGAAGAAACTGTCTCTGGTCGTGCCTCAGTTTCCTTTGAGAAGATCAACGCAGAGACGCACCCGCCTCGCCCCGTCCAAGGCAACCACGCGGGACGGGAGATCCGATCTACAACTCGATACCGCACTCGACTACGGCAAAGCCAAATTTTCCATTACCACTGTCATAGACAGTGGGTTTCCACATCGGTCTAAACCGAGACACTCCTCTATCTCTTTGTGTTGTGATCCAAACGCAATCTCAGTATATTTGACGGCAATGATTATTCTCTGGCGACATATTCTCCGGGCGCACGCAATTCCGTTTTTGTTTGCTCTCGTCGTGCTGATGTTGATTTTCCTTCTCCAGTTCATCATGAAGTTCATGGACCAGTTGGTTGGAAAGGGATTGAGTGCGGGAGTGATTATCGAGGTGATCGTGTTGAACCTGGCATGGATGGTGGTGCTGGCAGTTCCCATGTCGGTGCTTGTTGCAACCCTTATGGCTTTTGGCGGCCTTGCTTCCAACAACGAAATCACCGCCATGCGTGCAAGCGGGGTCAGCCTCTACCGGATGATGGCCCCTGCTCTCGTCGCTTCCGGTGTCGTTTTCTATCTGCTTCTCCTCTTCAATAACGAGGTTCTCCCGGATGCCAATCACAAAGCAGCCACCCTCTCACGAGACATCCAGCGGAAAAAGCCGACCTTGTCCATCGTTCCCGGATTGTTTTCCCAGGACCTCACCGGATATACAATCCTCGCCCGCAAGACATTTGCGGAATCGAACGATCTGGAGGGGGTTACGATTTTTGACAATACGCGCCATGAAATCCAGAGCACGGTCGCCGCGCGGCGCGGCGTCGTTTCTTTTTCACCGGACTACAGGAAGCTTATCATGGATCTGTACGACGGTGAGATCCATGAGATCAGCGTTCCGGACTACGCTCAGTACAGAAAGATCCGGTTTGAAAAACATAGGATCGCCATGAACGCGGAGGGCTTCGATTTCCAACGCTCACAAGAGAGCGCGTTTGCGCGGGGAGATCGTGAACTCAGCGCCGAAGACATGAGGAGCAAGGTTGACAGCCTTCGTGTCCGCCGGGCCGTGTATGAGCGCCGTGTCCTTGACCGGCTCAAGAATGAACTGGAAAAACTCCTTGCAGGCCCACGAACACCGGCCCCGCGGCCCATGGTTGCGAATGTCCCCACCATCGCCGCCCTCTCCCGAATTTCAATGCTCAGGAGCTCCCTCGAGAGCGAATTCTACAGCATCAGGGACCTGATGCGGAAGGAGCGGGAATTCCGGGTGGAAATCCATAAGAAATATGCCATTCCCGTCGCATGCATCGTCTTCATCCTGGTCGGTGCGCCGCTCGGAATCATGTCGCGCCGGGGAACGTTCGGCGTCGCTGCAAGCCTGAGCCTGGGCTTCTTTCTTCTCTATTGGGCCTGTCTCATCGGGGGCGAGAAGCTGGCTGACCGCGGGCTCCTCGAGCCGTGGATCGGCATGTGGGCGGCAAACATTCTTCTCGGACTCTTCGGCGGCTATTTGACGTATCGATCGGCTCGTGAAACCCTGACCATCAACTGGTCCGCTCTGCGGCGCCTTGTTCCTGAACGCTTTCGTTCCGAGGTCGGGGAGGAAAATCCCGAATGACGATTCTCGACCGATACATCGTCAGGCAGTTCCTGGTCACGTTCCTGTTCGGACTGCTTGCTTTTGTCCTGATTTTTCTCGTGGTCGACCTTATGGAAAAGCTCGACGATTTCATCGATGCAAATGTGGACACCCGTGTCATCATCGAATACTACGTCCATTTCATCCCCGAGATCGTCAAATTGATGACGCCGGTTGCGATGCTCCTGGCCGCATTGTTTGTGACGGGGAGGCTTTCTCAGCAAAACGAGCTGGCGGCCATGAAATCAAGCGGAATGAGCCTCTACAGGTTCATGGCTCCCTTTGTCGGCGTTGCACTTGCAGTGAGCCTCGTCTCCATCTACTTTAATGGCTGGCTTGTTCCGTATGCCAACCAAACAAAATTCGACATCGAGCGCGTCCACCTGAACAGGCTTTCGACCGCAACGAGCAGATTCAACATCTATTTCCAGGAAGGCCGAACGCGTCTCGTGTCGATCGGATTTTATGATGCGAATACAAGAATGGCAAGCCGCGTCAGCATTCAGGATTTTGCGGATTCCAATCTGACAGTGCTCCTGACCCGGCATGACGCGCAGCAAATGCAATGGGTCTCTCTGGATCAAGACACGTCGAATCCCGGGTGGGTGCTTTTAAGAGGAAATACCCGTTCGTTCGTCGAGGGGACCCCGAGTTTCGAGCAATATGGACAAAAGCCCATCGGGCGCCTTTCTCTGACACCTTCCGACATTGAGAAGAAACAGCGCAAACCTGATGAAATGGACTTCGAAGAGCTGAAGCAGTTCATCGAGGCGCAGAAGCGAGCCGGGCAGGAGGTTTCGCGCTGGCTCGTCGACTACCACGGAAAGATCGCGTTCCCCTTTGCCAGCCTGATTGTTGTTCTCTTCGGCGTTCCGTTTTCGTCCAACAAGCGCCGAAGCGGCGTAGCAGTTGAATTCGGAATCTCCATCGCCGTCACGTTCATCTATCTTGGATTCATGAAAACGAGTCAGGTGTTCGGGTACAACGGAGATATGGATCCCCTCCTGACGGCCTGGATGGCAAATCTGCTTTTCTTCGTTGCCGGCATCGTCAATCTGACGAGAGTGCAGAAGTAGTCCGTCTCATCTCCGCAACTCCAAATCCTTTGCATCGGGAAGTTTTTCTCTCTATTTTCTCCTCGCAAATCCTTCGGGTTGTTCAAAACCTTCGACCCGCAACTACGTCTTCTTTGCTCGCACTTACTCAGGAGGATTCATGAACCGCTTCCGAACGCTTTTGTTTTTGTCGGTTTTCTTTTCGGCAGGTCTCTGGGGTCAAAGCGAACCCACGACGGGTCTGAGGGACAATACGCCTGCCGTTCACGCGTTTCTGAACGCCCGCATCGTCGTTGCACCGGGAAAAGTCATTGACCGCGGAAATTTGGTTATCCGCGATGGCATGATCGAATCGGTTGGCGAACGCGCGCCGGTGCCGCCGGACGCTCGGACCTGGAACATGGAAGGAATGACATTATATGCCGGTTTCATCGATGCGTACTCGACGTACGGTCTTCCGAAGCCCCCATCGCCGTCACCAGGATCTACCCAACAAGAGGAGTCACCGAAGGGCGCGGCTCATTGGAATCCAAAAGCCAGGTCGGATTTCGACGTTGCAATGGAATTTCGGATGGACGGTAAGGAGGCGAAGAAGCTTCGTTCCCAGGGGTTCGCGCTGGTCCATGTTGTTCCCCGGCAAGGAATCTTCCGCGGTCAAAGTGCGCTCGTGAGTCTTGGCTCGAACGCCGGGGGCAGGCTGGTTGTCAAGCGAAACGTAGCTCATGCAGTCTCTTTTTATGTGGAGGGAGGGTTTTTCAGCGGCTATCCGAATTCCCTCATGGGTATCATTGCATTTATTCGTCAAACCTGGATCGATGCAGAATGGTACCGGCGGCCGTGGGAATCCTTTGACCGAACCCCATCACAATCGCGCCCCGAGACAAACAACACGCTCGCCGCCCTGCGAGAGGCCGTCTTGGGAAGGCAACCCGTCCTTATGGAGGCCAACGACGACCTGGGTTTTCTCCGGGCCGCGAAAATCGGAAAAGAGTTTTCATTGAATGTTATCGTGCGCGGAAGCGGAGAAGAATACCGGAGGATCGAAGCGGTGAAGAGCACAAAGGTACCGGTGATTATCCATCTGAACTTCCCAGAGGCCCCCGCGGTTGAAACGCCGGAAGAGGCTCTCACCGCCAGCCTGGAGGAATTACGTCATTGGGATGCGGCTTCTGAGAACGCGGGAAGACTTGCGCGCGCCGGTGTACCGATTGCAATCACAGCGGATCAACTCAAAGATCCCGGAACCTTTCTCGCTCAGTTGCGCAAGGCCGTCGCACGCGGCCTCACGCCCGAGACAGCGCTTGCCGCTCTGACCGTACATCCCGCAACATGGCTCGGGGTCATCAAACAAACGGGGACGCTGGAGAAGGGAAAATCAGCAAATATTCTCGTCACCGACGGAGATGTCTTCAAAGAGAAGACGAAGATTCGTGAGATCTGGATCGACGGCAAGCAACACGAAGTAAAGCCGCCCCCTGCCTCGGATGTCCGCGGAATGTGGGAATTTACGCTTTCGGTGCACCCCGGGGCCACGGGGATCCTCGCATTGAAGGGAGAAGCGGAGAAACCGGCCGGATCAATTACCTGGGCCGGCAAAGAACTGAAACTCCAGTCTGTATCGTATACTGTTGGGAGAATTTCTTTCAAGCTTCCGACCGACTCAATCGGATGGAAAGGCGTCATGACAATGTCGGGAACAGTTTCCGACAAAGAAATTTTCGGGTACGGAAACCGGACCGACGGCGTGCAGTTTACGTGGGATGCCGTTCGCAAAGAAGCAGCAAAGGCGGAACCTGACACGACCAGGTCAAAAAAACCGGAGATGGCTTCATTCCCCGATGTGTTTCCTCCAGGGGAATACGGTCGTCTCAAACAACCCGATCAGCCGCAGAATATTCTTGTCAAAAATGCAACGATCTGGACTCAGGGGAAGCCGGGACGGCTCACGAACAGCGACATGCTCGTCACCGGGGGAAAGATTGTCCGGATAGGTCAGAATATTCAGGCCCCGGCGGGCGCGGTTACCGTGGACGCAACGGGCAAGCATGTGACTCCGGGAATGATCGACGCACACTCTCACACGGCTGCGGCAAGCATCAATGAGGGAGGGCAGGCGATCACGTGCGAAACACGGATCCAGGACGTCATCAATTCCGACGACATCTGGATCTACCGCCAGCTGGCGGGCGGAACGACGGCGGCCAATATTCTTCACGGGTCTGCGAACCCGATTGGCGGGCAGAATGCGGTCGTCAAGTGGCGTTGGGGCGCGCACCCGGATGAATTGATCTTCGAAGATGCCCCGCCCGGAGTGAAATTCGCGTTGGGTGAAAACGTAAAACGCAGCAATTTCATTCTGCCTGCGGGAACACTGGCGCGATACCCAACCACACGCATGGGCGTTGAACAACTCATCCGTGACAGGTTCAAGGCGGCTCAGGATTACGAACGCGAATGGAAGCAATGGGAAAAGAACCGGTCGAAAATTCCGCCGCGTCGCGATCTCGAGCTGGACGCAATCGTCGAAATGCTCAACGGCAAGCGATTAATCCATGCGCACTGTTATCGACAGGACGAAATCCTGATGCTCCTTCGCGTGGCGGAGGATTTCGGAATACGCATTGCATCGCTGCAGCATGTTCTGGAGGGGTACAAGGTGGCGGATGCCATTGCCCGTCACGGCGCCGGCGCATCCTCCTTCAGCGACTGGTGGGCGTATAAGATCGAGGCGTGGGATGCAATCCCCGGCAACGGTCCTCTCATGCATCAACAGGGCGTCGTCGTTTCCTATAATTCCGACAACAGTCAGCTTGCCACACGTCTCAATTGGGAAGCGGGAAAAGCGATCGAGTTCGGACTGACCGAAGAAGAAGCCCTGAGCTTTGTCACCCTGAATCCGGCGAAGCAGCTGAGGATTGACAAACGCGTGGGCTCCCTTGAACCAGGCAAGGATGCAGATTTTGTCATCTGGAGCGGCAGTCCGCTTTCCACTCTGACCAAGTGCGAACAAACGTGGATCGATGGCCGGAAGTACTTCGACCTTGAGGAGGATCAGGCCTTTCGAAAGGAAATTCGCGAACAGCGCGCTGCGTTGATCCAGAAGGTTCTTGCAAGCAAGGACGACTCCACAGGTGGCCGAAAGCAAGGAGAGACGCGCCGTCCAAACGAAATCGAACTCCATTCGTGCATCGATGAGGTGACGTATGAATAAGAAAGCCAATCGTCAAAACCGGATCTTGCCGTTGTTCACGCTTCATCTGTTCGCGGTTTTCATGCTCATGGCCTCTGACCCGATTCCCGCTCCCAAGCAGAAAAAACCTCTCGCGCTCACCGGCGGAACGATCTATACGGTCAGCGGTCCCGTGATCCCCAACGGTACGGTCGTTTTCGACAAGGGAATTATCACGGCGGTGGGGACAAACGTCACCATCCCTGCCGACGCGGAGAGGATCGACATTTCAGGAAAATCGGTGTATCCCGGACTCATCGATTCATATAGCACCATGGGCTTGAAGGAAATCGGCTCGGTCAGGGGTACATTGGATCACAGTGAGGCGGGAGATATGAACTCGAATGCGCGGGCTGAGGTAGCTGTTCACCCCGAGAGCAAGCTTATCCCCGTCGCCCGTTCCGGGGGAATTACCATTACCGGTACTACGCCTGTGGGCGGACTCATCGCGGGGACCTCCGCAGCGATCCTGATGGACGGATGGACATGGGAAGAGATGACGCTCAAAGCTCCGCTTGGTTTAACGGTGAACTGGCCCACCATGATCTATACCGCGTCACCATTCTCGCGTCAGACGAAGGAAGAATGGATGAAAGATCGTGACGCCCGCCTGAAAGCTCTGAACGATGCCTTCGCCGCAGCGAGAGCGTACGTGATCGCAAAAAGGGCGGAGCAGAGCAAAGGGATTCCACGTCACGATACGGATTTACGATGGGAGGCACTGATTCCGGTCCTCGAGAGGAAAATACCGGTATGGGTCAATGCCAATGAGCTCACGCAGATCCAGGCAGCCATCACGTGGGCGGAGAAAGAAAACGTTCGGCTGATCATCGTGGGGGGACGCGATGCCTGGAGAATAACGAATCAACTCAAGGCAAAAAACATTCCGGTCATTGTCACCGATGTTCTCAGTTCTCCGTCCCGGCGGTGGGAGGAGTACGATCTCGTCTATTCGCTTCCGGGCAAACTCAAAGAGGCCGGGATACTCTTTTGCATCTCCGGTGACACGGATCCTTCGAATGCAAGAAATCTCAACCATCACGCGGCCACCGCGGCCGCATTCGGACTCTCAAAGGAGGACGCCCTCAAGGCCGTCACCCTTGATGCAGCAAGGGTGCTGGGTATTGATTCTCTGGTCGGTTCAATCGAACCTGGCAAGCAGGCCACTGTTCTGGTGGTAAGCGGAGATATTCTGGAACTCTCTTCAACCGTCGAGCAGGTTTACATTCAGGGAAAAACGGTCGATATGAGAAATATGCACAAGCGACTGTATGATAAGTATACCGAGAAATACAGGCAATTGAAGGAAACTGAGTGAGTGAGAAATGAAACTTGACCGCCAGAGGCGCCAGCCTTCCCGCCGTTGTAGGCTGGCGGGGGTGCGCCTTTTGCGCACAATGTGAGAAGAGAACTGAAGGGACTTTTGAAGCCTGAATGCCAAAGCGCGTTCGGTACAAAGGGAAACATGGATCCACTGCCGACGGCCTGGATCTGACGAAAGTTCAGAATTAAGAAGCCGCCCGTATTCACGCCCATTCTAAGATTCATTTTCGGAATGGTCTTGACTTTCATTCCTACCTTTCTTACCATCATGCATACACAGCTTCCAAAGCCGAAAGATTGTATGAGGGAGGTGTCTTGAGTAGTTCTTCTTTTTTCAACATCCGCTCCCTCGTTCCATCCTCCCGAACATCAGAAGATAATGCTGTTTGTCACGAGAGTATTCGACATCTGTTCGTGTCCCAGTGGCGGGACTTGAAATACAACCGCGACCCCTTCCGTAACTGTTGCCCTGAAATTCTTTTGAGCGGGCCACAGAAAATGGAGTGTGTCGCAGGTCTGGTGCTGTAAAGGACTCGTCGTCCCCCGCCAAGCGCAAAACGCTTTCCAAAGAACTGTTCTGCAACCTACTATCCATGAAAGGGTAACCTCTATGAAGTCTCGCCTTTCATCCATGGTGGCGCTCCTGTTGATCGCCGTGACCGGATCCCTGGTCGCCCAAGACTTAGATATCGCCGGTCGAGTCTATGTGCAGTCCACGAACGAACCTCTGGCCGGCGCCAACATCCGGATCAAGGGAACGTATGTGGGAACCACATCAGACGCCGGAGGAGGATTCCGCCTCCAGGTGCGCGAGGCGGGCGACGCCACCGTTATCGTCAGCTACCTTGGCTACAAGACCGTGGAGTCCTACGTTACCCGAACTTCGGGCGCGTTGAGTATTGGAATGGAAGAGGATGTTTTGAAGACCTCCGAGGTCGTTGTCACCGGTCTCGCGTCCTCCGTTAAACGCGAGAACCTCGCCAACGCGGTCGCGACGGTGTCAGCGAAAGAGTTGGTCGGGGCCCCGGCTCAAACCCTTGATCAAGCGCTGGCCGGAAAGTTCGCGGGCATTTCGATCAGCCAGAACACGGGTGCGCCCGGCGGCGGCATATACATTGACCTCCGGGGTGTCTCCACAATCGAGGGATCGACGCAACCTCTGTTTGTCATCGACGGTGTGATCATCAGCAATAGTGAGATTCAGTCCGGAATCGACCTCGTGACGAAGGCCGCCGGTGCCGGTAGTCGGAGGCCTCAAGGCCAGCCAGCAAGTCGGATTGCAGACATCAACCCGTACGATATTGAGAATATCGAGGTCTTGAAGGGTGCCAGCGCGGCAGCCATTTACGGAGCCAAAGCGACTAACGGAGTCGTGATCATCACCACGAAGCGGGGAGGAACGGGGGAGGCGAGGGTAGAGATCAACCAGCTCGTGGGGATGAACAATCTGCTGAGGAAAATCGGTACGCGCAAATTCACCCGCCAGACCGCCATCGATACTTACGGCGCCGCGTATGGGCCGATCTTCGACCAAAATGGGGGACGATTCATCGACTATGAGGAGGAAATGTACGGAGAGACGGGAATGATTTACGAAACGACTGTCAGCACGCGCGGCGGGACTGAATCGACACACTATTTTGTCTCGGGGGTCAGCCGCACCGAGGACGGCATCATCCAGAACACAGGATATTCTCGATACGGAGGACGACTCAACTTAAATCACCGCATAACCGATCGTGCAAACGTCAGTTTGTTCACAAATTTCCTGAGAACCGAATCGAACAGGGCGATCACCGGGAACGACAACACCAATACGACTCTTGGCTTCTCGTTGGCCTTCACTCCCAGCTTTCTTAATATCCTGCCGAAAAACGGTGTCTATCCGGATCACACGCTGAACCCGTCAAATCCTTTTCATACACGTGACGTTCTGAAAAACACCGAACAAGTCAACCGCTCAATTGCGGCCGTTCAGCTGACCTGGAATCTACTTCGGACCAATGAGCAGCTCCTTGATTTTTCCGCCCAAGCGGGAGTGGATTATTTCACTCTGGAAAACAAAGTCCTTTCGCCGCCGGAGCTTCAGTTTGAACGGAACAGCAGTCTACCGGGCGCTTCAGTTGTGCAGCAAACCTCCAACACAAATTCCAATTTGTATCTCAATCTGGTCCATAATTACACCTCCGGGCCGAGCGCCACCTTCCGGACAAGTGCCGGGCTCCAGTTTGAAGCCCTTGACCGCAACAGTGTGCTCAATGAAGCGCGCGGGCTTATCGTGACGCAAACCAACGTGGACCAGGCGGCCAGCGTCAATGCACTCCAGGAAGTCACAATCCAGCGCGACTGGGGATTTTTTGTTCAGGAGGAAGTGAACCTCTCGGATCAGTATTTTCTGACCGCGGGCGTCCGGGGAGATCGCAGCAGCACGGTGGGGGACACAAAATCCATGCTGTTCTTCCCAAAAGGATCGGCTTCGGTCCGCCTTTCGAAGTTTG
>JACPLA010000062.1 GCA_016186715.1 Ignavibacteriales bacterium | reverse complement strand
GCTTTTGTTATATTAGTGTCACTTAAAATTTCTATCAAAAGGATTTTTCATGAATCGTATCATTGTTCCGATCATTCTTGCCGCGTCGTTGCTGCTCACTGCGTTTACCGATTCCCCTCAGAAAGCTCCCGATTTCAAGCTGAAGAAGGCTGACGGAACAATCCTTCAACTCTCAAAGCTTCAGGGGAACGTCGTCCTTCTGAATTTCTGGGCCACGTGGTGCGCACCGTGCAGAAGGGAGATCCCCGATTTCCTCGAGGCGTACGAAAAATACAAAGCGCAAGGATTCGAAATCGTCGGCGTTGCCCTCGATGAGGAAGGATGGGAGGTCGTCACACCGTTTGTTCAACGGTACAAGATCACCTATCCTGTCGTTATCGGAACCGGCAAGACGGTTCAAGCCTACGGAAGTTTTGACGCCATTCCAACGTCGTTCCTGATCGACAGGAAAGGGAACATCGTCGATCACCATATCGGGCTCATGACGAAATCCCAGCTTGAAAAGAAACTCAAGCTCCTTCTCTAACACCACCCTCTTCGCAGCCATGATGAATCGCCTCGGAGCCCTCGTTTTTCTGTGTCTCTCTCTGCCCCCGCTGCTCCTCGCTCAATTGAGCGGGTCGAGCGCCCAGCGCGTCCGGACAGAGGTGAAACTTTCTCAGGATCAGGTTTTGGTCGGTTCATCTCTGCAGGTCGCCGTTCAATTGGATATTGAAGAAGGATGGCACGTTAACGCCCACATTCCGACGTACGACTATCTGATTGGCACAGCAGTGAACCTTCAGCCGGTCGAAGGAATCATCCTCGCGGATCTCCGGTACCCCGAAGGTTCCCTGCAACAATTCGGCTTCGCTGATGATCGCTTGAATGTTTACGACGGGAGTACCACGGTTTTTCTTACCTTGAGGGTTTCCGACAAACTGACGCCCGGTGTTTATCGTATTCCGGCGACCGTGAGGGTTCAGGCATGCAATGACCAGGTGTGTCTGGCGCCTTCGTCGATCGGCGTTGAAATTCCGCTCACCGTCTCGGCCGGGGGCGCGAGCGTCGCCAAAAGAGAAGAAGCGTTGTTTGCTCTGTACGACACAACGCCGCCCAGGACTGCGGCCGCGGGCGGCGAGCTGGCTCAGATCTTTGAATCGGAGGGATCCCTCGTGGCATTCTTTGGGATCTTCCTGATCGGCCTGGCCCTCAACCTGACTCCGTGCGTTTATCCGATGCTCTCCGTCACGGTTTCCCTCTTCGGCACGCAATCGGAATCGCGGACCATCCGGGTGTTCTTCAAAGCCCTCGTGTATGTCCTCGGCATTGCGGCAATGTACAGCGTCCTCGGGGTCACGGCCGCGTTGAGCGGCGGACTGTTTGGCAGCTGGCTTCAAAGTCCGTGGGTCCTCGCCGGGATTGGGGCACTCCTCTTTGCGCTCGCACTGAGCATGTTTGGATTGTATCAACTTCAGGTTCCCTACTGGGTTACGAGCCGCCTCGGCGGAACAACCGGAACCGGATACGTCAGCCTTTTTGCCTCAGGATTGGTCGTCGGTGTTTTTGCCGCACCGTGTATCGGCCCTCCCGTCATCGCGCTGCTTGCCCTCGTCGGACAAAAGGGGGACCCGGTCTTTGGATTCTGGGCCTTCTTCGTCCTTTCTTTCGGACTGGGCTTCCCTTACCTCATCCTCGGAACATTTTCGGGGTTGTTGAAGAAAGTGCCCCGTTCAGGCGACTGGCTCGTATGGGTTGAGAGGATGTTCGGTGTTGTGCTGACCGGAGCCGCGCTCTTCTATCTCTCCCTTGCATTCTTTCCAAAGTATGCCGCGTTCGTTGTTCCCTTCACTCTGATCGTCGGCGGGTTGTATCTTGGTTTTCTGGAGCCGTCGGCCCGGGACCGGGTGGGATTGAAACGATTGAAATGGGCGTTCGGGTTCACCTGTCTTGCTTTCGGCGGCTTGTTTGCGGACAACTTGCGGGAGCAGAGCGTCACGTGGGTTCCGTACGACGAGGAGTGGATCATCGAAGCGAAATTGTCGGGACAACCCGTCATGATCGATTTCTATGCCGACTGGTGCATCCCGTGTCTCGAGCTTGACCGACGGACGTTCACCGATGCGAAGGTCATTGCCGCTTCGGAGAAATTCATCCGGCTCAAGGTGGACCTGACCCACTTCGATTCTCCCGAGGCGGAATCGATCAGAAAGAAGTACGACATTGCCGGAGTCCCGACGATCGTGTTCCTTGACAGAGTGGGGAGGGAAGATCGATCGACCCGGGTAATCGGGTATCTTCCCCCCGCGCAGTTTCTCCAACGGCTCGAACCGCTCCTCCTCACCTCTGCCTCGTCGGAAGAAGGATCTTCTTCCTTAAGATAATTTAATTCTTTGAAACACCGCCCCCGAAGGTCAACAAACACGGCCATCTCTCCGCTTCCTTTTCTCCTCCGTTTCTGAGTTTTCCTTTCCCGAACGTGAAAACGAATTTCCTTTTTCGTATACTGTTCAGTCACTTCTTGCACGAACCCTATTCCACGTCATTCGATTACAACATTCGTATCGGCTCATCGCTGCAGTGCGGCCGTTTGTGGGAGAGATGAAATCGTGAGGAGAAACCTTCGATGATTCCCCTGGCCGCTTCTTCCGCTCAGTCCCTCACCCACCTTCAGGAATTTGCCACGAGCCGACCGCGCGTCCTCGGTTGGATTAGAAGTGCGGCGATCCTCGATGGCGATTGGGGAACCAGCATCGCGTACGTCCTCGGCATTGGGTTCGCCCTCGCCGGGTACGGCAGCATGTGGCATTTGATGTTGATGCTTGGGCTCACAAGTCTCGTAGCCCTTAACTACATCACCATTTGTCGTTTGCACCCCAACGGCGGCGGGGTTTTTAGCTCCGTCTATCCGAGGTCAAAGACGATGGCTGTCATCGGAGCCCTGCTTCTTGGCGCCGATTATGTTATCACGATGGCGCTGTCGGTTCTCGATGCATTCCATTACATCGGTGTTGACCATCCGGCCGGTTGGGCCGTCACTGTCATTCTCGGGATCGGACTTCTCAACTGGTTCGGGCCGCGTCATTCCGGTAGCTTCGCGTTCCTCATTTCGATCGTCACTCTTTCAACCCTCTTCGCGATCATCGCTTTTTCCGCTCCTCAGGCCCTCGCCGTGCCATCTGTGCATCGCCCGACAGGTGGAGTGTACGCGAATTGGTCCGTGTTCGTAGGCATTATTCTTAGTATCTCCGGGATTGAGGCCGTATCGAACATGACCGGCTTAATGAAAGACCCGGCGCGTGATTCCCGGAGGGCTATTATCGCGGTGCTCACAAAGGTTGTTCTGGCTACTGTTTTCCTCGGCCTTGCGATGCATGCGGTTCCCGGACTCACCGGACACGCCGAAGACATGGTCCGGTTTCTCGGAGAGCACTACGTGGGCAGCTGGTTTGGCTGGATCGTCGCATTCTCTCTGGGGTTTCTCCTGATCTCCGCGGGAAACACTGCGCTGAACGATTTGATTTCAGTCCAGTTTCTGATGTCGGTGGAAAAAGAACTCCCCGCTTCGTTACGCCGTATCAATCGGTACGGAGTCCCGTTCATTCCACTCATCGTCGGAACTGCGGCTCCGGTTATCGTGCTCTTATTTGTCAACGATGTTCTCACCCTGGCGCAACTCTACGCGATTGGAGTTGTTGGCGCGATCCTCATCAACGTCGCCGCCACGGCAACGGATCGGTCGTTGCCTCTTTCGAAGCTCGTTCGAACCGGAATGATGGTTTCAGCCGTTGTTCTCTTTTTGGTGGAGTCCTCCATTGCGGTGGAAAAACCGAAGGCGACTCTTTTTGTGGCGATTGTTCTTGCGATCGGCTTGGGATCCAGGGCGATTGCCGGATGGCGCAGAGAACCCGAAGTGTTGCCGCTGCCTGCATTTGGCGGCGCACGGCCGAGACCCCGCCGGCGCACCCGGAAGGCGCCGATCCTGAAGTTTGTCCTCGCGATCAAGAATCACAGCGATCGACTCCTGAAATTTGCCGTGGATGAGGCAAAAATGCGTGATGCGCTGCTCATTGTCTTGCGCGTCAAGGAGATCGCTGTCGGCGCCCTCCCGGAGAGAATCCAGCTCGAAACAAACGGTGAGGAACGACTCATCGATGAGATCTGCCGTAACGCGGGCATCGACTATCAAATCGTTTCGATCCCGAGCAATGAGGTGGGATATACCATCGCCGAGGAGGCAGCGTTGTTTGGCGCCGATCGCGTGATTTTGGGAGCGCCCAGCAGGAATCTTCTCGAAAAGGCGCTGAAGGGGAATGTTGTGCGGTCAGTCGGCAGCCTGTTGCCTGAGGAAATCCAACTTGTCATCTACGCATGATCCACGCGTTGTGACCATGGGACGACGGCCCTTCGTCACAGCATGAAAATGAAAGGCGCACAATTGTGTTCAAAGGCTTTCAGCCAAAACTGATCGGCGTTCTGAGAGGACCTTACACAAAGGAGAATCTTCTCTCCGACCTGACGGCCGGCGTGATTGTCGGAATCGTGGCGCTTCCCCTGGCCATAGCGTTTGCAATTGCATCCGGAGTTAAACCCGAACAGGGACTCTACACAGCCATTATCGCCGGCCTTGCGGTGTCCGTGTTCGGAGGAAGCCGAGTCCAGATTGCCGGACCCACGGGCGCATTCGTGGTCATCGTGTATCGTATTGTGCAGACCCACGGCTATGACGGGCTCATGGTTGCAACGATCATTGCCGGGGTCCTTCTTCTCGCGATGGGACTTGCCAGGTTCGGTACTCTTCTGAAGTTCGTCCCTTATCCCCTTACCGTGGGATTCACCAGCGGCATCGCCATTATTATTTTTTCTTCCCAAATCAACGACTTCCTTGGTCTGCGGATCGAAAATCTCTCCCCTGATTTCGTCGAGAAATGGACGAGTTATGCGGAACATTTGCCGTCGTTCGACTTGAGCGCGTTCGGCGTCGGTCTTGGATCACTCGGGGTGATCATCCTTTCGCAGAGGTTCGTGCCGAGAATCCCCGGCTCGCTGCTCGCCATCATCGGCTCGACGATCATCGTTTCGGCGTTTTCGATTCCGGTGGAAACCATCGGCACGCGATTTGGCGCCGTGGCCAACACGTTTCCTCCTCCGCGTATTCCGGAAGTTTCCTGGAGTACGATCACCGGCACATTCTCGCCTGCGGTGACCCTGGCGATGCTTGGAGCAATCGAATCGCTTCTTTCGGCCGTTGTCGCCGACGGGATGATCCGATCGCGCCATCGCCCCAACATGGAATTGGTTGCGCAGGGGGCGGCAAACGTCCTTTCTCCGCTTTTTGGGGGAATACCCGCCACGGGCGCCATTGCCCGGACCGCCACGAACATCAAAAGCGGCGGGCGGACGCCGGTTGCCGGCATCGTCCATGCCATCACGCTCCTGCTGATCATGTTGTTTTTCGGTTCGTGGGCAAGTCTGATTCCCATGCCGACGCTTGCGGCGATACTGATCGTCGTGTCGTACAACATGAGCGAGTGGCATTCGTTTGTCAAACTCCTGAAAGCTCCGCGCGGAGATGTCGCGGTTCTCCTCATTACATTCGGGCTCACGGTTGTTGTCGACTTAACGGCGGCAATCCAGACGGGTGTCATCCTCTCCGCGATGCTCTTCATTCGGCGGATGGCGGAGGTAAGTCAGACAACGCTGGTGACAAAAGAGCTCAGGGATGAGGAAGAACAGGAAGGAGAAGTACCGCAGAAAGAGAATGTCCTCGAGGGGGTTGAGGTGTTCCAGGTGCAGGGATCGTTGTTCTTTGGCGCCGTCGAGCAGTTTACCGAAACGATCCGCAGTCTCGAAAAGAAGCCGAAAGTTTTTATCCTTGATGCAAAGAATCTTCTTGCGATCGACGCTTCGGGTCTCCGGGCTCTGGAAGATCTCGCTGCAGAGCTTTCCCATCAGGGAACGAGACTTATCATTTCGGGAATTCATAAGCAGCCGTTGTTCGCCGCCACGCAATCCGGGCTCCTTGATCGCGTCGGAGAAGAGAACATATGCGGCACGCTTGCCGAAGCATTCCGAAAAGCCACCGAGCAACAGAAGGTCATACCCGTCGGTTGATACATCGGGTTCCCAGGATTTTTCACCGGCAAAATTCTCTGCTGACTTCAAGCGTTTTTGTTTGTATCTTGATTTGTATGGAATTGAATTCGGGATCCGCTGAATGACTCACGACGTCTGGCTCTGGGGGGTTTTCAACGTTTTTGTTCTGGCAATGCTGGTCCTCGACCTCCGCGTGTTCCATCGTCACGCACACGAGGTCAGGATCAAGGAAGCGCTGTTATGGAGCCTGTTCTGGGTCGTTCTCTCGCTGCTCTTTAATGTCGGCATCTATCTCTTCGAAGGATCGGAGGTCGCACTTCAGTTTTTCACCGGATATCTCATCGAGAAATCACTGAGCGTTGACAACCTCTTCGTCTTCCTGGTGATTTTTTCCTACTTCAAGGTTCCGAAAAAGTATCAGCACAAGGTTCTTTTCTGGGGGATCCTCGGGGCTCTGATCATGCGGGGCGCGCTGATTTTCCTCGGCGTCGCACTCATCAACAAGTTCCACTGGGTTTTGTACATCTTTGGCGCGTTCCTGGTTTTCACCGGCGTGAAAATGGCCTTTCAGGACGAAACGGTTGAAATCCATCCTGAGAACAACCTCGTTGTTCAGTTCTTCAAAAAGTTCATTCCGGTCACGGCCGGATATCACGAAGGGAAATTCTTTGTCCGGGTGAGCGGAAAGATGTACGCGACGCTTCTGTTTGTTGTAATCATCATCGTTGAGACGACGGATCTGGTCTTTGCGCTGGATTCCATCCCGGCCATTTTTGCCATCACCCGGGACCCGTTCATTGTTTACACATCGAATGTTTTTGCCATCCTCGGTCTCCGGGCCCTCTATTTTGCGCTGGCAGGACTCCTTGACCTCTTTCGATATCTGAAATTCGGATTATCCATTGTCCTCGCGTTCATCGGGGTGAAGATGCTGATCGAGGAGATTTACGACATGCCGATCACGATCGCGTTGGGTGTTGTGGCGGGTGTGCTGACAATGTCGATTCTTGCTTCGCTGTTCATTCCGAAGAAATCGAAACCGCCGGTGCTTCCCCCCGAAGTGATTGAGAACCTGCCAAAAAAGTAGCGTCCGTCATTTGTGATTTGAAATTTATCTCGCCTCATGCCTGACAATCTTCTCCTTCTCGTCTTTGGAGTTCTTTCCACGCTTGCGCTGACCGTTGGCGGATTTTCCTTTTACATGGCCGTCAGGTACGCGAAGAAACCGGACGGCGAGATGAAAATGGTCGCCTGGGCCCTCGTCGGTCTCGAGTTGGGCGTATTTTGTGATTCCGATTTTGGTCAATATGTTGTTCTAGCAGGTTGCTGAAAAACCATTTCTTCACGCCATCCGATAGAATCGGACGGCTAGATTTTACAAAAACCCGAAGGGTTTCGCGGAATTGAGCCGTCGACTTTCAGTCGATGGCTCGTTTTTCAGAAGCCTGCTAGTGTCTCGGCACACAAGTTTCTTGAATAAGTCCGCAAAACAAATGGATTCGCCCGAATGTACTGCAAGGATTAATTCAAGAAATTTCTGGGACTCGACACTAGAGGGTAACAGCCTGTCGATCGATAACCATTCGGTCCGGGTTTGTGAGTACCGGTTACTACGGCGAAATTCACTCCTTCCCCTGACAAAGGGGAAGGCCGGGATGGGGTCGCGTAAAATCGGCAAGGGGTCGCGAACATATGGGGTTGTCCAGAAACAACTTTTACATTCATCATTCGATGTTCGACATTCGATATTTCTTGAAAATATTGAATAATGAACGTCGAAAGCCGTGTTCAACGCCGCCGCACCTGTCACCCAACCCCTCACGACCACACTTTAGGACACAACCCCTTCCACGACTCACCCTGACTTCTGACCTCCGATTCCCGTTGAAAAATCTTCATTTTTGACCCTTTCCGCTTTTGCTTGACTTTCATCTTCCGGCGGGCGTAAATTGAAGAGAGCCGACAATTGCAGGACGCCTCAGGGGAGGCGGTTTGGAAAAGCGATCCGTCGCACACCGGTGCTCATCCGCACGAACTCCCTCTCCGATGCGATTGTAGTTGAATCAAACTCAACGCCGCCATTCCCATGTACGCCGCAGACCGGTCACGCCGGTGTGGTTCCTCTTTTCCAGAATTCGCACAAGGGACAATTGTCCTTTTTGCGCTCCTCCTCGTATGCTCGTTTTCCCTGGAAGCACAAAACGTCACACAGTGGAAAGGTCTCTCAACCGCGTGGAGAGACGCGGCCAACTGGGACAAGGGGTTGCCGGATTCAACGAAGACCACACGAATCAGCGTTACCGATCTTGATCCCTATGTTCCCGTTCCTCTTGATGACGACACGGCGCGCACCAAGAACCTTGAAATTCAACAAGGCGGCTATATGTATTTCGAAGCAGGCGGTGTGCTGGTCGTCCATGGAACCGAGACCATCCAGAATCTCGGAAAGATCTACCTGGGCAGCGGCACCATCATTTGTCTGAACAACATCACCTTTTTCAACGGCGGAACGTTCCATGCGGATTCCGGCACCATGCAATTCAGCGGTGTGACATGGGATAATAAATCCGGCGCCACCTTCGACCCCGGGACAAGTACAGTGATTTTTAACGGATCCGGGTCTCAGACTCTTCAGATCAACGACACATCAAACTTTTCCTTCTACAATCTCCAGCTTCTCACGCAGGGAACCGTCTCGATCGACGGCGATCTCGTCGTTCGCGGGGACTGCTATCTTGCTGCAGGATGCACATTGAACGTCCCGACCGGATCTTCCTTTATCGTTAACGGCAGCTTCACGGGGGACGGGGTGATCACAGGCGACGGCTCTTTTACTCCTCTCCCCGTTCAAATCGTTTCATACTCAGTTGTCGCACGGCGGAACGATGTGATCCTTCGGTGGACAACGGCGGGCGAGGTGAACAACTATGGATTTGAGATCGAGCGGCGCAAGATTTCACTGACGCACACGGATACTCGCGGATTCGAATCTCAAAATGATGGGGTGAACACAACCAGCAATTCACCATGGGGGCGCATCGGCTTTGTCGCCGGTTCCGGCACTTCAACTTCTCCCCGGGAATACTCTTTTATCGACCACAACCTCCCGGCCGGGCGCTATGGATATCGCATCAAACAATTAGACTTCGACGGATCGTTCGCCTATTACGCCGCAACGGAAGTTGAAATCGGCTTCACGCCGGGTGAGTTTTCCCTCAGAGATAATTATCCGAATCCTTTCAATCCTTCGACCACGATTGAATTCATCGTTCCGGAAAACGGCCGCGTGCTGCTGAGAGTCTTCAATCTTGCGGGGGAGGAAGTTGCGACCTTGTTTGATGGAGAGGCCGAGGGCGGACGACCCTACCAGGTCCTCTTCGATGCAACAAACCTCCCATCAGGCGTTTACTTTTCCCAGCTTCGATTTGGATCCCGCTTGTTGACAAAGAGTATGATTCTGCTCAAGTGAGACTCGCTGCTCAGGGTTTGCTCCTCCTCAAGTCCTCGACTCGAGGCTGTCCAAAAAGTACGATTGGTCATTCATAGTTCGTTGGCAGATTCCAAATACGAACGATTTTCAAAACTCAACCCCGCCCAACAGACGGCGGGCAGGCTGGTCAGGATGTCCGCCTGCGTCCGTCCGACGGACTCCGGCGGACAAGCCGTCCCGACCTACGTTTTCTGAGGACCAC
>JACPLA010000093.1 GCA_016186715.1 Ignavibacteriales bacterium | reverse complement strand
GGCAATGATGTTCTTGTAAATCTTCAATAAAAATCCGGCAGGTCGTCAGGATATTTCTTTTTAATGGCGCCAATACGTTCAGCAGTTACAGCAGATGTCTTCATCCCTGCAAGTTCGGAAAGTGTAAACCATCCAATTTTGCTGCTTTTATGAGGCTCCAGAATTCTGGGTTCGCCGTTTATGATCTTGCAAACGCCGAGAGTATCAATAATCTCTATCTCAATATCAAATTCTTCCATCATTTCTCTGATAATCGTATTTTCTAATGTATCACCAAATTCTACTGCGCCTCCAGGGAATTCCCATTTCAGGCCATACCGACTTCCTTTCTTCCGCTGGCAGAGCAGAAACTTTCCGTTGTTCCTGATAATCCCGACGGCGACGCGTGTCATTAGGAAAAATATAGCTAACAGTCGATAGAATTCCAATTCTGGACGGAATAGGCTTGCTATTGTGAGCACGGCATGCGAAGGACATAGAGCTAACTTGTCATTGCGAGCGTTGTTCAGCGAAGCAATCTATCAGTGACACATGTCATTGCGAGCGTTGTGCAGCGAATCAATCTATCATGCGCGCAACAGATTGCTTCGTCGTCTGCCTCCGGGCGGACTCCCAACAATGACAAGGAGCGGCGGAAACGCCCCTCCGATTTCCATTGAACTTCTCCCCATTCCTTTCTATCCTCTCAAAAAAATCCAAGGAATCCTCCCAATGATCTTTTTCAGCATAATACGCCGATACTATGGTCTTGCGCTGTTAATCCTGCCACATGTCTTGTTTAGTCAGGCTGCCACCCACGTTGTAATCAGCGAAGTCTCCCCGATGAATGGAAATTCAACCACTTTCAATTCAGGTGAGTTTATCGAACTCTACAATCCGCTGCCGTTCGATGTTATGTTTGGATCGACTCATCAGATTATTTCCGGGAACACAACTGGCACAAATAATGCCGAATGGCAGCTTTCCCTTGACGGGGCCACAATAAAAGCATATGGTTTCTTGCTTGTTGGCGATGGAGGTGTGACTGGTCGTGATATCCCCTTTCCAACAAGCAAGAACCTGGCAAACTCCGGCAGCAGGTCGTGTGTTCAATTGCGCGAAGGATCAGCTGTAATTGATGCATTCGGATGGGATCCTGTAACCCAGCCGCTTCTCCAACCGGAGGGAACACGGTTCAGCCCTTCCAGTACTCTTTCCGATGGGAAGTCGTTTGAGCGGAAGAGTTCTTCAACAGCATCATCACCCGATACGTTGGGCAACGCCTGGGATACCGACAACAATGCAACCGATTTCTTTGAAAATACGGTTGCGAATGCAAATCCTCAGAATTCATCAAGTCCGATTGAGGTACACCCGTTTTCCTTCGTGCCAACCGGCTCCGGGCTGGCTGCCGTTTCTCCGTCCCTTTGGAAATTCGACGCTTCAACGACATTGCGTTTCGTCTTGAAAGCAGACACCGATACCTTGCGTGCCTTCCGCGTGACGGTTCCAGCGATTATGCAATGGAGTTCTGGTGATATCGTGACGGAACCTGCTGAAGTTCAAATCGCCTCGGATGCGGACACGGTGGAAGTGTCGGGGTTCACCGTTGCGGGAAACGACAGCGTGGTGATGTCGTTCATGAACGTAGTAGCTGATGATACGACAGATGAGTTCACTTTCAATGTGCAGGCGAGCGAGGACGGAACCACGTTCCTCGCTGTGGAAAACCAGCCGAAAACCCTCGTCTACGGCTCGCCGCGATCGATTGCCGCGGTCAAACAGAAAACAGAGGGGGGCGTTCACACGCTGCTCGGCAAATGGGCGGTCACACGAGGTATTGTTACGGTGGCCAACGAGTTTGGAGGACCTTCCTATCTGCAGGATGAAACGGCGGGAATGGCTCTGTTCGATTCCTCGGTCAGCAACAATATTGAACGGGGTGATGAAATCGTGATTCTCGGCCTCGTTGCACCGTTCAACGAGCTGTTCGAGTTTGCACCCTGCATTCTTCTGGAAAAACTCAGCGAGGCCAATGCGGTTGACACGCTCGTCTTGACCGCGGCCCAGATTACAGGCCAAACCGCAAGCGAGCCGTACGAAGCCAAGCTCATCAGGATCAACAACGTCACGGTGAATACGACGAGCTGGACGGTGACCGGAAGCGGAACGAACTACAATCTCACCGACGCAACCGGGACAGTACAGACGCGGATCAGTCCGAGGGTGAATTTTGCGGGACAACCCGCCCCGACAGGAGCGTTTGATATGGTCGGAGTTCTGGGACAGTTCCTGGCGAATTACCAGATTCTTCCCCGGTTCTATGATGATATTATAGTGAGTGGAGCCGGTCCGCGGATTCTTTCTGTGGGACCGTATGAAAAAGATATCACCCCGACGCAGGTCACTCTTTCGTGGACAACGAACACTCCGGGCACTTCGATTGTAAACTACGGCACAACTCCCTCATACGGATCGCAGGTCGTCGATACGACAAAGGTGACCGGTCATGAAATCACGATTACGGGCCTCTCTTCAGCCACGATTTATCACTTTCAGATCGGATCGGCAGATGAGGCAGGCACCAGTTACTCGGCCGATCACGTCTTCAGCACATCCTCCCAGAATTCAACGGGAGCCATCAATGTCTATTTTAATAAGAGCATCGACGCTTCCGTCGCCGTCGCCGAGACGGCCAAAGGAAATGTGAACCTGGTGAGTACACTGGTGGAGAGGATCAATGCGGCGCGCTACTCGATCGATGTGTGTCTTTACAGCCTGAGCGGAACGGCAGGGGCTACGGTGGCAACGGCGCTGGTGAATGCAAAAGACCGCGGAGTGAAGGTGCGGGTTATCGGAGAAAAGGACAATCAGGGAACGGTTCCCTGGTCAACTCTGAAAAACAATGGGATTACGGTCATCGACGATGGCTACGACGCCGTGAATGCCGGAGCGGGACTGATGCATAACAAGTTCCTGGTTTTCGACTACCGGGGTGGGGTGGAGGACAGCATTTGGGCTTGGACCGGTTCGTGGAACGTCACGGATCCCGGATCGAACAACGACATGCAGAATGCGATCGAGATTCAGGACAAGGCCGTCGCCGGCGCGTTCACCGTCGAATTTCAGGAAATGTGGGGGAGCAGTACGGATACGCCAAACGCATCCGTCTCGCGTTTCGGCGCGCGGAAGACGGATAACACGCCCCACCGCTTTGTCGTTGGTGGTGTTCCGATTGAGCTCTCCTTCAGCCCCTCGGATCGTACAACGAGCAAGATTATCCGGACCGTGGAAGGGGCGGAGCATTCGGTGAATGTAGCCATGTTGACCTTTACGCGTTCGGACATTGCGAACGCGTTGAAAGCGCGCCACGATGCAGGAGTCAAAGTGCGCGGCCTGCTGGACAACAGTTCGGATACCGGGTCGCAGTTCAATTTTCTTGTGAACAACGGGCTGGATTTCCTCATCGATGTCAATTCGGCGTTCCTTCATCATAAATATGCCGTCGTCGATGCAGAGGCGGGAAGAAGCCTTCCGAACCATGCCATCACGGGATCGCACAACTGGTCGAGCGCAGCGGAGAATTCGAACAACGAGAACACGCTGATCATCGAAAGCAACCGGATCGCAAATCTGTACCTGCAG
Source organism: Ignavibacteriales bacterium (assembly GCA_016186715.1). GTDB lineage: Bacteria > Bacteroidota > Ignavibacteria > UBA10030 > UBA10030. Next base: position 5,816 of record JACPLA010000093.1, on the reverse strand, counting down.
GAATTCAAGGCGAGGTATCTGGAATCGGGCGGACAGGGGAGTATTGTTGTAACAGTGGGCGCCGATGGATCGAATGTGCCCGACAGGTTCAGTCTGTCGCAGAACTATCCAAATCCGTTCAATCCGACAACCACACTACTCTTCACCCTTCACACTTCACTCTTCACCACGCTCAAGGTCTATGACCTCCTGGGTCGTGAAGTCGTGACCCTTGTGGAGACGGATCTTAAAGCCGGTGAGCACGTGCTTCGATGGGACGGAAGGGATCGTGTCGGAAAGCAGGTTTCGACCGGAGTGTATTACTACCGATTGACGGCGGGAGATCTTGTGCAGACGAGGAAGATGATATTGGTGAGGTGACGGAAAGTCTGAACCATGATTTTTGGGATTGAGGGATTACCCTGATTTTCACTTCATCATGGTCATCCTTTGATCCTGCGAATCCTGATTGAGACACAGAGGCCATCCCCCATTTAACCAATCACCAATTAACCAATCAAGAAATTCCGATTTCCCTTGCATCTCAATCGCGCCTTATGGATATTCACTCAACCCCCCGGATGGTCACCGCCGATCCCCCGGCACCCGTGATCATGCATGACCGCAAGCTCAGACTTTTTGTATTTCACATGGTTTGTTCATCCGTCAGCCCGTTTGCGGGCCGCTATTCTGATCTGTCGAGTGACTCCAAGGGATGAGTGCGGGTAGGCGAGACCCACAAGGCCAGACGGAAAGTTCATAGTTTCCTGATAAACCAAATAACCCTGGGGGGACCATGGCTATAAAACGAATTACTCTTTTGTTGGGGACGATAATGTTGACGAACGCAGGTGCGACGGGGCAAGTGCTGCTTGAAGAAAATTTCGATTACACGTCCGGGACGTACCTAACAGTCAATGGGTGGACGGCTCATAGCGGGGCAGGCTCAACTCCTATACAGGTAACTTCGCCGGGGTTATCGTACACAGGTTACCCATCTTCGGGTGTTGGGAATGCAGTTACGGTGACTGGCGGAGGTGGTTCAAGGGAAGATGCTCATAGAACCTTTACGGCACAAACAAGCGGAAGCGCATACGCTTCATTCCTGGTAAACGTGGCTGCGGGACCATCGGCGACGAATGGAGACTATTTTATTCACTTCGGACCTCAGGTTATCAGTAACATCTTTCGGGGAAGAGTATTTCTGAAATCCGCGAATAATGGAAACCTGGCCTTTGGTGTAACGATAGGAACAACAACAGGGGTCACATTCTCTGATTCGATCTACGCAACGGGAATCCCTTATCTTGTGATCCTCAAATATGAGATTATTGATGGATCTGATAATGATCGCGCGTCATTGTTCATTTATCAATCAAGTGTCCCTGATACAGAACCAAGCTCACCAACGGTCGGCCCGATCGCAGTTGAAAGCGGTGTTACAGAACCAACTGACATTGGTTCTATAGCTTTACGCCAAGGAAGCGGTTCGTACAGCTTGGTCGTCGATGGGATACGCATTGCGTCAAGTTGGCATAACGCTCCCCTCCCCGTTCAGCTCGCATCATTTTCCGTAACCGTGAATCGTTTCGACGCCGCGCTTCTGTGGTCCACTTTGAGCGAAGTGAATAACTTTGGCTTTGAAATCGAGCGGCGCACGATTCAAAGCGTCCAAACCTTGAACCAGGAACCTTCCGCCTTCGGCGGAGAAACCTGGAACCTCATCGGCTTCGTCCAAGGATCCGGAACTTCCTCCTCACCCAAAGACTACTCATTCGTCGATAAGCACGTATCGGCCGGCCGATACGCATACCGGTTGAAGCAGATCGACTTCGGAGGGAGTTTTACCTATTCCCACAGTGCGGAGGTGGAAATCGGCCTTGCTCCGAAGGAACTGACACTCCGGTCCAATTACCCGAATCCGTTTAATCCGACTACGATGATTGAATTTACGATTCCGGAGGATGGCCATGCAGCGCTCAGAGTGTATAATACACTTGGCCAGGTGATAGCGACATTGTTTGACGGGCAGGCGGCAGCGGGGCGGATGTATCAGACCACCTTCGACGCATCGCAGCTTCCCTCGGGCGTGTATTATTCACGACTGGAGTATGGAAGTCAGAGTTTGATGAAGAGGATGGTGTTGGTGCGATAGGGCCATTTGTAGAAGTCCGACATCTACAAGCGAACCGCAACGGTAGATGTCGGACTTCTACCTTGTTTCATACCCCCCGCTTTCTTGCTTTTCGCTCTCCGTTTTCTTACTTTGCCGAACAAATTTCCGTTGTGAAGAAGCACTGCTCTTGAACTGGCAGATATGGATGGTGCATGCCCCGGTACTCGACCGACGAGTTGCGACATATTTTCGGAAACAGCACCGATTTCAACGAACTCTTCGAAGCCTTCCGCGACGCTCTAGAACAGCAGATTCAGGATGTCGAGCTGTACCGCCTCCTGTTCTGGAACAACTCTCTGAGCCCCGATGAGCTCTGCCTGTTTGGGGAAAAACTGGCGAAAGAATTCCCGGGGATCGCTTACGACACCTATATGTGGCTCGCCAGCGTCTTTGAGGTGACGTACTCCGCCTACGACAATTTTGACCTCGCAATCAAGTATTACCGGAAGGCTGCAGAAGCCAAACCAAACGAGCCCGATCCCTACCTCGACGCGTGCGACTGCTATGACCCCGACCTCAATATCCCTCCCGTCGATGTCCTGATCGACTTCGTTCAGGAAGGATTAAAGCATGTGAATCATAGAAAGAATCTGATGCTGAGACTTGCCCGCCTGTATGAATTCAGCGGAGATCATGAGCAGGCGGAGTATTTCCGGCGGCTCGCCGAAGAACTGGGGGGCGATGAAGGATAACATCATGCCCCCGCGGCCAGGGCCTGCGAAAGGGTATCTGTTTCTTCTGATCGCTGTTCTGTTCTGGGGTGGGTCGGCGTCCCTGGCAAAGTTCCTCTTTACAACACGCTTCGATCCCCTCATTATCACGCAGACAAGATCCTCGCTCAGTTTCATCCTGATCGCACTGTTTTTTCTCTTTCGGGATCGGTCGGTTTTCAGGGTCGACCGCTCTGATCTCCCAAAATTCGTGCTCGCGGGGATCTTTGGAATTTCTGTGACGAACTATGCGTACTACTACACCGTGCAGGAAGCGACGATTGCCACGGCCATCCTCGTCCAGTACACGGCTCCCGTACTCGTGATGATCTATGCCGTCGCGGTCTCCCGGGAGGAAGTCCTGACGGGGGCAAAAATCATCGCCCTCGCGCTCTCCCTCACCGGCTGCTGGCTGGCGGTGAGCGGCGGAGACTGGAACGCCATCCGGTTGAGCGGTTGGACGGTCGTCAGCGGAGGGGCTTCGGCCGTTTGCTATGCCTTCATGTTGCTGATCAGCAAACACCTGTTGAAACGGTATTCTGTATGGACTTTTCTCACGTATGCGTTCGGTTTCTCGACGTTGTTCTGGCTCTTTGTGAATACCCCATGGGAGATTGCAGTGAAAGGCTATCATGCCGCTGATTGGGGGATTTTCTGGATGTTTGCCGTAGTCTCCATTCTGATCCCTCATGCGGCGTTCACCATGGGGCTGAAACTTCTGGAAGCGACCACGGTCGGCATCGCGACGACACTAGAACCGGTTGTGGCGATTCTCGTGGCTTTCTTGACGCTGGGAGAATCGCTTGACGGTATCCAGCTGCTTGGCGCCGCTTTTGTCGTCTCTGCGGTTCTCCTGCTTCAGGTCCGGATCGGCCTGCGTAAGATTCCCGCTCGGGAGGTCAACGATGCCCGGAGATGACCGGATCTCCCGTCTTGACAGCGTACTGCGATACCGGCAGCCGGATCTGACGGTGGTGGTGGAGAACGTTCATGATCCGCACAATGTCAGTGCAATCCTCCGGTCGTGCGATGCGGCCGGAGTCCTCCAGGTTCAACTGCTCTATACGCACGAGGAATTCCCTGATATCGGAAAGAAGAGTTCTGCCAGCGCAGACAAATGGGTTGACCGGAGAATGTTCCGTTCGGCCGACGAATGCTTTGCAACACTTCGGAACGAGGGTTTCACCGTCCTGGCGACTCATCTTGGAAAGGATTCGAGGTCGCTCTACGACCTTGATCTGACCGGAAAGGCAGCCCTCGTTTTCGGCAACGAACATCGCGGCGTCACCGACGGAATTGCCGCGATGGCAGACGTCAATTTTCAAATTCCTATGTTCGGAATGATTCAGAGTCTCAACGTTTCGGTCGCCTGCGCCGTAACGCTGTTTGAAGCCGTCCGCCAGAGAATGGTGAAGGGGGATTATGCCTTGGCGAAGCTTGACGAGAACCAGATGAAGAGATTGATGGATGAGTGGAAGCGTCGGTGAAGGGGACACAGAAGAAGCAAAAAAAACGGAAACGAAACGGATTGAATGATCGGTTCTTTGTTTTCGTCCGATGAGAAACGAGGCTGTCCAAAATGTAGGCTTCGCCGTGAGCCCTCGGCCTGAGCTCGGGCCGAAGGCTCAGCCGAACGGTCGGGACGCCGTCCCGACCAGCCTGCCCGCCGTCTGTTGGGCGGGGTTGAGTTTCGAAAATCGTTCGTATTTGGCATCTCCTGACGAACTATGAATCACCAATGGTACTTTTTGGACAGCCTCTAATGGACAATTAGCTTCACCGTGCTTCAGGGCGGTATCGAGTTGTAGATCGGATCTCCCCGCCAGCCTCTTCGAATCCTCCGAGGCAGGCGGGGGCTGGCAGATCCGACAACAAGCCATACCCTATGAGGCGGAACTGGAGTTCCGCACTACATTTCGGTCCGATGTCCAGTCGACCGAGAAATTGTCGCATCTGTAATAAGGAGGATCTGTTTCTATTATTTCCCAGAAGCCATCGCCCCTGGCGATGGTCGTTTAGGATCGCGTTGAGACTCCGCGAAGTCCGTCGTATATTGCCATCATGCAACTCAGGCCCGACACGGCACAGTTTCTGACCGACCTCGAAAGGTATGCGGGACGCAGCTTTGTCTATCGGAACGAAATCGGTGTTTTGCTTGACCTTGCCCGTTCAGAAAACAAAATGCAGCTCTTTGAGGACGCTGTCTTCTTTGCAAAATTCCTTTCAAAGTCTTTTGACCTGATGAAACGGATCGGCCCCGACGGAGAAGGGTATGACAAAGTTGCCGTAGAGTTCCAGTCGGGCATGGAAAAGGCGGGGACGTTGATAAGAACGATCGTCAAAGAATCCCCCACCGATCTCAAAGAAAATTTCTTGAACGGATTCTTCCGATTGAACCAGGAGAGCCTGTCGGCCATGATGCAGCTCTTGCGGGAGTTGGCATGGGTGAAGAATTGGACCGTTGACGGCAAACCGCTGCCGTAAGGTGAGGTGTGTAACGGAGACGACTTCATCGAATAATGTTGAATGATGAAGGACTGAGCTTTATCTCTGAGGCTGTCCAAAATGTAGGTCGGGACGGCTTGTCCGCCGGAGTCCGTCGGACGGACGAAGGCGGACGTCCCGACCAGCCTGCCCGTCTGTTGGGCGGGGTTGAGTTTTGAAAATCGTTCGTCTTTTGAATCTACTGACGAACTATGAATGACCAATCGTCCTTTTTGGACAGCCTCATGAAGTTGGATTTGAATTGCGGAGGACCGGACGCAGTGAATTCGTGAGGGGAAAGAAAAAGTCACATAATCTCACAAATCCTATTTCAGACACCAGGGCGAAATTCACTCCTTCCCCTGACAAAGGGGAAGGGCGGGATGGGGTCGCTCCACCTGCAAAAGCATCCGCGCGTGAAAGATTGCTTCGCTGAGAAACGCTCGCAATGACAACAGGACTTGTTG
>JACPLA010000084.1 GCA_016186715.1 Ignavibacteriales bacterium | reverse complement strand
CTTTGTTCAACTGCTGAATCGAGAACTGTTTTGTGCGGATGGCCCAAACGAAGGCTGCGAGAGCCAATGAGCCGGCGACCATGGCGATAAGGATGACAATAAGAGCTGCGAGGGGTAGGGTCATGAGGATTGCAGAATTCGGATTTCGGAATGCGGAATATTGCTCCGCATGTGGTAAAGAAAGATACAAACTGATTGATTCTTTGGCAAGCGAATCTGGTTGAGAGGAAGGAAGTTGAAAAACAGTTTGGAGGTGGAGAAACGTGGAGGGAGAAACGATGACTTGCGAAACAGGAGTAAAATGGTTAATCTCTCTTGTGCCATCGCCTCATTCTTATTTGTCGTACGTGTCGCGATTGCCCCAGGCTCAATCCTTGAGGTCTGTTACAAAAAGAAACAAAACGTCGTTCTGAAGCATCCGCCGAAGGCGGAGACTGAAGAATCTGCTGTTGCACAGAAAGAGCAGATGCTTCGCAGAGTTTACCCCCGCTCCAAGCGGGGCTCAGCATGACAACAGGACTTGTTATACGGCCTCCTGGTGTTGCATCCTTTGAATAAGTTGAATAATAGAACACGGATTGTCACTGAAAAAGAGGGATGAGCACGGATTGATTTTTGAGTTCTTATCAGTGAAAATCCGTTCTTTTCGGCTTTTTCCCTGCCCGTCCTCATCAGAATCTTCAAGGGCAGGTGGGCGTGTCCCATCGAATAGGACACGGAAGAGAAAAAAAAACAGAAACAGAACGGATTGATTGATCCGTTCTTTTTCCGTTTAGTCGGCCTTTTCCCCGCCTGCCGACAGGTAGGCGTGTCCCATGACAAGCAAAACCAATCGTCGAGGTGATTCTTCAAACTATTTCTGAGACTCGACACTGGGGGATTTGCTCTTTTCAAGAACACCGCTGCTGTGCTTTTCACCAATTAACCATCGCCAATAACCAACCCGTGGATTACTCTCTCTCGTTCCTTGCAGGATTCTTCGGCAGCATGCATTGTGTGGGTATGTGCGGAGCGATTGTGCTGGCATACAGCACTCAGGGAATGACGCCAGGCATGACGAAAACATCAACACTTGCCGCGCACCTGACGTATAATGCAGGCAGGGTCTTATCCTATGTGATCGTCGGAGCCTTCCTGGGTTTGCTGGGGCACGGATTGACGGCAGTGAAGGGGATCGGACACTGGTTTTCGCTGATTGGCGGAACGGCATTAGTTATTGCGGGAGTGGTGATGCTGCGAGTCATCCCCTTTGTCCGGTTTGCCGAAACTGTGAACCTCTCGGAAGGATCCAGGGTATTTGTTCAACGGTTGTACCGGAAATCATTCGGCGCTCTCGTTGCACTTCCAAAAATCGAATCGAAATTCTACATCGGTCTTCTTACTCCGCTCCTTCCTTGTGGATTGCTCTATTCGATGTTTCTGAAGGCGGCGGAGACAGGAAGTGCCGTGGAAGGGGGAATGATCATGCTTCTCTTCGGCGCGGGCATTGTCCCTGCGCTCCTTGTTACCGGGTATGCAAGTTCGTTTTTCGGGGACAGGCTCAGACGCTGGGGGGATAAGCTTGCCGCCGTGACAATTCTTCTCATGGGACTTGTGATGATCCTCCGCGCTGTTGGCGTCCCCATACCGGCGGTGGGCGGGCACGCACACTGACGGAAGGTCAAAGGCCTGATCGTCGTGATTCTGTAATTCCTTTCCACATTCGCTTCGCAACTCCTTACCCCGCTCTCGCGCTTCCTTGCCTCCAGATGCACCGATGACATTTTTTTGACAAGGAAAGAGCTAAACCGTGACAACCCTCTGTCAAGATACGGGTAGATAACAAGAGAAGGTCAATGCATCGTTCACAAAGGAGGGTGAAATGAAACACACAGGTCTCTACGCCGCTTCTGTAATCCTTGCTGTGATTGCCTCGTATTCCCTTCACGGGCAGCAATTCAATCACAGGTATGACCATGTGCTCAATGATAAAGGAACGAAAAGGTTCACGATCACGACGGGAATTCCATACGTGGTCATCGGAGAATATGCGTACGGGATTTCCGATCGGCTCACCTTCGGTGTTCTTGCAGGGTTGACGCCCAATGTCGAGGGGTACGGCATTCGGGGTCGGATCGTTCTTTCGGAACCCCGAAATGATTTTCGGGTCTATTTCTGTACACCGATCTTGTACTATCCAAAGACGAAGGAGCTCGGAGGCGATCCCTGGTGGCTCATACGGCCAAACATCAATTTTGAGTGGATAACAGAACGGGGGTTGAGATATAAGGTGGGTGGAAGCCTGATCGCCGCGTCGTCCCATCATACCATCTTTGGCGATCCTTCAGATGCGAAATTCCCCCCGGGAGTCTGGAATGCACTCCATGGTGGAATCGCGCTGCCGATTGGTTCCGGTGTTACATTTCAATGCGAAACCTCTCTTGTTATGAACGGTCTGAACGTTGCGGGAAGCGATTGGGTGGGTGGGCCTCCGGTGATCCTGGTCGTTGGAGTTTCATGGATCTTATGAGCGAAAGAGCCAGGAAACACCTGCGCGCCATTCACACGGCCGTTTTCTTGCGGTCGAGTACGAAAAGGAGAGGGTGACTATTGAGGAGTCAGAATTGTTCCTGATTTGGATTCGACCGAGATCAATTCGGCATCGATGGTCTTGCCGTCGATGAGGTCATGGTATTTCCTGCGAGGGCCCAGCCTGACGTCCTGGATTCGCGGGCTGTTGTTGATGACGACGATCACCTTCTCACCGTTCGCTCCCCGCTCAAAGGCATAGAGCTCTTCCTTGTCGTTTGCTATCAGCCTTGTGAATGTTCCCTGCGTCAGCGCGGGGAGTCTCTTACGGATGTGGATGAGCTTCTTGAAATACCCGAACAGATCGTGATTGAATTGGACTTTGTCCGGTGATCTGGTTTTTCCCGGAAAGGGGTGGGTCGTCTCATCTTCATACATCAGATCGTCCCACACCATCGGCTTCCGGTCGTCGGGATCGTCTGCCCCCCACATTCCAGCCTCAGTGCCGTAATAGATCATTGGAGCTCCGACATAGGTCATCTGAAAAAGGGCCATGAGTCTGAGAATCTTGAAGGCCTCTTTTTCTGGCTTCTGAATTCTGTATTCAGAATTCTGCCTGAGCCCGTTCTCATGGTCATACTTCCGGTTCGGATTGATGATCATGGAACTCCAGCGGTCCGTATCGTGACTGTCGATCAAATTCTGCAAAACATAATTCACTTCGGCCGGATAGGAACTCCGCACGTCTTCCAGCTCGCGGTCGAACTCCATAACGGAGTACTTTCTTCCGTCCGTGTCGATGAAAAACCTTACGATCGCACGGGAGAAACGATAGTTCATCACCGCGTCGAACTCGTCGCCTTTGAGCCAGTTAGCCGCATCGTCCCAGATCTCTCCAACGATGTACGCATCCGGGTTCACTCCCTTAACAACCGTCCGCCACTCTCTCCAGAACACATGGGACACGTCGTTGGCCACGTCGAGCCTCCAGCCGTCGATGCCGTCCGAAGGATCGCCGTCCCCGTTCGGATCCATCCAGCGTCGCGTGATGTTGAAGAAGTACTCGCGGACAGGTGTGACAAACCCGTTCTCATCTTCCCGGAACTCAGGGAGTCCCTTGTAATCCCACCAGCCCTTGTAGTCGAATTCATTTTCGGGAGTCGAGGGATCATCCCACCGTTTCACATCAAACCAGTCCGCATACCTTGAGCCCTGTTGATTCTTTATGATGTCCTGAAACGCCCAGAAGTGTGTACCGCAGTGATTAAACACGCCGTCGATGATGATTTTGATTCCGCGCTTGTGCGATTCCTCGATCAGCTTCAGAAAGAGCTTATCTGCCGCAGTCCATTTCCAGGTTGCGGGGTCTTCCGTTTCTGTCTTCATCGCGGCAAGGTCGCCGGCCGGGTCGGGGCCGAAGTTATTGTCGATGTGATGATACGTCGAGGCGTCGTACTTGTGCAGGGAGTGGGCCTCAAAAATCGGATTGAAATACAGGGCGGTGATTCCGAGATCTGCAAGATAATCAAGCTTCTCGAGGACACCCTGAAGGTCGCCTCCATACCTCCGGTCAAAAACGACGTCGTAGAACTTATCACTTCGTTCCTGCTCCCAGGGTTGGAGCTTATACCAGTCGGATGTCCATGGAGAAAGCCGCCACTGGGGCGGATAGCCGAGTTCCTCAGAAGTCGGACCGTTGGTTGGATCTCCGTCGCGAAACCGTTCGGGGAAGATCTGATACCATACCGCATCCCTGGCCCAATCAGGAACCAAGGGTTGTGAGATTGACGGTAAATGAGAGAAAAAAATTACGGCGACAACGAGAAAGAATCGCATAGGAGTGGCTATGAAGTGTTTTGGGAAAGAGATCAGAGATCAGAGGTCAGAGATCAGAGGTCAGAAGTTAGGTGAGAGCACGGTGAACCTGGAACTTGAAACCTGGAACTTGGAACCTGGAACCCAATCACTCCGTTTTCTCCTCGACCGGAAGTTTTTTCACTCTGATTGTCTCTATCACGCGGTCATCGACTTTTTCGATGATAAACTCCGCCCCGTTGACGCGAACGACCTCCCCTTGAGCGGGAAGATGGCCAAGCCGTTCAAGAACGAAGGCACCGATGGACATGATGTCCCTGATGGAAAGTTCCTGGTCGATCAGCTTCTCGACGTCGTTGGTGGTGATGCTGGCGTCGACTAAATACTCCGTGTCGCTGATTTTCGTCACTTCCGGCGTTTCGCGGTCGAATTCATCCTGGATACTTCCGACAATTTCCTCCAGAACGTTCTCAAGCGTGAGCAATCCCGCAGTTCCGCCAAACTCATCCACGAGAATGATCATGTGGGTTTTCTTCTGAATGAACAGCTCCAGGACGCGTTCGAGCGGGGCTGTTTCCGGCAGAAAGACGACATCCCGGAGGACGGATTCAAGGGTGAAATCGGGCCTGTGGTCCCGGCCTGTTTTGAAGATATCCTTGGTATGGACAATTCCGATGATGTTGTCGATGGATTGGGTGAACACGGGGTATCGCGAAAACTTGTTACTGCGCATCGTCTCCAGATTCTTTCGCACGTCTGCGGAGATAGGAAGAGCCACCATCTCCTTGCGCGGAACCATGCAGTGACGGGCCTGTTTCTTCCGGAAATCCATGGCATTAATCAGCAGCTGCCGGCTGGTCGTGGAAATTCCCTTTTCCTGCGAAAGCAACAACCGCAGTTCCTCGTTGGAATGCTTCAGTTCCGACTCGCTGACGGTCCCGAGTCCTGCCATCCGCAGAATGGCGTTGGCAAGGCCGTTGAGGAGATTGATGACCGGCCGGAAGAAGAGGTAAAAGAACTGAAGGGGATACGCAACCCAGAGGGTTGTGGCCTGTGCCTTCTGGATTGCGAGCGATTTCGGAGCCAACTCGCCCAGGATGATATGGAGAAACGTGATGATGGTGAAGGCAATACCGAACGAAACGCCCTGGACAATGCGCTCATCCCGGATCTCGAAATATTCCAGAAGAGGCCGGATCCAGGCGGCGACGTACGGCTCGCCAAGCCATCCCAATGCCAGACTTGCAATTGTAATCCCAAGCTGAGTTGCGGAAAGGTAGGCGTCGAGATGCGTGATCAGCTCGTTGGCAATCTTTGCCCGGCGGTTTCCCCTGGCCACGAGGGGATGAATCTGTGTCGCGCGGACCTTGACGATGGCAAATTCAGCTGCGACGAAGAATCCGTTGAGGAACACGAAAAACAGAACGACGAAAATTTCTCCGATCACTTGCCAAAAACTCATTCAGACTCCAGCGTAGTTTGATTCACAATATAGGCGAAATTGTCGGATGCAACAAGACGAAGCAGCGGCACAAATCCTTGAAATAGAGCAGTTTTTTGGAGATACTGGGGGGAGAAGTCAGAGATCAGAAGTCAGAGGTCAGAGGTCAGAAGTCAGAAGTCATGTCGTCACTCTCTTCCCGGAAACGGTCCGTATGACTCTTTCTCGCTTTCGTGGGCGTGCTCGTTTTATTTCTCACCAGCGGACTCCG
>JACPLA010000082.1 GCA_016186715.1 Ignavibacteriales bacterium | reverse complement strand
CCCTCCGGCACGCGTGTATTCGTGGAGGGCGCCAGGCCAGATGTTGGAACAAATGTCCGGCGTCGTTCCTCCGGCAATCGCGGCCAGCAAAACCTCTTCTGTGGACTGACTGACGGGAATCGGCTGCATTTGGACCTGAATGCCTGGATGCGTTCGGTTCCATTCATTTACAAGCAATGCGGCAAGCTCAACTTCCTGAGGATTGGGCGCGGGCCAGTAGGTGAGGTGAACGATTTCTCCCGGCTCTTGGTCTCCGGACTCACGCTGCCGTGTGCAATCAACAAAAACGCCAGACGCCAGTATCAAGAAAACAACGACGAACGTGCGGTTATTCAGAAAATCGACAGGTCTCATGAGGAATCAGTTCCAGGCCTGCCAGTCGTAGTCAATGGTAGGAAATGCCGGTCGAGGAAGAATTCCCCCCACTTTCACTGTGTAAACGTCTATCGTCTTTGGAAGATTATCGACGTCAACAGGGAGCTCCTTCAACGCTTGTTCATCCACCGAAACTCCGTATTTCTGTTTCAACTGAAGAATTTCGTGGAGCATCCTGCGTGTAAGCTCATCCGCATGGTAGTCCTTCCATACCTCATCTTGTATCGGTTGAGAATCCATTCCACCCCCCTTGGGAATCTTGTAGGATGCGCGGTGTTTCTCGAAATACGCGCTTAACAAAGAATCTGAGCTCGGAATGGATTCGACGATCCGTGCCTTTGCAACCTGATACATCAGTTTTTCTTCCCACCATTTCTTCTCTTTGACAACTCGTTCCCTCTTCTGCAACTTCCGGGCGTATGCACGTTCCGTAAGAAGCCTGTCCCGAACCATTCGCCAGACGAGGTTTTCCAGTGAATGAAAATACGACATTGGTGACGACGCTGCGAGCCGGACGGCGGTTTCCCTTGGTCTATACCAGCGAAGAAAATCGGCGAGTGTATAGTTTCCCCGGTCCAGCATAACGAGCGGCTGCATTTGGTAGGAGTCGAATTGTGTTGTATCGTAGCCGGGCATGAAACGCTTCATTCGGTCGGCCAGCTGCCACGATGTGAATGATTGCGCCGGAAGGACGATCCGAGCAAGGTACAGGTGGAGCACTTCGAATGTTTCCCGCTGAATAACCGGATGGCGCCGGGTCATCAATGCTTTCACATACTCGTCGGAAAGGGAATCGGATTTATGCTGGACGAGCACACGGCGCACGTCCTCTCTGAGCTTTGCATTCTCAGATTCCGTGACAATGGCGTTTGACCATCCGTCAACGACCGTGACCAGATACCATCCGTCCGGCCCCTCGACGGGCTTCGAGACCGTTTTCGGCGGAAGGCTCTCAAGAACGCGCGCGAACAGAGGGTTCCGAATCATCACACGAAGCATGGTGGTCTCCATCGTGCGCTCGTCGGCCTTGAGCGAATCTGAAAGCTGTCGCGCGAACATCGAATCGAATGATGCGCCCGCTTCAAGAGCATGGCGCGCTTGCATGATGTGCTCCTTCGAGCGCGAATAAATCCATTTGACTGTTCTGTGGATCCGTTCCTGGGAAACACCGTGATTGATTTCTTGATCGCTGACGTGTGCGCGCTTGAGCACGTCTTCCTTGTAGAGTTCCTCGGTTGCAAGGTCGGCTTCCACCTCAGCCAGAGCGTTCTGGACATCGGGCCGCGACCGGCCTCCTTGAGCGTAACCTGCCAATGCGAGCAATTTTTCGTAGATCATGAAATCGAGGTAGCGTTTTCGAGAGTCTTTTTCCCGCTTGGTGAATGCGGGCCCGTATTCGTAGCTGAGCAGGAATTCCTGCGCGGTGATCGTATTGTCTCCAACCTTCGCAAGAACGACGGAGCCCAACCTCGAGTCATCGATCGAAACACGCTGAAAATCTTTGTTAAACTGAGCTTTGGACCTGGACGGAAGCCAGAGAATTGCGATTGCAGGTATGACGAGGTACCGCCACGCTATATGCGCGATCGGTCGGTTCACGCTAAAAGCGGATGCTGAGAGAGAATACCTGGATATTGACCAAACGTCCGAAGTCACGATATGCGTAATCGAACGAGAGGGACGGACCCGAGAAGAGTGCGCTCGATTTCACCCCGACTCCGAACGACATTCCGCCTTCTGCGTCGTTCAGGAACAACGACTTGTACCCGCCGCGAAGAAAAAGGAATTCTTCGAAGACAACTTCCGTTCCGACATTGAGGCTTTCGTAGTTATCGCTCGGGTGCAACGCATCCACTGTGACTGTCCAGCGATTGGCATCGCTCTTGACGACGTCGGTCGAGACGCCGAGTTGAAACAATAAAGGTAGGTCCCAGGTATCCATCTCTATGTTGCTCGGGATACGGTCGTTCGATCCCGTTTTTGAGGGGTCAAGACGGATAAAATAGCGCGTGTCCCTTCCCGCCATTTGCATCCTGGTGCCAAAATTCGACAGGGAAGCGCCGATTACCATTCCTCCGAACAGGTCAGTCCTGAAGAGCGTACCGATATCAACTGCAAATGCCGATGCACTCTCGTGCCAGATCCTTTGTTGAATATACTTGAGCGTCATCCCAACAGCAAACCGATCTGTCAGAGTTCGGGAGTACGATACTGCACCGGCCAAATCTCCGGCGCTAAAAAACTCGCCGGTTCCATCTGGCATCTCCACCGTCCGTACCTTCATGTCGCCCATCGAGAGCGACGTAAGACTGAAGCCAAGTGTGCCAAAGCTGCCCAGGGGAAGCACGAGGCCTGCAAAATCGAATTTCGAATCCGCAATCCAGTTGGTGTGCACAATGATTACTTCACTTTTCGGCAGCAACGCGCTTCCGGCAACGTTCCAGTACAGCGCGCTGCCGTCGTTGGCAAGGCTGACGAATGCTCCTCCCATTCCGACTGCCGCAGCTCCCACGGGAATCTCGAGAAATGTGGCTGCCGTCGTCCCCGCATTCGACACATTTTTGGCGAGGGTCTGAGCCGGTGACTCTGCGGATAACACAAAAAGCATCATAAGACACAGGGCTTCTCTGTGCTTCCGCGTGAGTATCGTTATGGTCGCTTCTGTCATCATCATTTCAGAACTGCGAACTTGCCGATGTACGACCCGATGCCGGGCGCTTCCACATGGAAAATATACATGCCGAACGCAATTCCCAACCCGTCGCGGGATAGGAGGTTCCAGGGCTCCTGACCGTCGTCAATCGCGCTGTCATGAGCGATCGTTTGAACGAGATGCCCGCTCATGGTGAAAATACGAATGGTGCACGATTTTGGAAGGTGGATGAAGAAAATTTTTCGTTCCCCGCGGCCAACACTGGTCGTCTGCGATTCCCATGACGCGGCTCCCACGTAGGGATTGGGTACCACCGCAACCTTCGAAATATCCAACTGCGCCTGCTCCTCGCTGTACGAAGGAGACTTGACCTGGAACTGGTAATACTCGCCCGTCCGGAAAGGTTTTTTCGTGGCGATGTGAAAGACATCACCCAGCTGCGGCGTCCGCTGTTGAGGTTCCGGGATCAGCGTATCTTTGATAAACGTAATGGACCAGCTTTTTCGTGCCGGCGGAAAATCTGTCGCCGGCTTGCCGGCTGAATCACCGGACACGATGAACACTGCATCTCCGGCGTCGAAGAGATTGTTACTGTTGTTGTCGCGAAAGATAAACTGGACGTGGTCGATGTTTTCTGTAAGGTTCTTGACGACGAGGTTGGAAGGAAATTGGGGATTGTCGAAGCTCGTCGAGGGGAATGGTATATCGCCGGCTCCCGGTGCCATAATTGTGATCTGAAAATCAGCCGGGTAGTTGACACGCCGGGCCTGATACGCAGCCGCATAGCGTGAGTCAAACCCCACCTGGACGACATAGTTTGAGTTCTCTGTGAGCCAGCCGGTCTTTTTCTGATCGATGACGACGGCGGTGTCGTTGAAGATATTCAGCGAAAGACCGTCGATGACCGGAGCCTCCTCGCTGTTCGTTTTGAGTCTCGAAAGAGGAATCGCCGTCGCCCCGGCTGTTTGATCTTCCAGTTTGTAGTAAGGTCGGGGATTGTCATGGAAGGCCGCGGAGTCGATAAACGAGAGTCTGTAGGTATGCTGGTCCTTGAGAGAAGCGGGGTCAATCACATTGATTGAAATGGAACCAGTTCCGGGACCGGTGACCGTCGTTAGTGAGATGTTGGGGGGAATATAACCCGCAGCAGCTGCATGTGGAATTACTACGGCCGTATTAATATCGGTCTTCACTCTGCCGTTAATATCCACGTTGATAATGCTCGTCGCCTCCGAGGGCGGGATGCCGACAAACTCCCCCGTGATGGTCGTGGTCGTAAAACCCTGGTCGTACGGAACGACGGCATAGTAGTACGTCTGACCATTCTGCACAGTCGTGTCGATGAACGAGTGCTTCAATCCGGTATCGTCGCCGAGGTAAAAGTGAGCTCCATTGACGTCAATCGGATGAAGCCCTTTCACTCCGTTGACAAGGTCAAACTGAGCAATCGGCAACCGGAACGTGGCCCTGCCGTACGCATCCGTTATGATCTTGTTTTCAAGGAAGTTTGCTTCACTGCTCCGGTAGATGTTGTACCCTTCAAAGTTGTATTTTTGATAGAAGGGATCGAACGTGAGCTCGGAACGGTTGTCCCAATAAAGGGTCACCCGTCGGTCGCCCGATATGGCTTTCACGATTGGCTTATCAGGTGGCTTTGCAAATCGATAGTTAGCGTTGTAAATCTGCTGCACCGTACGTTTCCTGCGGAACAGGTCTTGTGCATTCATACCGAAAATGAGAGCCATGGAAAACCGCTCGGTTTCCCCTGTTGCCTGGATCGTTCCGGTCACCTGCGTGTAGGTCGTGCGGCCGAGAAGATGGAACAGATAGCTCGAAAACCAGTTTCCCAGATTGACGCCCACCAGGGATTGACCATGCGGTTGCGGCAGCGCTGAAAACGCCTTCCAATTTCGTTCATCGTTATTCAAGTCGTACGTGTGCACCGGAGCGATAATGAAGCCCGTGAGACCGAGTTGATCGGACTCGTCTTTGTCGAGAATGCCAAAATTCGGTTCTCCCTGATCTGGTTTTCCATTCGCCTCACTGCCGTCCAGATCCGGACCCGTGTACCCTTCGTCCAGCGGGCCTATGCCGTCCGTTCCGACATCGTCGTTGAGTGGCTCACCGGAATCCCATGTGCCATTATTGTTCAAGTCGTTATACGAGCGCCAGTTGCCGTTCTCATCCGCGTCCCAGTGCGGCTTCCAGGAGTAGCCATAGAACTGGAGAAAGCGGACTGTATCTTGCTGCACGTCGACGAGATGAGGATCCAGCAGTGGGTCGCTCACGAATACGCTTGCGACATTGTCACGCCGCTCATCGGTCAACCCGTCGTGGTCATTGTCTACCCCATCGTCATGGATGCCCGGGCTTTCGAGGAACGCATATCCGCAGTAACCAACCGGACTCCAATTCCCGGGGCTTCCGAAGGGAACCGTCGACCAGGCGAATGAGAGATTAAGAAATTCGTCGTAGTCGCCTGCGTTGTTCGATGAATTATCATGGCCGCCGATGCCCCAGTCGACATACTGTGCGAACAGCGTTTTCTGATAATCGGTCGTACCCATGTTCGTGATTTCGTAAAACCAGAAGATTACATCCTCTGCAAGAACTTGAGACCATTGGAACCCCCGCGCACGAACTTGCATTCCGAGGCCGCCTCGCGTGGAATCGTCAGCATCAGGATGGAAATTGTGTGCCAGGATATATTCACGGTCTTCGTTGTCATCGAACACAAAATAAGACTCGAGGTCTGCATTTTGAATGCCTTTGCCGAAAAACCCGTTCCATTTCCCGTCCCAGTCGGCTGGCCGGTCAGGCCAATGTGGCGGCCATGTCGCGGGGTCGGTACTCTGCGCAGGACTTGATTGAAAACGACTCGCATAACCGGGCAGCGGCCACCACCCGTATGTCACTCCCGTCCCAACGTCATTTCTCGTGTACTCGTAATAATTGGTTTCCAGTGGATGGATGATGTCTCCTTGCGGGGACTGGGTCTCGGCTTGCACAATGATGGCGACCCCATCGACGTAGGTATGGTTTGTCCCTTTTGGCCAGACGCCGCTTCTCGACGGGTCGTTCAACCAGTCTGCCACTTCCCCAAAATTATAATACACAGTCGACACAAGGTTCCCATTCATCAATCCTTTTTTCGTCTCGTTATGGTTCCCCTTGTTTTTATCAATCACTCGCTGGGCCAACGACGCGGAGGTTAGGATGGCAATGCTCGCAAACAATGCCAGCGGGAAGGTTTTCAGACGCTGGATTCGGATGGACATAGGCTGCGTGTCAGTATTAGAAGGAGATCAAAGTTCCGAAGACAACCTGGCGGGGCGATGAAAAAAAATCCGGACGCGTAAAGTATTCAGCAAGTGTGTTGACGCCACGCGGCGCTTGTTGAGCACGTGTCAGTTCAAGCGTATAACCTGCTCTTCCCGTATCGCCGAACACGTTGATTTCATTCGCAGTATCGAAGAGATTGTATACTTTGAGAAAAATCGATAACGGCATTCCGGTGAAACCAAGTTCTTTTGTAAAATAAAGATCGACGTTGAAGAATGCCGGGCGGTTGTCGCTGTTCTCGAGCCCCGTTCTTTGATTGAACAGCGAAGGAGTGTACGGAAGGCCCGTGCCGAGTCTTCCAATTGCGCTCGCGATGAAATCACCGGGCGTTCCGGTTGTGAGAGTAACATTGAGCGAATGGCGGCGATCCCAGTTGAGCGGGACGAGCTCTTTGTTGCTTTCTACCGGCGGTGAGGCTTGAGCTTTGTTAAAATCGTCGTTCGGGTCGGAAGCGTGTCCCCGTGCTACCTGATACGTGTAGTCGATGTTCGCCCCAAACCCATCACTGAATCTATTCTCGAGTGAGATAGTGAATCCTTTGACCGCTCCGTAGTCCCGGTTGACGTATTCTCCGAATAGTTTAAAGTCGTTTTTCAGATGAAGCTGGAGGCCGAGGAGATTGCGAATGTCCTTGTAGTATGCTGTGACGGTAACCCCCAAGTTTGCCGCGAGCTCATGCTGCAGCCCGATTTCGTACATCGTTGTGCTTTGCGGCTCAAGGTCGGCATTGCCGATCGCATTGCCGACAAACTCGGGAAAGCTTCCGGTGAGCGGAATCCGGAAATTTGGATTCTTGTAGAGAAACTCGAATGGAGGAATCTGGAAGAAATGTCCGTACGAGAGATGGACGGCTCCCCTTTCCGAAATCGGGAAGGAAATACCGACGCGGGGGCTCAGTTGATATTTAGCTTTCGCTTTCGAGAACAGAGAGTCCGGAAACGGGGGTTGAAATTGGTCAAGTTCGGCAATGCGGTCAGGGTTATTCAGCGTTTTTCCGTCCGGCTCGAAGTAGTCGTACCGAAACCCGACATTCACGATGAGATAGTCGAGTTCGATCTTATCCTGCACGTAGGCCGCGAGCTGATAGGGCGTGTTGCTGTACACATTGTAATCGAAATCGCCCGGCTTCGGCAGCGCGGGTTTAAAGCCGCTCGACGCGTCGACATGAACCTGAAAATCTTCGTAACCGAGACTATGGCGCTGACCATCAAATCCGGCCTTCAACTGGTGAATCGTTGTGAGTTGTGTCGTATAATCGAGTTTGCCTGAATACGTGACGGAATGATGTGAGAAGTGCCAGTTCTGAGTTCCTGCCGTCAGAAAAGCGTTGCCTCCGACATCCCTCATGCGCTCGGGGTTAACGTACCGTGGGTCGAGAGGATCCTCGTAGACGTATTGTTTGTAATCCGACAGGAATACCGAAGCGTTCAGATCGATGAACGCCGATGCGCTCAAAACCTGGTTGAAGCTGGCCATTCCCAGATAACTTTTTTGAAACCGACGGTAATCGCCGTCCGGGTTCAGCTGGAACTGATGGTCATAACTCTTGTATTCTTGATTTTGGATAATCCCCTGGAGGATGAATCCCTTTCCCGTCCCCACATCGAACGAAACCTTCCCCTGGTATGTGCTGCGGCGGTTGTAATTCATCGGCACATACTTGCCATCACCTGTACCACCATTGTACCATTGGGCGGGATCGTTGCTCGAGAAATTTGAAGAATCGGGGGGATTAAACATCCTCTTACCATAAATGTATCCGTCGTCGTAGAAGTACCTTCCCGAAATGTAGAATTTCATGAAGCTCACGCCCGGGACTGGTCCGCTGAGAGATACTTCAAGATTCTGCAAATCGGAAGGAGACACGTGGTCGACATTGTGGAATAATGTGGTCCGAGAGCTTGCGTAGTCGCCTGTGTAGAGGGATATCTGTCCTGAGTAATTGTCGCGCGCAATTTTTGTGACCTGATTGACGACACCGGAAAGCGCTTCCCCGTACTCTGCGTTAAACGTACCGATAAGAACCTGCACCTCCTGAACGCTGTTGACTTCGGGCTCGAGCGTGCTCGCTCCAGAAAAAACGTCGTTGACGGAAATCCCGTCGATGAGATATTTGACCTCGCCATTCCGACCTCCGCGGAAATGGCCCTCGACAACCCCGGCTTGCAGGTTCACCAGTGATGAAACATTTTCGATGGGAAGTTTGGAAATCTGATCGCTCGTGACGGTCGAGGTGGTTGATGTCAGATCCTTCTGTACGATCGGGCGATCGGCCACGATGACAACACTGCCGAGCTGGACGTCTTGCGATTGAAGGTCAAAATCTATTTTGGTGGTCTGGTCGACCGATACAATGACATTGTTGACTTCAGCAGGGGTGTAGCCCACCATGGACGCCCGCAGGCGGTAGGTCCCGGGAGGTATGTTGATGATGAAGTAGTTACCATCCAAGTCGGTCGACGCACCCATCGCCGTTCCGGAAATGATAACGTTCACGCCGATAAGCGCTTCTTTGGTTTGCGCGTCGATCACCTTCCCGGCGATCTTGCCGGTCGTACCCCCGTGGGCAGCGGCAATCAACACCGTCGAGAGGAAAACGTTAGCAACGATCTGTTTCAATGGCCTCCCATGAAGTCGGTTTGTTCTTGTCTCTCCCCAAATAAAATAAAAAAAGCGGGGCATCGTTTCCGGATGCCCCGCCCGTCGATGCCACTACTTCAAAAATATCATCTTCTTCACGAGAGCGATGGAGTTCGTCTCCAGCCGATAGAAGTAGACGCCCGTTTGTACGACCTCACCGACATCGTTTCTTCCATCCCACTGAACTGTGTACTCGCCCGCGGATTTGATACCCTCTGCGACCGTGCGCACTCGCTGGCCAAGAATGTTGTAAATGACGAGCGCAAATCTGCTCTCAACCGGCAACGCGAACTTGATGTTCGTCGATGGGTTGAATGGATTTGGATAGTTCACCGATAGATCGTACGTCTTGGGCAATCCATTCTTGCCGTTTCCGGCGCTCGTCGTAGCACCGATGACTTGTACCGTCAGATCGTCAAAGTAGACGGTTCCCGTGAACCTCGCATAGGGGTG
>JACPLA010000081.1 GCA_016186715.1 Ignavibacteriales bacterium | reverse complement strand
CGGGAAAACCATGCCCGAGGCATCTGCAGAAATCGAGAAAGCGATCGAGGTGACCGAGTTTGCCTGCGCTATGCCTCAATTGATTCCCGGTGAGATCCTTGAGGTCAGCAAAGGCGTGGAATGCCGCGTCGACAGATATCCGTTGGGCGTCGTCGCCTCGATTACACCGTTCAATTTCCCAAACATGGTGCCGAACTGGACGATTCCCAATGCCTTGGTACTCGGGAATACCATGATTCTCAAACCGTCCGAACAGGTTCCTCTCAGTGCGGTACGAATCAGCGAGCTTCTTAAGGAAGCAGGTCTGCCCGACGGAGCATTCAATGTTGTCAACGGTGGTCAGGCGGTGGTTGAAGCGCTGTGCGATCATCCCGGTATTCGGGCAATCTCGTTTGTGGGATCGACGAAGGTGGCAAAAATTGTTTATGCCCGGGCGACATCACGGCACAAGCGTGCACTGTGCCTTGGGGGCGCAAAGAACCATCTGATCGTCCTCCCCGACGCCCATGAGGCCATGGCGGCGAGCAATATCGCCGCCTCAATGAGCGGCTGTGCGGGTCAGCGCTGCATGGCAGCCTCTGCAATGGTGGCCGTTGGACCAGTGGATCACATTATCAAGCTCTTATGCGAAGAGGCCCGGAAGATCATTCCGGGAAAAAACCTTGGTGCCGTGATCTCGAAACAAGCGAAGGAACGGATCGAGGCGTATATCACAGAGGCAGAGAAAGCTGGCGCGAAGGTTCTCGTCGATGGGAGAAATGCTGCGGTCGAGGGAATGGAGAAAGGTTACTACGTCGGCCCTACCGTCATTGACCACGTAACCCCCGATATGAAGATCGCGAAGGAAGAAGTCTTCGGACCGGTTCTCTCCATCATGAGAACAAAGACCGTTGATGAAGCGCTTGCCATTGAAAACGCTAATCCGTACGGCAACGCCGCCTCGGTCTTCACGCAGAGCGGAGGCACGGCCCGCTATGTCATCGAGCGAGCAAGCGCGGGAATGATCGGAGTGAACATCGGTGTCCCCGTTCCCCGTGAGCCTTTTTCGTTTGGGGGATGGAACGAATCGAAATTCGGAGCCTGCGACATCACCGGGAAGAGCGCCATCGAGTTCTTCACAAAACTCAAGAAGACGACAACGAAGTGGAATCCCGAGTCCAAGGTGAATTGGATGTCGTGAGGTGGATTCGGCTCACGTCAAAAGTCGGAGTTCGACAATTTTTTCGACCACACTCGATGACCGTCACCTGTACACTTCCTTCCGGTGATTCACCGTCAAGACGACGACCACCGTTTTTCCCACCTCATAGATGATTCGGTAGTCGCCCACGCGCAAAGACCACATTCCCTTCAGAGGACCCACGAGGCGTTTTCCTACTTCCGGACTCTCCTGCAATGTCGCGATCTTATTCACGACTCTTTGAAAGACTTGAGGGCGTGCACGTTTGAGCGCGTCAAGGTCTTTTACCGCCCTCGTGGTGAGTTCAACCCCCATCGGCATACTTCGTTATTTCCTTCCCCGGCGTGCCCGCGTTCCCCGTTTCCCGCCACGGTATTCAGAAAGAAGAACCGTCTCACCCCGGCGAGCCTGACGGACACCCTCTCGAATCGCTCTCACCTCGATCCTGTTCGATAACACGTCAAGGGTTTCAAGAAGTCCTTCATACTCTTCAATACTCATCACGATCGCGGCTTCCTTGCCGTTCTTCGTGAC
Source organism: Ignavibacteriales bacterium (assembly GCA_016186715.1). GTDB lineage: Bacteria > Bacteroidota > Ignavibacteria > UBA10030 > UBA10030. Next base: position 51,890 of record JACPLA010000081.1, on the reverse strand, counting down.
GAGATACCGGTCAAAATACCTCTCTGTGCCTTTTACGATTTCTGTAAAGCGCTGTTTTGCCTCAGTTACGGGTATGGTGATGGTACTCAACAAAATCTCCAGTTAAGTTGGTCAGGAAACAAAATAGACAGAATTCTGGACATTGTCAATTGGAATGAGGTGCGTTTCACCCGCTCGGGGATGCGAAACAAACGCGAAGGATAGAGTAGGCTGGAACGTGTTTGTGCCTATTGTGCTAACTTCTTCAAACTTTCCGACTTTCCTCTTTTCATTGTCACCGCGTACAACATGAATGCTACTGCAAACCCCACAAACCACGCGTAATCGTACAGGAACCGCACCTGATCGACGAACAGACCGATCATGGCCACAAACACCCCGGCTCCCAACGCCGCCAGCGCGACCGGATTAAATCCTCTGGAATATTCGTACATCCCGCCCCGCTCATACAGATCCTTCACCCTCAAATCACGTTTTCGAATCACGAAGTAGTCGGCGATGAGAATCCCTGCAATCGGTCCGAGAAAACCTGAATACCCAACAAGCCAGCCGAAGATGTAGGCACTGAAATCCTCGAGGAGCTTCCACGGCATCATCGCAATCCCGATGAACGCTGTGATCAGCCCTCCCCGGACGAAATTGATCTTCCGGGGCGAAAGATTCGAGAACCCGTTCGCCGGCGCGACCACATTTGCCGCAAGGTTTGTCGTGAGGGTTGCGATTGACAAAGCGAGCATGGAAATGAGGATGACAGCCGGGTTTTCAAACTTCGAAAGAAGAACGACAGGATCCCAGATGGCATTGCCAAAGACGATGACCGTGGCAGACGTGACGGCAACGCCAATAAACGAATAGAAGGCCATCGTGAGCGGCAATCCGAACAATTGCCCCATCATTTGTTCTTTCTGACCGCGTGCATACCGGGTGAAATCAGGAATATTGAGGGAGAGGGTTGCCCAGAAGCCGACCATCCCCGTCAGCGCGGGGAAAAAGAACATCCAGAACTCACCCGCAGTTTCAAACTTGCTCGGTTGTGAGAGAATCGGCCCCAATCCCCCACCTTCCGAAATGGCCCAGCCGAGAAGTCCCACGCCCACCAGAAGCAGGAACGGAGCTGCAAGCGCTTCGAGTTTCTTGATTGACTCCGTTCCATTCACGATGAAATAGATGTTCATCAGCCAGAAAATTGCAAAACTGATCCATGGCGCGGGACCGAAATCCTTCCAGAACGGCAGGAGGATCATCAACATAGCGTTGATCGCGGCGCCTCCGATCCACGTCTGAATTCCGAACCATCCGCACGCAACCAGCGCGCGAAGAATCGATGGAACGTTCGCGCCAAGCGTTCCAAACGATGCACGCACAAGCACAGGAAACGGGATGCCGTATTTCGTCCCTGCATGGGCATTCAGGATCATTGGGATCAGAACGATGACGTTCCCCAAAGTGATCGTCAGAATGGCCTGCCACCAGTTCATTCCTCCCGCAATCAAACCTGCGGCCAGCATGTACGTCGGTATACATACGCACATACCGATCCAGAGCGCGGCGATGTGGTACGTGTTCCACGTCCTTTCGGCAATTCGTGTCGGAGCGATATCCTTATTAATGAGTGTACTTCCGCTCACCGAAGAGAGATCGATTTCACTCAGTTCTGAAACAAACGAAGGGGGCATTGTTCCTCCATTAGAGGCGTGATAAATATAGTGGCGGGGTTTACTAACAGAGCCGTGACCCTTTCGACCATTGTCATCATGGCTAAAGCCACGCCTTATTGTGGTTTCGTTAGTCCCCGACCTAAAGGTCGGGGTTATATAAGCAGTATCTCCGCCCGACTTCGGTGAGATTCCATGACACCCCGAAATCCGGCGGCAATATGAGGCTGTACAAAAAATACTCTCGACTAACGCAATCACTTCGAGAGTTGCTGCTTTTTGAAGATTTTCGAAACCTAACCCCGCCAAACAACAGGGCGGGCAGGCTGGTCGGGATGTCCGCCTTCGTCCGTCCGACGGACTCCGGCGGACAAGCCATCCCGACCGTTCGGCTGAGCTCACGGCGAAGCCTACATTTTGCACAGCCTCCCCTAAACCGCAAAGACGAAGATGGCTTTAGCCGTGACGCGCTAAGCCGTGCTTTTGCATGAACTCCGCAACCTCTTCTGCAAATGTCCTCCGCTTGTGATGTTCTTCTTGGTTGTCAATGTAGGCTCTCACTCTTTCCAAGTCCGATTCGCTTACTGAGACTGCATAGTATTCGTCTGCCCGCTCGAATGTCAGCAAAGTAATTTTCTCTTTGTTGATCCAGTAAGCAGATTCGCCCTTCATGAGTTGCATGGTCTTTGCGATTGCTCTGTCTGCATTGAGACCGAACAAGCAATGGAGATGGTCGGTGTAGCCGTTCAGCCGATCGATGTAAATCTGTTTTTCCTTGGCGTTTGCGCGAATATGGTCTATCACTTGCAAACGAATTTCTTTGGTGAGAAGCGGTTCCCGATTCTTTGTTCCCCATACTGCATGGATCCAGACTCGTACGTATGACATTGACCCCCCAGTCATGGCCAAAGCCATGCTTTGTTGTGGTTTGGTTGGTCCCCTGACATGAAGGTCGGGGCTATGGGATTAGTTCTGGACAGCAAGGGCTGGCCCAACAGGCGTATCGGTTAGATCAAATTGTACTGTCCCCGCTTCACGAAGTGCCCGCTTCCTTCTGCACCGACGAATTTGTCCGCTTCAAAGATGACTCTACCGCGCGAAAGGACATAGGCCGGTGAGCCGCTGACGGTCATTCCTTCGTAAGGATTATAGTCGACGCGCATGAAGTGAGTTGTCGCGCTGATCGTATACCGCCGTTGCGGATCCCACACGACGATATCTCCGTCGCTTCCCACGGCAATCGTTCCTTTGCGGGGGAACAGCCCCATCAGCTTCGCGGGGGCCGTCGAGACAAGCTGGACAAACCGGTTCATACTCCAGCCCCTGCGAACAACGCCCCCTTCATACAGCAGATGGAGACGATTCTCTACGCCCGGCACGCCGTTTGGAATCTTGCTGAAGTCGTCCTCACCGAGTTCTTTTTGCTTGGGAAGTCCCTTGAAGCCTTCTTTCATGCAAAAGGGACAATGGTCGGTCGAAACCGCCTGGAGGTCGTCCGCTTTGAGCGCTTTCCAGAGAAATTCCTGATTTGCGCGTTCGCGGATCGGTGGGGAACAGATGTATTTGGCGCCGTCAAAACTGCCGTCGGCATAATCCTCATAGGCAAGAAAAAGATACTGTGGACAGGTCTCCCCGTAAGCTGGCAGCCCGCGGTCGCGGGCTTCTCGGATCTGCTCCATGGCAAGGTGCGACGAGACGTGAACGATGTAAACCGGAACGCCGGCCATTTCGCTCAATGCGATCACCCGATGGGTGGCTTCCTGCTCCGCAGCCGCCGGTCTGGAAAGCGCATGGACATTCGGGGTCTTCTTACCATCCGCGATCATTCTTTTGACAAGAAGATCAATGACTCCGCCGTTTTCCGCATGCATGCAGATCAGTCCGCCGTTGTCCGCTGTACGCTTCATCGCCTTATAAATGGTGGCGTCATCAACCATGAAAACACCGGGATATGCCGTGAACAACTTGAAGCTTGTTACCCCCTCGTGCTTAACCATGGCGTCCATTTCAGACAGCCAGCCGTCCGGGAGTTCTGTCAGAATCATATGCAGACCGTAGTCGACGCACGCCTTCCCTTCCGATTTCCGAAGCCAAGTATCGAGGGCCTGACGCATCGTGGTTCCCTTGGATTGCACGGCAAAATCCACGATGCAGGTGGTTCCTCCGTGCGCTGCGGCGACTGTTCCCGTCGCGAAATCGTCCGACGACGACGTCCCGCCGAAGGGAAGATCCATATGCGTGTGCACGTCGATGCCTCCCGGAATTACATACTTCCCCGTCGCATCGATCATGGTGGTCGCCTGAGCTTTCAGGTTCGAGCCGATGGTGGTGATGGTTTCTTTTTCGATGAGAATATCCGCAACGTAATCCTGTTCGGATGTGATGATACGGCCGTTTTTGATGATCGTTGACATAGCTTTTTCTAGGCTAATAGTTGATCAGTGATCAATGATCAATTGGCAATGAGCAAAGAACAATGAGCCCGTGTGGTGAGCAACTAAGGTGCGATCCCTTCCCCATTGCTAATCGCCAATTGACAATTGTTCATTGAGAATTGCACATTGCTAATGTATTTCAACCCCATGTTTCTTCTGGAACTGCCTGAGGGCCTCCCAGGTCAGTGGTTGAGGAAGTTGCTTCATCAGTTCGTTCCAGGTGATCGCTTCGGAGCCGTCGTCGACACGCACCATGGAAATGCAGTCATCAACGGGACAGACGATGAAGCAGAGGCGACATCCAACGCAGTCGTTCTCCCTGATTTTCGGCTGATTTTTCCCATCATGGGGAATCAGATCGATGCACTGGTGCGCCCCTTCTTCGCAGGCAATATAGCAAAGGTTGCACTGAATACATTTCGATTCGTCGATGCGGGCCACGCTCTTGTAGAGCAAATTCAGGTCCCCAAAATCCGCGATCCTCGTGAGCGCTTTTCCGCGAATCTGTTCGAGGTTCTGATATCCCTTTTCCTCCATCCAGTTGGTCAGTCCTTCGGTCAGATCTTCAATCACACGAAATCCATAATGCATGACCGCGGTGCATACCTGCACGCTTGTTGCCCCGAGCAAAATAAATTCCAACGCGTCGCGCCAGGTCGATATGCCTCCGATTCCTGAAATCGGCAGATTGATCTCCGGATCTACAGCAACCTGGGATACCATGTGAAGAGCAATAGGCTTGACGGCGGGACCGGCATACCCTCCGTGTCCACCCTTTCCATCAATCGATGGGTTGAGCTCAAACGAATCAAGGTTCACACCCATGATGCTGTTAATCGTGTTGATCAACGATAGTCCGTTCGCCTTCCCTTTTTTGGCTGCGCGACCGGGAAATCTGACGTCGGCGACATTCGGCGTCAATTTGACCAAGACCGGGATCGTGGAAACTTCCGTCACCCATTCGGTGATCATGGCGCAGTACTCCGGTACCTGTCCCACCGCCGATCCCATGCCGCGCTCACTCATTCCGTGTGGACAGCCGTAGTTGAGCTCAATTCCGTCACACCCTGTATCGATGGTGCGCTTCACGATATCGTGCCATGTTTCGCGTTTCGATTCAACCATGAGGGATGCGATCACTGCTCGATCCGGCCAAAGCCTCTTCGTCTCAGCGATCTCCTTCAGATTCACCTCGATCGGCCTATCGCTGATCAGCTCGATATTGTTGAGTCCGAGTATTTTCTGACCGTTGTAGTCGACGGAACCGTAGCGGTTCACGACATTCATGACCGGTTCGCCGATGGTCTTCCAGACCGCTCCGCCCCACCCTTTTTCAAATGCCTTGCAGACCTGATAGGCGGAATTGGTCGGAGGAGCTGATGCAAGCCAATAGGGATTGGGCGATTTGATCCCCGCGCAATTGATGCTCAGGTCAACCATGATAGTCCTCAGGATTCATTTTCTTACAGGGCAGCCTTGCCAGCGTTGTTTGCGAAGTCCCGCTTTCCCCGCACCAATAATATCTTGCTATTGAAAGAGCGGCATCCCGAAAGGCGGAACAATCTACCAAGGCGTATCTGTCATTGCGAGCGTTTCTTGCGAAGCAATCTATCATGCGCTTAACAGATTGCTTCGTCGTTCTCCGCCTTCGGCGGATCACTCCTCGCAATGACATTGTGCTTACTTGTCCTTGCCCCAAAGCGGTGGCTTTGCCACGAGCGTTTGGTGCGAAGTCCCGCTTTTCCCACCACAATAACTCGTTACTAATAAGGCGGGATCCCGTACAGCGGGACTGGGATTCCGCCTCCAAGCGGGATTCTGAGAAGCGGAACAGTCCTTCCCGCACGTGATCGATTGCCCGCCTTGTTGCGGGGCAGCAGCGCTTAGTCCGTTTCTCATCTTTACAAAGAATGCATGCCATCTCATCCCGGGGAGCATGGGTCGCGTTGGTCATCAGCTTCTCATCGACGCGTCTATCGCGCGTGCCGCTCGTTTTCCCTCTGCTGCCGCATTTACGACCTCCTGCCCTCCGCTGATGCAATCGCCCCCCGCGTAGATCTTTGGATTTCCGGTTCGCATAGTTTCGGGATCAACCTTCACGGCTCCATTTTCAATTGTGACACCCGGAAGCTGGGCAAGAAACGATTTATCAAGATTCTGACCGACAGACACGATCACCATATCAACCGGTACCTGGAATTCCGAGCCGGGTACTTCCTCGGGTCGGCGCCGTCCGTCCTTACCCGGTTGGCCAAGTCGCATCGAAATGCACTCAATTGCCTCTACATGCTTTGTCCCAAGGAGCCGTTTTGGGCTCGTCAAGAAGTGAAAAATGATCCCGTCGTTTTTTGCAAGTTCAAATTCATATCGATACGCCGGCATTTCCCGCTCGCTTCGGCGGTAGATCATCATCACCTGGTCGGCTCCAAGTCTTTTGGCTTCCGTTGCAGCATCGATTGCCGTGTTTCCGGCTCCAATCACCGCCACGCGCCGGCCGACATCGACGCTGCGCCATTTCCGCGTTGTGACTTTTTCGATGAAGTCCAGGGCTTCAACGACGCCGTCAAGTTTCTCTCCCGGAACTTCCAGCCGCGCAGATGAGCCAAGGCCAATCCCAATGAACATCGCGTCATGTGATTTCAGCAGCTCAGAAGCAGCGATCTCCTTCCCCACCGTCACGCCGGTGTTGATTTTCACTCCCAGGCTTTCGACCAGCCGAACCTCGTTTAGACTGTCCGCCTGCCGCATCTTGTAAGGTGCAATTCCCCACGTGTCGAGGCCGCCGGGGATCTTTTTGGCTTCATAGATTGTCACATTATATCCCTTCAACGCGAGTTCCGCGGCACAGGAAAGCCCAGCCGGGCCCGCGCCAACAATTCCAACCGACCGCCCGTTTTTTTCCGCGGGAATAAACAGTTGCGGCATGCCGTTTTCGAAATACCGGTCCATCGCATACCGCTGAAGCCGCCCGATTTGAATGGGGGGTTCATTCCGTTCGTTGTACACGCATGCACCCTCGCAGAGGACGTCAACGGGACACGCCTTGGCACACGTCAACGCGACCCAGTTGGAGTCCAAAATTGTTTTCGCCGCGCCTTTGACATTCCCCGTTGCGATCTTTTTGATGAAGGTCGAAATATCGATATGGGTCGGACATGCCTTCATGCAGGGGGAATCGTAGCAATACAAACATCTGTTTGCCTCCGCCACGGCTGAATTGGACGTAAACGGAGGATGGAGTTCGGCGAAGTTCTCCTCGTACTGCTTCTCTTCAAGTTTTGGAGCAATGTTCTTCATGCCGTATGAGTAACCTGTTAGGAATGGACTCATAACAAACCGCGTGCCTGTGTAGCCCGGAACTCCTATTCCGGTTCAAAAGCCTGCGTCTCATATCGTCGGATCTGCCGGCCCGCCTTGGAGGGTTCGAAAAGGCTGGCGAGGAGATCCGACCTCCATTTAGTTCTCCACCTCTTTGTCGGCCATTTCAAGGGCCTCATCGAGCGCACGGACACCAAGATCAATTTCCTCTTTCGTTATGATAAGAGGCGGGGCAATCACAAAGTGGCTAATCCATGCCTGGAGGAAAACTCCTTTCTTCATCATAGCCCCGGCAATCTTCTCCACCATTGTCGGCACGCCCTTGATCTTGTCCGCCTTTACATTGAAGTATTTCATTTCCGACTTATTTTTGACGAGCTCGACGGCCCAGAAGAGCCCCAGCCCGCGGACATCACCGATTGATGGGTGCCTGGTCTTCAAAGCATTCAACCTTTCCCCCATATACTCTCCCAATTCTGCTGCGCGATCCACAAGCTGAAGACGCTTGATTTCATTGATTGCCGCAATTGCGGGGGCAAGCGTGAGCGGATGTGCTTCGTACGTATGACCATGAGAAAAGAAGTGATCATCGAAATACGACGCGATCTTCGAGGTGGTAGCGCACAAGCCGAGGGGGACGTAGGCCGAAGTGATACCCTTAGCCGTGACCAAAATATCGGGGATGACATCCCAATGGTCCATCGCAAACCATTTGCCGGTCCGGCCCCACCCGGTCATCACCTCATCGGCGATGAGGAGAACGCCGTGTGCATCGCAGATCGTTCGGAGCCGAGGCATGTACTCCTTCGGAGGGATCAGGACGCCGTTCGTTCCGACGACCGGCTCAACGATCACCGCGGCAACGTCGCTTTCGTTTTCTATCATATGATCGATGTATTCGACGCAAGCGATGCCGCATTCGGGATAGGTGTGGAGGAGGGGACAATCGAAGCAGTTGACTTCGGGGGCAAAGATGACACCGGGGATCTTTCCCGCCGGTTCCATGGCCCATCGCCGCGGGTCACCTGTTGCGGCGATCGATCCCATGGTTGATCCGTGGTACGATCTGTACCGGGCAATGATTTTCGTCCGTCCCGTGACCATTCGGGCGATCTTGAACGCCGCCTCGTTGGCTTCAGTCCCGGATGTCGTGAAGAAGTATTTATCGAGTCCCTTGGGGAGGACGTCCAAAAGCAATGTGCTGAGCTCGGCACGAACGTCGGTAGCATAGCCGGGGCCGATATACGCCAGCTTTCTCGCCTGCTCTTCAATCGACTTAATCACGGCCTTGTTCTTGTGACCGAGCGTGACACACATAAGCTGGGAAGAGAAATCGAGGTAGCGGTTTCCGTCGCCGTCGATGAAGTAACAATCCTCCGCATCCTGGATATGGAGCGGCTTCCAGCCTTTTTGAAAGCGCCAAGTGCCATAGGTATAGCGCGCAGTCAGGTCAGAGATCTCTTTTGAGGATAATCCCATGGTTTTCAATTGTCAATTGGCAGTTTGCAATTATCAATTTGATTGCTCATTGCACATTGTAAAGCTAGGTTTCAACGAGGTCCCGGTATGACTCAGGCCTTCGGTCCCGGAAGAACTGCCACACCGATCTTACCTCTTGAATTTCGTCCAGGTTCAAATCGGCAACGACAAGTTCTGACTTATCCCGGCCTGCCTGGGCAATGATTTTTCCCCGTGGATTGCAGAAATAGCTCTTCCCGTAGAATTCGCCGATATTCCACGGAGGTTCCTTGCCCACCCTGTTGATCGCGCCGATGAAATACCCGTTTGCAACGGCATGGGCTGGTTGCTCCAACTCCCAGAGATATTCAGACAGCCCTGCCACGGTGGCGGACGGATTGAAGACGATTTCCGCCCCGTGCAGACCCAGAACTCTGGCGCCTTCGGGAAAATGGCGATCGTAGCAAATATAGACCCCCACCTGGGCATATCGGGTTTTGAAAACAGGGTATCCGAGGTTTCCCGGTTTGAAGTAGAACTTTTCCCAGAACCCGGGGTCGACCTGGGGGATGTGATGTTTGCGGTATTTGCCAAGGTAAGTACCATCGGCATCAAGAACGGCGGCAGTATTGTAGTACACTCCGGTCATTTCTTCTTCGTACACGGGGACAATCATCACCATTTTGTATTTTCTTGCATACTCCTGCATCAGTTTGATCGTCGGCCCGTCCGGAATGCGTTCGACCATGGCGTACCATTTGGTCTTCTGTTCAGCACAAAAATATGGCCCGTAGAACAGCTCCTGAAGACAGAGGATTTGCACCCCCTTTTTCCCGGCCTCTTCGATGAGCGCAAGGTGCCGCTCGATCATCGATTTTTTTATCGTATCAATCGGCTTTTCGGTCGATTCGGAGAGCGAGCACTGAATAAGTCCACCGCGGACGATCCTGGGCATGAAAACCTCCTTGGGATAATCCAATGAATCGAATGGTACCAAGTATTTGAACATGAATCAAGAAATCCGGCTGGCGGGTAGTGACTCATGTTGGGAAAGAAAATCGCAGAGGCGCAGAGAACGCGGAGTATCGCAGAGGATAAACCCCTTATTTTTGTTTGAAACTCTGCGTTCCTCTGCGACCTCCCCGCCTCTGCGTTGATCTTTTTAAGGGAAACTGAGACACTACCGGCTGGCGTGATGGGAAATTGGAACAAAGGAGCGGTTGAAGAGCTGGAAAATTCAGAATGCGGAGGAGTTGGATCGCCAACCGGCAATTTTCCTTCGCGACAGGCCAGAAACCCCAGAATCTTCTGGAATTCCACCACTCTCTTTTCCCTACCTCATGCTTTGGTTGCTCAGTACTCTTTCGACAGGTTCATACCTGATACACGTGACGAGGCGTCGCACACGTATTCCAGAGGCAGACATTGCATCAAAAGAACCTATTTTCGGGCTTGTTTTTTGTTTGTGGTTCTTTGTACATTGATCAGTATTCACGTCTGAATGGACGCCGAACCTTTGGACGGAACAATCCTCTGTGCAGCTGAGCTCGACCCTCCGTTCCCGATGCCTTTCGGACTCATCCATTGGCCGTGAAGATTTTCAACTTTCACGTGCCGGTTTTCCGGCAGGAGGTCGCGATGCAGCGCGTACGATTGCTTTGCCTTTGCATTCCCGCTCTACTTCTCACGCACGAACCCGTATTCAGTCAGACCCATCATTCGGGGGTCAAGGCTCTCGGAACAGTCGATTTTCCCATTTCGACGGATAAGCCATCGACCCAGCAAGAGTTTAACAAGGCGATGGCTCTTCTTCATTCCTTCTGGTATTACGAGGCAGTGAAGGAGTTTCATCAGCTGACCATCCGGGATCCCCAGTGCACAATGGCTTACTGGGGGGTTGCAATGAGCTATTTCCGTCTTCTCTGGGAACCACCTTCGGACGAAGAAATTCAGAAGGCCAGGAACGCCCTCAAAGCTGCGCGTCATGTTGGAGCCAAAACAGAACGAGAGCAAATGTACCTCGATGCGATACAAGCCTACTATGAATCTGCAGACAAGGATGGGCACCGAGCGGGGCTTCTGGCGTATGAAAGGGCCATGGAGCAATTATCCGAAGCTTTTCCGGAAGACCAGGAAGCCGCCATTCTCTATGCCCTTGCTCTGAATGCGACCTCGCTGAAAACTGACAAGACCTATGCAAATAACAAGAAGGCCGGGAACATTCTATTATCCATTTTCAAAAGGCAGCCGAATCATCCAGGCGTGGCGCATTACATCATCCACAGCTTTGATTCTGCGCCCCTGGCTTCCGAAGCTCTTCCGGCGGCCCGAATCTATGCCGCCATTGCTCCATCGGTCCCGCATGCACTCCATATGCCTTCTCATATTTTCATCAGACTCGGCCTGTACGAAGAGAACATAGAAACGAACATTGTCTCGGCACGTGTCGCATCGGAAGAGGTCAGGAAAACCAATCCCGGGGCCACCTCATTCGATGCCCTTCACGCTTATGATTACATTGTCTACGGCTATCTTCAAATCGGCCAGCATCGACGTGCGAAGGAGGTTATCGACAGGATTCCATCGATGATCGGGTTTGATAAGCCAAATCTTGCAGCCGCGTATGCGCTTGCTGCGATGCCGGCTCGCTACATTCTTGAAAGTTCCCGGTGGGCGGAGGGTATCGCGCTGAAGCCTCTTCCGGTGTCATTCCCCTGGGAGCGGTACCCTTGGACCGAGGCCCTGATTGTTTTTACGCGATCGGTCAGTGCTGCTCGAAGTGGGAATTCCGCCCTCGCACGCTCCGAGGTAGAACGGCTCCAGGCTCTTCGCAAGGCAACGGAAGAAAAGAATGATCCTTATTGGGTTTCGCAGATCGACATTCTTCGCATGTCGGCCGAAGCCTGGGCATTGTTTCGTGAAGGGAAGCAGGAGGAGGCCGAGAAGATGATGCGGTCTTCCGCAGACCTGGATGACGCAACGGACAAACACCCGGTCACCCCCGGATCGTTGATCCCTGCGCGTGAGATGCTGGGGTCGTTGCTCCTGGCAATGAATCAGCCGGCACAAGCCCTGAAAGAGTTTGAAGCTTCTCTGGTTACTTCCAGCAAGCGACTCAACGGACTCGTTGGGGCAGCTCAGGCGGCGGAGCAGTCGGGGGATCATGAGAAAGCGCAGGCCTATTGCATGAACATTGTCGCCCAATGCAAAGAAGGAGACCGTGCATTACCTCAAGTCGAGTACGCCCGCGCAGCCCTGACCAAGAAGTAGAGGTTTGAACGATCCCACCGTCGGTCGTGCAGAGTTGTTAAAGAAGACAACATTGCAGCCTGACATCGAACGCATCGCGCCATGAGTGTGCGTCGTTGTCCTTAGCCACAGTTCACCTCGAGTGAACGCTCTTTTGCAGCCCGATGACCTACACGACGTTGTTAGCAAGGTTTCGATCAAATAACCGTCAAACGTTATCCTTGGTGGGACCAGTTTCCCCATTCCTTTTCCGTGACATTGCATTCAGAGCCTCGATCTCTTCCCCCCGCTTCTGATCCTCCGCCTTCATCCGCTCCCCCAAGGTTCCGCGCCGTCACTTTCCACTCCTCTGACTTCGAGTACGACTTCGCAATCACGTCATTGATCTCCGGCCCCGCATCCTTCAGCCACGACTCAAAAACGTCCGTATACTTCATCGAGTCAATCGAGCGTTTCGTCTGGCCGAGGGGCAGATCACTGCCGCCGTGCTCCATCCGAGCCTTCACGATCTCCAAGTCCTGATTCTCCACCGTCCCGCGATCCACGCGCTCCCGGACGGTCGCAACTTGCTTCTCCAGTTTGCTGTCCGCCTCGGTCCGTTTCCCTCTGACGGACGTTATACTGCCGGATGTTCTTATCCAGAACTCCGACTTCATTCACATGTTTGTAGAATGCGACTCCCCCGACGATCCGGCCTAAGAGCACATCATCGACCTTCACACCCTCACCGGGTTCGACACGCTTCCAGACCTCCTCGTTGATCACCCGGATCGTCCCTCCCGGAAAAAGTCTTACTGCGTGATCCCCGTTTCGAGTGCAACTTTTGCCCTCCCCCCCGGCTGAACGAATGCATATCCGTCTTCTTCAAGCACGATGGCTCCCCGATACTTGTCGAGATCGAACTGATTGATCTCCCTCTCCTCGCCCTGCCGCCGAACGGTGAGATTCTCGCCATCGACACCACGACCTCACGATCTTCACCCTCATATCGGACTTTCACCGGTCATTAAAGTAGTCAACGTAATTCCTGTGCCGGTGGCGTTTCTTCTCATCGACTTCCGCTTCGAGGGCAGTCTTCGACGGGTTTCAGCTTTCATTCGGTGGCGCATGCGAATTAATAGACCTCTGCTTAAATCATTTGGAGCCACCGCGAAAACCCTGCTTAAAAGAAAGTAATTCGTTCCTCCAGAATTCTGCTAAAATAGCCATACATAGCTGGTCAATTAAGGAAGCACTGAATGTGTTAGTTGATAGTATGGAAGGATTACATTCCGCCCGACACACGGCTTTTCAGGACTAGCCGCCCACGAAAATCGTGCGATTTGGGACACCCTCATCTTGCAAGGACCGCATTCGCTTTTGCAGCAGCTTCTCCAAGAACCTTGGATGGATCTTCGTTTCCCAACGTTGCCCTCTCAATGGCCTCTGCAAGAAACCTGTTGATCTCCACGCGATAACGGTCGGGTGCGCGCCGGGCCCTCCCGACGTTCATCTGATCAACAAAAACCCGCATGACACTGTCCCGCCTGAGAAATTCCCTGTAGGGTTCGAGCCGGAGAACAGATTTCCTTACGGGCAGGTACCCCGAACTTCTGGAGAACGAGGCCTGCACGCGCGGCTCCAGCACCCACCGAACAAATGTCCATGCTTCACGGGGATGCCTGCTTTGCCTGAAGATCGCCAGTTGTTCTCCAGCAATGTAGGTGGCCTTCCCCCCGGGCCCCGAGGGGAGAGGTGCAACCATCCAATCGATATTCTTGAGCTCACGAAATTTGGGGAGATCCCATGGCCCGTCGAGGATCATTCCGAGTTTACCCGAAGCAAACCCCATGTCATGCGAGAGCCCAAAACTCCTGAAATCAAGGTCGGAGTAGAGTTTCTTCCAGAACACCAGCGCAGCAATCCCCGCTGGGCCGTCAAACAGCACCCTGGAACCATCTGCACTCAGCTCGTCACCGCCGGCCTGCCAGAGGAACGGGGCCCACTGAAGGTTCATCCAGATGTTAAGGGGACCGGACGAGGGAAACACGGGGACAAAAAATCCATACTGGTCGATCTTGCCGTCACCGTCATTATCAACGGTAAGCTGACGAGCAAAGGCGTGCAGTTCCTCCCATGTTCGGGGTGGACGCTCAGGACTCAAACCCGCCTTCCGGAAAAGATCGCGGTTGTAAAAAAGAGCCAGCGATGTCGCCTCCATCGGAAGGGCAAACTGTTGTCCCCGCCATCGACCCGCTTCAAGGGAAGCAGGAACGATGTCCCGAACGTCTTCCACCCCAAGCCCGTCAGGCCCGTTCATGAAATCCGCCATGGGATAAATCGCATCGGCTTCAACCAGCTTGTCGAGAAAATCCGCATGGATCCAGGAGATATCCGGCGCGGTGTTGCTTTGCACGGCGGCAATCAGTTTCTGAACAAGCGCATCACCGGTCGGTATGTACTCGGCTTTGATCTGGATGGCCGGATGCTCGTGTTCAAACATCCCGATCAGTTCGTCGAGGGCAGGAATCGTGGCCGCAACAAAGCTATGCCAGAATACGATTTCGACGCGCCCGTTCTCCTTTTGTTCATCCCGGGAACAACTCAAGGAGATAAGGCCGAACAGGGCAAGACGAACAAGATATTTCATGCGCCAATGACCTCTTTGTCACCGACCCTTAGTCTTTAGCATCAAACCGCTGTTTCATGAGGTGACGGATATAATCCAAATCCTCACGCGAGAGAAGAAGATCAGCCGCGCGGATAGTTTCAATGATCTGACGCGGGCGGCGGGCTCCCACAATGGCACACGTGACAGCTGGGTCTGCCAAAACCCACTGGATCGCAAGCTGGCCCACAGTGGCTTCGTACTTGGCCGCCATAGGCCTTAAATCTTCCACGAATTCCAGCGCTGCCGAAAGGTTCGGCTCCTGGAACCAGTGAAACTTGTGCCTCCAATCGTCCGGTGCGAGCCGGCTCTTGTCAAATGTTCCCGAGAGGAGCCCTGATTGCATCGGACT
The DNA here is from genome assembly GCA_016186715.1 of Ignavibacteriales bacterium. Lineage (GTDB taxonomy): Bacteria > Bacteroidota > Ignavibacteria > UBA10030 > UBA10030. The sequence goes on along the minus strand of JACPLA010000081.1, from coordinate 36,776 downwards.
ATATGCCAGGACGCCGATTCCCCGTTTCAGGCAGTATGGAAGGATTTCGGATTCGACCTCCCGGGTTAACATGCTGTACGGAGGTTGAAGGGACTGGGCGGGTGAGATCGCATGACATCGCTCCAGCGCCGCCACATCATAATTGCTGACCCCTATAAACCGCGCTTTCCCCTCCTCGCGAAGGCGAACCATTGTTTCCCATGAATCTTCGAAAGGCACACCCACATCGGGCCAGTGAATCTGGTAGAGATCGACATGATCGGTTTGAAGCCTCAGGAGACTTTCTTCGATTTCCGTGCGAATGCTTTCCGGCCTCGAATTCCTGTACACGTCTCCTTTGCCATCTGGCACCAATCCGCCTTTTGTCGCGACAAAGGCCTTTCCGCGCATTCCTTTCAGGGCCCTTCCCACAATGGTTTCCGAATGTCCGAACCCATACGCCGCAGCCGTGTCAATCCAGTTGATCCCCGCATCGAGCGCAGCGTGAATCGCCGCGATGGATTCCCGGTCGTCGACCGGCCCCCATCCATAGACCCACGGTCCGCCAATGGCCCAAGCGCCAAACCCTATCACGGTGAGATCAGGGCCATTTGTGCCCAGCTTTCTGGTTTTCATTTGTTCGAGAGATTCGAAAGGGAGTGAAATATTGGTTGATTCTGCGGATAGGATTGGCGATAGATCTGGTACAATTCGTCGTAAAGCACTCTATCGCGGCCCGGCTCCGTGGATGAGGCAACTCGAACGGTCCTGCTGCATGCTTCCGTGACCGAACCAAAGATTCCGACACCGACGCCGGCGAGCAAGGCGGCTCCGTACGGCGCGCCTTCCGTCGATGTCACCGTGGAAAGACGGGTCCCGAGGACATCAGCGAGGATCCGGCACCAGAGCTTGCTCCGCGCTCCACCGCCCGACACGCGCACATCGTCCGCCTGAATGTCCATTGCTTTCATCAACTCAAGACAATCCCTGAGACTGAACGCGACACCTTCGAGGACAGACCGGATCATATGAGATTTTCCATGTCTGACGGTCAGTCCGATGAACGCTGCGCGTGCGTGTGGATCAGGGTACGGCGTACGCTCTCCGGAAAGGTATGGGAGGAACAGCAGACCCTCGCTTCCGGCCGGACTGCGGGCGGCAGAGGCCATCATGATCTCATAGGGATCGACGCGCCGTTTTTTTGCAAGAAGGATTTCTTCCGCGCAGAGCGTATCGCGGACCCATCGCAGCGATCCGCCCGCAGAGAGGGTCACCCCCATAAGGTGCCAGGCGCCCGGGACGGAATGGCAAAACGCATGCAGCCGTCCTTTCTGCTCGACCCGGTACGTATTGCTATGGGCAAACACGACACCCGACGTGCCAATGGTCACCGAGATCGTTCCCTCCGCCACAGTTCCCGATCCCACACCGCCCGCGGCCTGATCACCGCCCCCGCCGACAACCGGCGTGCCTTCTCTCAGCCCCGTTGCTTGAGCGGCAACGCGGCTGACGCCGCCCGTCAGCCCCGGTGACTCCACGAGCGACGGCAACCATTCCGCCGGAATTCTAAGCGCCTGCAGGATTTCATTCGACCAGCGCCGATTCCTGACGTCCAACAGCGAGGTGCCGGACGCATCGGACATCTCCGAAGCATACTCTCCCGTCAGGCGATATCGCACATAGTCTTTTGGCAGAAGGACATGAGACGTGTTCCCATACACTGCCGGTTCGTGTTTCCTGACCCAAAGAATCTTAGGGGCAGTGAATCCCGGCAATACCGGATTCCCTGTCATCGCCAGGAGGCGGTCTTCGCCCACCATCGACGTGATTTCAGAGCATTCTTCTGCTGTTCTCTGGTCGTTCCACATGATGCAGGGACGGAGCACCTTCCCCCTGCTATCCAGAAGAACAAGGCCGTGCATTTGCCCCGTGAGACCAAGCCCGGCGATCTTTGTGGAACCGCCGGCAATCTTCACAATCCGCCGGAGAGTGCTCATCGCGGCACGCCACCATGCCTCGGGGTTCTGCTCAGCCCAAAGCGGCTTTGGCGTCGCCATCGGATATTCCCCGAATGCTGAGGCAACGACCCTTCCCCGGGGGTTGATCAGGATCGCCTTCACGCCAGAGGTCCCGACGTCAAGCCCGATGAGATAGCTCATGGAATGTTTTGCCGCAGGGTACGTTGTGGTTGCGAGAATCCTTATCTGACCCTCACTCCATCCTTCAGAAATTCATCATCCAATCCTTTGAGGGATCCGTCGGGCTCATGGATAATCTCAGGCGAGTATTGGATGGCATAGGCCCGTCGCATGTTCTTCGTGTTGTTGGCGCCGGACCTGTGGAAGGTCACGCTCGAGAACACTGCGATGGACCCGGCTTTCATCACCGCAGGTACTCCGGGGTCCGTTCCGAAATATCCCACCCGATCGTTCGAACCCTCCACGGGTTTGTGTTCGACCTTCACGCGTGTCCCGGCGCGGTCGTAGGGGAGGAGGTAGATCGTGCCGTTTTTTTCGTTGACATCATCAAGGGGAATCCAGGCGTTGACGTACGGATTGTGGTCCCGATCAACATAGCCGGAGTCCTGATGCCACCCAAACTCGGCGCCCTTCTTGTCCGTCCCCTTCACCACAAACTGCTCCCAAAAGAGATACGCGGTATCTCCGATCGTCGCCTTGCAGATCTCCTCCATCAGGTCGCTGAAAATGAACTTCCCGAGCTGGGGACGGTCCTTGTATGCCAGGAAAACGAAATACCTGCTGTTGCGCCTGCTCAGGTTCAGGACGTCCGTCCCCTGTCTGTCCATCTCCTTTTCCTGCTCTTGTATGCATTCCCCGCATTCTTTCCTGATCGTCTCGAGCCAACTTTGCGGAATTGCATCCCTCAGAATGAAGAACCCTTCATCCCTGTATTGTTTCTTTTGTTCTTCGGTGACCTTAACGGTCCTTGTTGCAGCCATGGCGACCTCCTTGGCATCTCAGTCGTGTTGGTGATGGGGTGATATGATCATATGGTGATAGTTTGATTCAGGTCATGCCGCAAGCTTTTCAAGCTTCGTGATCCTTCCTCCGATGATCCATTCAACAACATAAAGGTTTCCTCCGGCATCTGCGGCAACGGAGTGCGGACTGTTGAATTTACCGGGAACCAGCAATTTCTGGGGATGATCAGGCCATCCCTTCATGCCGGTCGTTTGCTCATTGTCCCCCAGGTGACAGACAAAGCGGTTTTCGCGGCTCAGCACCGTCAGTTTTGCATTCAGTTCCGGCACTACAAGATCGGAGCCAACAATAGTGGACGCGCACGGACACGAAATGCCGTCCTGAAACGTCCTTCGATACTTTCCATCCTGATCGTACACCTGCAATCGTTTGTTTCCCCTGTCTGCAATCGTCAACTCGGGTTTCCCGGTTCGGTAGTCGAACATGATGCCGTGAGGGCAATTGAACGCCCCGGCCTCTCCCTCGACTCCGCTTACGCTTCCCAGGTATCTTCCCTTCTCATCGTACCGGTGCAGGAGATTCGATCCGTATCCATCGGCCACCCAGATATCGCCGTTCCCACCGAAGCGAGTCTCGCTCACGGCTACCCACGTCGGCGAATACTTGCCGTCAGTGTACGCTTCGTGCTCCGGCTTGCGCAAAGATTGCACCACACGGCCGTCGAGAGTGGTTTTAACAACTTCCGCGGTGTCCTGGTCGGTAAGCCAGAGGAATTCCTCCTCCTCCCGCACCAACGTCATTCCGTGCGCGCCAGGAAAACGTTCTCCCCACGCATCACGAATGCGGCCATCCCGGTCAAACACCAACACTGCAGGATTTGCCTGATGAAACACCAACACGTTACCCGATTCGGCCACTGCCACGCCGTGTGTCCGGCCGTTTTTCTGCGCACTGGGTGTGTCGGGGACAACGGCCCACCGGTCAATCCAACGATAGCGGTGCTTTCCTACTCCGATGATCATTGGCTCAGTTCCAATAGTGATGGGATCCATTGAACGTTCTATGTTGTGTGCGTTCTTGATTCATAGTTTCACGACAATATTTCTTTTTCACATTCCACAGACCGCTCCGTACATTGCCAGAGTGAATGTCACGGCGAAGAGAAAAGACGAAAGCTTCGGATCTCGTATCGGCACAAACAATGTTTCATACAGGGCAGTCCGAAAATGGACCGTCGAATCGGCCTCATTTGTCCATGTGATCTCCAACAGAAGACGGCCCACAAGGCCCGACAACACAAACACCAAGATGATATTAAGCCCGAACGCCACATGTCGAGCACAAACCCGGCCTGCAGAGCAGCGCCAGAGCGACAAGCGTTCTGGATTCTCTGATGTGCATGAACCGCGGCGTTCCTTCGTGTACCATGTCGTCCGGCACTATCTCTTCTTTCCGTATTGCTTCAACATTGGAACATCCAGGTTCACATCGGGGCCGAAGAACTTGAAGAGGATCAGATCTTCCCGTCCAGTATTTTTCACAATGATCTCCTCAACGGCTTTTGAATGACAGACGATAACCTCATCGCTGCCCGGCTTTCCCGCTTCAAGCTTATGTCCGTCGAACTCCCCCCGGCCGCGCCAGACAAAGAGACTGTACACGCCCGCATCCCGGCTTTTCGTCGAACGGCCTGCTTTCACCACGAGTTTCTTTCCGCTGAATCTCGTTGTATTGTAGAATATCCATTCTTCCTCTCCGTCGGTGGATTTCCGAATTGAGACCGGGGGAGTATGGTGATTCTCGTAGAAGTAGGGGTCTCCGTTGGCTTCCCAATCGATCAATTCCAGAATAATCCTTTCACCATGTTTTTTCCAGTCCTCCGGCCTGACATCTTTATGGAGAAGGTCCTTTGAAATGACCCTTCCCCCCGCCATCGCCTGAAGCATGGCAAAAACATCCGAGTCCTCCTGCAGTTCTATTGTGAGCGCCGAGCCCGGCGCATGAAGGATCCCTGCCGGGATGTGCCAGCCGTCTCCGGCCACAAGCTTATAGGCCTTTGAATGGCGCAAAATCAGGTCACTGTTCCATTGCTCGAGATATGGAAGAAGAATTTCGTAGTTCTTTTCCTCGACAATGGAAGGATGGACGCCAAGATAGGTCTCGGGCTCTTCACCCATCGGAAGTCCTTCCGGAAAATAGTACGCCTCTTCTTTCGGATTCCGGCCGACCAGAGCCGCATGGTGCTTCCTCTGGTGCAGGTGGAAGGGTATGCGAAATTTGTAATCGAAGACCTTCGCCAGTCTATCGAGCCCGCGCGGATGGGTTCTGCTGTACCCTGTTCCAAGGATCAAATCGGGGGCTTCCTTCACGGCTTCGCGGAGGGTAAGCCGGTCTTTTGAGTCCAGCGCCAGAAAGCTCAACCCTTCATCCGGCACTTTCACTCTGTTGTCCGCTTCTGTGGTGGAAGCCAGCCATCGTTCGGAAATTCCCCCACGGGGTCCCAGCTCGTATTGATCCTCGGAGCATCCGAGCCGCTGGCCCGGTGGAAGAAAATCCCTGGCCACCCAGGCGGGTTCGAGGGGAATGATTCCGTTGAATCGTTCAGCGGCACGTTCCACTATGTTCCTGACGGACGTCACACATTCATTCCTTTTCGGAGCTGCTCAATACCCTGTTTCCACCGAACAGCAAAGGCAATTTCCGCATGCCTGTGCTCATAGCCATTCGAATGCCCCTTTTGTTTCTCCCTGAACCAAGCGATCGTTTCGGGCATCCATTCGGAAAACTCCGTCGCGCGGAACCCCAGGCGCTCCTTGATCCTGCCGAGACTGAAGAATGCCGTGCGGCGCGTGTTGAACGGAAACACATCTCCGTTTCTTGACACGCTAAAGGGAAGCGTGTCGAACATTTCCTGATCGACATGAATGATCTCAGGGCTCCTGTTCAGAAGTTCCGACAGTCGTCGAAGATAATCGTTCAGCGACATCACTTCTTCCGCCGCCACATTGAATGCATGTCCGATGGAATCGTCGCGTTCCAAAAGCCTCGCAAAAGCCACCGCGACATCTTCCACGTACACCTGCTGGAACGCATGATCGCCGGTTCCGGGAACGAGGAGGGGTTGCCCGTCAAGTATCCGCTCGATCCAGAAAAAATCCCGCTTTGCCGGGTCTCCCGGACCGCAAACGAACGTTGGTCGCAGCATGCTCACCGGAAATGTTTTCGCATCATGGGCTTCCCATAAAACCTCTTCACACTTCCGCTTTCTGATCCCGTAGTCCATTCCGAACGGATTTCGGGGAAAATGCTTCATGAGCGGCGTGCGGTCCTGGTCCTCAGTGACGGGACACCGGATATCATTCGAGACCATATAAACCGAAACCGTACTGCAATGAATAAACCGTCCCGTCCGCCCTTTGAAGATCCGAACAGCCGCCTCGGATTCGCCGGGTTCGTAGTCAATCATGTCGTACACGGCGTCAAAGGTCTGATTTCCCAGCACGTTCTTTAATTCCGCTTCTTTGGTCCGGTCGGCCGTGAGAAACCGAACCTTCGTCGGGTCGAACGCCGACGGCGCTGTGTGCCGTCTGGTCACCACTGACACCGTGTGCCCTTTGGCCAGAAGCTTCTTCACAAGCCGGCCGCTGATAAACCCTGTTCCGCCGATGACCAGAATTTTCACAGGAACCTCCGTACAAGCAAGCGTGTTTTCAGCGATCCCATGATTTGATCTCCCGGCCCGTTATATTCCGCCACGACCGGCCCCCTGAAACCATTCTTCCGAAGGATCCTTATGCACCGGCGGTAATCGATCGAGCGCTCGTTTCCATCCGGCCTGAATCCATAGGTCTTCGCGTGAACGACCATGGCCCTCGGTGCGAGTTTCTCAATTGACGCGTACCGGGTCCGCGGGTTCAGGTTTCCCAGGTCAAGACAAATTCCGAGGCGCCTTGATCCGACGCGTTCAAGGATGCCAAGCAGGTTTTCGGGATCCCTGCTGAGCCGGTCATGATTTTCCACCGCAAGCCGGAGTCCAAGTTCATCCACCATGGGAACAATCTCCCTAAATGCAGCCACGACTTGCGGCATCCTGTTGATACTCGAGCGAGACGAGCCGACCAGCACGCGTACAATACCCGATCCAATCCTCGACGCAAGGCGCAGGAATTTTCGCATATGCCGGACCTGTGCAGGAAACTCTTCTCCAGCAACCGTGAAATCGTTACTCACGGCGATGAGGATCGGCATCCCGGCCCGACGGCCCTCCGACTTCAGAGTGTGCGCAATACGGTCATTCGCAGACGGAAACCAGATATCCTCAAGCTCGACGCCGTCGAATCCGAGCGAATGCGCCAGCGCCGGCAATTGCGAGATGCGAAGAAGTTTCTGAAAGAACAGACGATGAATCGACCAGGTCGAAAGATAGACTTTCATTCAGCGTACCAGGATCATCCGTCGTTCGAGCAAATTTCCGCCGAACTGAAAAATGTGGGATGCGGCCTTGTCCTGGAACGCAGACAGTAGTTCTCTCTAAGCATGGGTCTCGACAAGGTATTGAGTGCAGTCAAACGCATCACTCCATCGTTCAGTTTCTTCTGAGACAAACTGCATTGACGTTGCCGGCAACCCGTTCAATTCCAATTCCATCCGCTCAAGCCATGAACCTTCGCGATCGGATATCAGCAGCTCTCCGTGCGAGGCAGCGTCTTTCATGAGCCGGACTGCCTCCCATGCAACGCGGACACCTCTTCCATAGTCCTCACGTTCTGCAACGATCGCTTTCGCGAGGGACCTGACCACATCCGGCCTCAGGATGAATGCCTGGGGATCGAGCAATGCATCGGAGTCCACCAGCAGGTCCCGCAAATCACCCGCGCTTCCCTTGTTGACGGCGGCGTTAAAAAGCCGGCAGTCATAGATCAGTTGTTCCATGGACACCACGGGAGCCATGCCCGACAGCAGTTTCACCTGCTGAACCGATTCGTTGCTCCAGAGGTCGGCATATGCGCCCGCGATGTTTCCGATGGCGCTGAAATGTGCGCATGCCGCTGACTTGCCCTCAAGCGACATGGGAAATCCGGTGATTGCCTTGAGAATCGCGTTCTCGTAGCCGCAGTCCTTTCCTGGCCCGACGGCGCCCACCTCGTACGCCACAAGCGACCTCACAGCCGTTACGGCCCGTACGACAGTGGCAAAAACTTTCGGTACATATCCCTGGTCCGCCAGGATCATCGCGGTGTTTCCGATTCCGCACGCAGTGTCGCCCGCCGGAATCGATCCAGTTTCTTTCCCAATGGAGCAGATCTGCTCCCAGAGGTACTCCATGTCCGCCGAACCCAGAATGGCGGCCCCGAAAATAATTCCGCGAAGGTCTCCCGCTATGATCGAGGGATCGGTCACTTCTTTTCCGCCTGTCGATTCAATGGAGAGCATGTCGCCTCCCGCACGGGCACAACGGCGAAAGGCATCAAACAATGTGTCCACTTCGCGACCTTCTCTCCGGCGCGGGGGCTTGCTGGTTTCGCGTATATCCACCGGCGTTATACGAAGAAGAGATTGGAGGCCATCCCGGTCCAGGAACTCCTCAAGGGAGCGTTGAAGCAGAGCGGTGATTTCCTCACCCCAAACCGGGTTCAACGTCATTTCGGGGAGAAGCTCGAACTCCACGATGATCTCGCGCTGATGAAGCTCAACTGCCCTCCTGCACACGCTGTCAATCATCTCCAAATAGATCTTTTTCACCTCCTCCATCGAACCTTGTTCGACATCCATGGGAGGGAGGGTGAAGTTGATCTCCGGGATCACCGAGCCGCCGCCGATCGTCACGCCCCGGCGGGTGAGCGGGAATTTCGCCGTCCCAAAGAGAAGCGCCCCGGAATCCAGGGCGGCTGTTGTAAACCGGTTTCTCATACTGCCGCCGTCGCGCGAGTTGAATTGAGGAGCGTTCGCACCAGGTCGACTGCCGTCGCGGCGTCACGCGCGTATCCGTCAGCCCTGATCTCTTGCGCGTAGTTTCTGGAGATCGGCGCGCCGCCGATGATCACCTTGACCTTTTCCCGGAGGTTTTTCTTCTCCAGGGCTTCGATGACTCCCTTCATATGGACCATGGTCGTTGTTAAGAGGGCAGACATCCCGATGATGTCCGGATGTTCCCTCTCCACGGCCTCGATGAACTTATCCGCCCGGACATCCGTGCCCAGGTCCACAACGTCAAATCCGGCGCCCTGGAGCATGATAGCGACGAGGTTCTTTCCGATGTCATGCATATCGCCGCGGACCGTCCCGATGACGATCTTGCCCAGGGATTCATGATTCGTCATTTCCAGGAGCGGTCTTACGATCGTCATTCCGGCTTTCATGGCCCCGGCGACGGCAAGCACTTCCGGCAGAAACATTTGGCCCGTCTTGAACCGCTCCGCCACGACATTCATTCCTGCAATAAGGCCTTTGTGCAGAATATCGTTTGCCGGGATTCCCTCTGCAACCGCCTGTTCGACCGCTTTTCTTGTTTTTTCCGTGTATCCGGACTGCACGTTCAAGGCAATGTCCTGAAGCAGATCCATTTCATACTCCTTCCTGAGAGGGTCAGTACTTTCCGTACGTCTTTGCAACTTCAACCATCTTGAAGAGGTTTGCTTGAGGCGTGTCGCGGCCGCACTGATCTCCCGTGGAGAGCACAAATCCGCCGTCCGCCGCCACGTCGTCGATCAACCTCTTGCATTTCTCTTCCACCTGTTCGGGCGTCGCATTCATCATGAAATCGAACGTATTGATATTCCCCTTGATGCAGAGCCGGTCACCCACTCTCCGCTTCGCTTCCGCAATATCCACATTCCCCCCCGGGGGTTCCTCCATCGGTTCCATGACATCGACATCCGTCTCTTCCGCGACAATCTGGACCAGCTCCCAGGAGCGGCCGCAAATGTGCAAATGCGAAATTATACCGGCGTTCCGGCAAATACGTGACGCCTGCTTGAGAAACGGCAGCTCGTACTTCCGGAACACGTCCGGCGAGCTGATGCTCAAACTTGCGCTGGAGCCGCCGAGCATGATTTCATCCGGCTTTGCCGCCGCCATGGCGCGCACGTAGGCCAGCGCCCACTCCATCCAGAATTCATGGACCTCATCCATGAACCGTTCTTCTTCGCGGTAATCCGTAAAACATTGTTCGAACCCACCGTGACGGTAATGAAACCACCAGTCCTGAAAGACGGGAATCATCCCCACATACACTCCATGGTCGCCGATCCTGTGCCTGTCTTCAAACTCTGCGGCCCATTTCCAGGGCCCGGTTCCCATCCAGAGCTTGAATTTCGCGAAGTCCTCTTTCAGGCTCTTGATGGGCTTTTCTTCTCTCCAGGGCGGTTCGTCCCCGAAGAACATCTCCTCTTCGGTCATCGCGCCAAGCGGCGTTACACATTTTCGCTTCACAAGTTTTCCCTCGGAGGTATCGACGATTTCCTCGGTGAACTCCGGCGCACCTTCGGGTCGGAGCTCCTTCAGCCCGCCATAGATGTACCAGCCATCCATGCCGAAGTGCTTCACGGCGTTTACATAGGCCTCGGAGTACGTCGCAGATGTCCATCCGTTGTGTGGCCGGCCGTCCAGGAACAGCTCATAGAACGGGCGGCCAGTCAGTTTTGCCGGGACCATCACCGAAATATCGGGGCAAACGGGAACATGGTCGGCCTTCCCGCGCCGAAAAGCCGTCATGAGGCGTTCTTTTGATGTCATGGTTTCCGCCTATTCTCCGCCTCCCTCTTGGTGTTGTCCCGGCAATCTTCCCCACGAAGCCAGGAGTGACTTGAGCCGTTCAAACGAACGCTTCGGCGTGGCGTCCTCACGGATGAGTCCTCCGTTGACAATGAACGGCCTGAAATCGGAAAAATCATACCAATTGATCGCTTTGATCGTCGGCCTGCTGTAGTAGATGGTATAGACCTGCTCGAGCCAATCGGCCTGGAGCTCGTCGTCCCAGTACCGGTGCCAGGCGTACGGTTCGCCGGACGATCCGCGTGTTGCACCAGTGTTCGACGGCGCCGTGAAATCCGAGCTCGCTCCTATTTCCGTGATGACCAGCGGCTTGTTGAGTTGTTCAAGCCGTTCCAGCAGGCGCACGATGTCCGAAAGGTCGCGCTGCGGAAAGTAGATCTGGATGCCGAGATACTCGTATTCAACTCCGGCCTCGGTGATGTCCTGCATGAATTTCCTCGGGGAACGAAGAGGCCGTGTTGCGGCCATGCGCGCCATCCTTCCTCTGGCTGCGTATTCGGCCCACGGACAGCAATTGTTGATCAGGCGTCCGACCTTCGGGTTGGTCTCCCTCGTCTTGTCGCACACCAGCCGCGTGATCTCCGTGATTTGCGCAGGCGTATGGTTATGGATGTTTGCCCAATCGTGATACTCGTTTATCACTTCCCATTCGGCGAGATCGTTCCCGTAGTGCGATACGAGATTAACCGTGTGCTTCTCCACATATTTTTTGAGCTGATCAAAATTCTTGTTCTTCAACCAGTCCGGCGTCACTGATGGATGGAACCAAACAATCGGTCTCCCTTCGATGCTGATCCTGTTTGCCTTCAGCCACCGCACAATATCGTCCTTGATCCCCCAGTTATATACTCCTTCGCTTGGCTCAAACAGCGGATACCAGGTATCCCAGATGTAATGGGTGACGGTGGCGTGATTCATTACTTCGACGAAGCGCTTCTGCATATCCTCCGACTTTGCCCAAATGTACTGCCGGCTTTCGCACCCGAACTTCACTTGGTCCTTTCGCTGCATGCGGGCAATGTCCTGCCGGGCTTTTTCCAGCTCGATTTTTTCCCCGGCCCAGAGGGCGTAGTTCAGGCACTTGTTGGAAATCGCACCGCATTGCTCACCGTCGGACAGAGCTTTGAAGGCGTCGTTGAGCAACTCTTCTGTGAGATGCCTGAGATGCACCACTTCCGGTGAAAACACCGTTCCCTGCTTTTCGTACCGCCCGGCAACTTCCGCATTCCGCGCGACACGGCTTCTGGCAAATTCATAGTTCAGATTAAACGGGCCGGATCGTGATGCATCTTCATGACTGTATTTTTTCCCTGCATTATCGGCGGACAGCCAGACCAAACCGAATCCCGGCACATACCACCTTGCATTTACACTGTACGGCCTCTTGCCGATACCCTTGTCAACAGCGATGCCATCGCGTCCCACGGTCATCGGTGATGCGAAGGGATCTTCGAATTCGTCGGCGGCGTACGCCCAATCCAGGAGAGGCATAAAAGAATGAGGATACGGCCTGAACACTGCTGTTCCCGCCTGACGAATGATCCGGGAGGAAGCGGATCGAAGGACCGGATTCAATGCAAGCGCGCCGGCACCGAGTGCGGCGGAACGGAGGAACGATCGTCGATTATATGGTTTCACCGTTTTCCTGAGAATATGGAATCATGCATTCACGGTCATCCCAGGTAACTTTGCCGGCCACCCGAACCGTGGCGCAAATATTATGCCGATTGTTTCAACGTATTCTGAAGTTTTTTGAAGCGATGCCAGGCGGCTTTCTTTTCACCTTTGTCATTTCTGAGAAGACCGCCGTTCTTCTGGAACGCCCCGCGGTCGAGGAGGTCGAACCAGCTGAAATTCACAATCCAGGGACGGCTGAAGGCGAGGGTGCAAACCGCTTCAAGCCAGTCCGCCTGAAGCTCTTCATCCCACGGGCGTCGCCAGATAAACGGTTCCTCCGGAAATCCAACCGAGCCGGTTTTTACTGAGAGGTTCGTGGGACCGCCGGGGGCTCCGACCTCCGACAACTGGACCGGCCTTCGAAACTCCGCCATTCGCTCCAGGAAGACCATGATGTCCTGCAGGTCGCGGTACGGAAAGTACATTTGCTGGCCCAGCATGGTGAAATCGACGCCGGCATCCACGAGGTCTTTCGTGAATTCCCACGGCGTTCGCTGGGGATACCGTGCATCGCCGCCCGATGTCTTTCCAAGCTGCACATATTCCGCGAACGGGCAGCAATTGTTGATGATGCGGTGGCAATCCGGATTTGTATCCCGCGCCACATCGCAGGACAGCTTTACAAGCTCAACCGTTTGCTCCGGCGTGACATCGACCTCGACCGCCCAATCATGAAACTCGTTGAAAATCTCCCATCCAAACATTTCCTCGGGATAGTGTGCGATCGTTTCCCTCGTGTGCCGCTCGACATACTTCTTCAGTTCCTCAAACGATTTTCGTTTGAGCCAATCCGGCGTCACGCCGTCATAAAACCAGAACAGAGTCCGTCCCTGAACGGTGATATTCCGCTCCCTGAGCTTTCTCACGAGGACATCTCTTGTCCCGAAGTTCCGCTTTCCCTCCACCGGCTCGAAATCGCTCATCATTCCGTCCCCTTTGATCACGTAGGTAACCATTGCGTAGTCGAAGAGCTCGGGAAACAATTCGAGGAATGTATCCTGATACATCTGGTAGAACGCCCGTGCATCGCAGCCGAAGAAAAAATCCGCACGGGGCCGCTTCAACGATTCGATGTTGAACCGGGCTTTTTCGAGCTCCATCATTTCGGAAGCCCACATGGCGTATGTCAGTGACTTCTGGGACAGCAATCCGCGACGGGGCTCGCCCGTTGAGCGGCGGGCGTCGCCGAACAGGTCCTCCGAAAGGTCAAGATAGGCCTTTGTTTCGCGCGACGGTTTCCAACCGGTTTTCTCGAACCCGGCCCTCCGCGTCCTGTTTTGCACGACCCTGCTTTTTGCCAGCTCGAAATTAAGGTTCAGGGATTGTTCCCTCCCGTTGGGCGGAAGCTTGTAGAACTCGCCGCCGTTGTCCGCCGTAATGAAAATATAGCCGAACTCCTCGACGTTCCACCGCACGTTGACTGCAAAGCGTCCTTCCCCCTTCGTATCCGAAAGCAGCAGTCCGTCCCGCGAAGCCGCGATGTCCGATCGGAACGCGTCGCCTTTTGAATCGGACGCGTATGCCCAGTCGAGCAGGTGAGGGCCCGAACCCCGCTGGACGTAGTGCGGGAGGAATCTCAGGGTCCCCGCGGCAATTGAGGGGCGCGTCCTGGAGGCCGTCAGGATTGTCGGCGCCGGAAAGGCAGAAAGGCCCGAGGCCGCAAGGAAGGCCCCCGCACCGGCCGCCGTCCCGATGAAGTCGCGCCTCGAGTATGCACGTTTCGGTTTCTTCATTGTTTTCGCGGAAGTGATTTCCATCGTTCCTGGAGTTTCAAAAGCCGGTCAAACACCGCGCGTTTTTCACCCTTTGGCGACCTGAGAAACCCCCCATTGGGAATCCATGAATGCGGATCAACGAAATCGTACCAATTGATCGCTTCAATGAAGGGTTTGCTGTAGGCGAGGGTGTACATCCATTCCATCCAGTCTGCCTGAAGCTCTTCGTCCCACGGCCGGTGCCAGATGTACGGTTCGTTCGAGATCGTCAGGCGGCCGGAATGAATCGAATCGGCGGAGGGTCCCGACGAGGCGCCGACCTCCGTCAGTTGCACGGGCCGGCCGAACGTCTCGAGACGCTCGATGAGGATGATCGTGTCAGCAAGATCACGGTAGGGAAAGTACATCTGCTGGCCGGTGATTGTGTAATCCACCCCCGCATCCGTCAGGTCTTTCATGAACTGCCAGGGCGTTCGCTGGGGGTACAGAGCGTCAAGGTCCGTCCATTTCTTCAGCTGGACATATTCCGCGAACGGGCAACAATTGTTGATCAGGCGATGGACTTTAGGCGCCGTGTCACGAGCCACATCACAGGCGAGTTTTGTGAGCTCGACGGCCTGGTCCGGAGTCAGTTGACATTCGTTGGCCCAGTCGTGGAACTCGTTGACGATTTCCCAGGCATACATTCCTTCTCCGTAATGCCCCACGACTTTTCTCACGTGATCTTCCAGGTAAATCTTGATCTGGTCGAAGTTCTTTCTGCGCAACCAGTCCGGCGTCGTGGTTTTGTAGGACCACCAGAGAGGCCTTCCCTCCACCGCGATGTTTCTCCTTCGCAGCTCGTTGAACAAGGCCGTCCGGAGCTCGAACCTCTTTTTTCCCTCCTCGGCCTCGAAGTCCTCAAAGACGCCGCTCACAAGGTAATGGGTGATCGTCGCGTAATTGAAGAGCTGGGGAAAAAGGTCCAAGAACTTTTCGACGTCCATTTGGAAATACCCCCTCGCGTCGCATCCAACAAAAAAGTCCGGTCTGGAGCCATTGCGTGCGATATCTAACTCCGCCTTTTCGAGCTCGATCTTTTCAGCAACGACCATTGCGTACAGGAGCGACTTCTGCGACAACTCCGCGCACCGCTCCGGGTTTGCCTGCTGTTTTGCGGCATCACTCAAATATCCGTCCGACAGTGCGACAAGCTGCTCGACTTCCCTGGACGGCTTCCATCCCTCTTTCCTGTGGAGTCCGAAACGCCGCCGGTTGCGCGCGACCCTGCTGTTCGCAAGCTCGTAGTTCAGGTTCCGTGTTTCGGTCTTCCCGGGGCCGGGCAGCCGGTAGTATTCTCCTCCGTTATCGGCGGTGATGAAAATGTAGCCGAATCCCTCCACATTCCACCGGACGTCTATGGCAAACCGTTCCCTGCCCTCCGTGTCGGAGATTCTCACACCGTCGCGGCCGGCCGTAATGTCCGAGTGAAACGCATCCCAATTCGCATCGGACGCGTAGGCCCAATCCAGAAGATGCGGGCCGACCCCCGATTGAACAAAGTAAGGACGAAAGACGAGTTCACCCTCTGATGCCATGAATCCTCCTATGGTACCGTCTGTGTTGCAGCGACGAGCTCCCGCGGCTCCCGTACTTTGAAGGCAAGGAGGGATAAGGCTCCCAGCGCGAAGACCGAAGCCAGGAGAAACACAGACTCGTAGCCGATCCGATCCGCCATCCACCCGGCGACAATGCCCAGGAGGACAAACGGAGACGTGAGCATGTTCGTCAGCGCGATGTATGCGGGCCTCTGTTCTTCCGGGCAGAGCTCTGCGATCATCGGCAGCCGGGAGATCACGTTGACCGCAATTCCGGACGCGGAGCAAATGAACACGATGAGAAACACCTCCAGGGAGGCAGCAAGAATAGCCGTAAGCGAGCCAGCGATGGTGGCGCCTGCGCTAATCAGCAGATTCATTTTGTGGCCGAACTGGTCGGCAAGATATCCGAACAGGACGCTGGCGATGATCATGCTCGACATCAGGACGACGGTGAACGCACCCGCGTACGCATCCGAAAGGGCGAATTTTTTCAGCGCATATACCGCAAAGAACGCATTTGACATCGACGAGCCGATCAGGAGCGCGTCCGAAAGAAGAAAGTTCCGGAAATTCGAAGGCGTTATGAGAATGTTCCGCGCCGTTTCCAGATAATGGCGTTGTTCCGCCAAGCGAGGGCCAGGCGTTTCCTCCCGCAGCATCCCAAGGAACCAGTATGAGGCCATCATCGAGAGGAACGCGAGCAGGAACAACATGCCGTAACTTCCGGGAAACTGGAGAGTTGCGAGGACAAGAGCTGTCAGTGCTCCTCCGCCGATCCCCAGCATTGAGCCGATGATCGATCGCGCGGCGAACATCCGGCCTCGAATGCGAACGGGCATCAGTTTCGCCGTCAGGTCGAACCACACGGGCAGGTTGAGACTTCCGCCGACTGCGGCGAGCAGGAAAAACCCAAAGAACGTGAACAGACGAACACCCGTTGGAAGATGTTCCAGGGCAAAAAAGCACACCAAAGCGAGGAGCAGCCACGGAATCCTTTGAA
Organism: Ignavibacteriales bacterium; assembly: GCA_016186715.1. GTDB lineage: Bacteria > Bacteroidota > Ignavibacteria > UBA10030 > UBA10030. Next base: position 20,110 of record JACPLA010000081.1, on the reverse strand, counting down.
TGAGCGCCGTTCTCATGAAGAGGGGTTTCTTCCATTCAAGTTCCTGCACCCTCCGCACAATGAACACTTGCGGGAAGTTGAATCCGAAAACCCACACCACCGGAACCAACCCCACCGCCACGTTGCTGCCGCCCATACTCTGAACGAATACTGGAAGAATGGTCTGGATTGACACAAAGCTCATGGCGAATGCAAACAACGAGCCGTCGGCAATGTTTGCAAGGATGTTGCGGCGAACCGTTTGGTCGCCGGCTTTGAACAATTCGTTAAACAAGGTATACTTTCACCTCGCCACCCTTCAGCGAAACCGTGCCTGAAACGCCGTCCTTCTGCGCTTTCAGGGATATCGATTCTCCCGAAAACTGTTCCGTTCCCTTCGAAGCCCGCCTGAGGGGAATCCAGAACCCGGTTCTGACGGGCTTGCTCTCCAGGTTTCGCAGGATCAGCATGGCCTGGCCGTCGGCCGATGTCAGAATGTCGATTCGCACTCGTCCTGTTGTTGTCCGCGGAGCGCCCTCTGAAACACCCGCTGCCACAAGATCGGCAATAAGGTCTCCGTTTGGTTTGTAGGCCAGGCGCCTGTACACAAGGCCGACGAACGATCCGATCAAAACAGCCCAGCCGCTCCCGTGCGCAGCCCTTGTAACGGCGGGCAGCCCCTTGCCAAACGTTGCAAGGACCTCCGCCCCATCGTTCAGGAACGTTTCCTGGACAAGCGCGCCTCGAATTTTCGCTGCACTCCTCGTGCGCCCGAGGTTCTTCCGCACGGTCATCCCCGGCGCAGGGTGAGGATAGACCGTTGCCTGGCGGACTTTAAAAACCCTATGCAGGCCATATCCCGGGATCGTTGTTGCATGCGTGCCGCGCTCTCGATCCCAACCTGCAAAATACGCTTCACCGATCAGTGTCCCGCCCTTCTCCACCCATTGTCCGATAGCCCGGCACACCGGTTCGGAAAGGCAATAAGGGAATGGAATGTAGAGAACGCGGTACTGGGCAAGGATGTCGTTTTCGAATTCAGATGGATGGATGAAATCGACGTTGAAGTTTCGCTCATAGAGGGCGGTATGGACACCCAGCAAGGAATCGGTTGCCGTCATTTCGGAGCCGGTTGCCGTCCAGGAAAAAATCTGATTTTCCGGACTGTACAGGATTGCGATCTCGGCAGGGCGGGGTTTCGCATCAAGGAGAAATGCCGCATTCTTTTGAAGGGCCTTCCCGGCCTCGGCAAACTGCTGCAGCCAGGGTGTTGGCGATCCGTCGAGGCGGGTCAGGCCCCAGGCCGGGGCTTCGCGTCCCAGCGTCTCCGGCCGGTACTGCCAGAACACAAACCCTTTCTGATTCGCAGCGATCCCCGTAAACACGAACCTTTTGATGTCGTCGCCATCAATGAGACGCGGCAACTCGAGCGTATATCCGTACATCATGAGCATTTCGGCCGAAATGACCGGTCGGCCTTTTGCGCATGATCTCAGGATATCCGACATCATGGGATCATCCATTTGGGTGAACCCGTGCAGATCGCCGAATTGAGCAACATTCCAGGGGTCGTTCGCCGTTGAGGTCACGGGGAAGCCCTGTATGAACACATGATGGCACAACAGCGGGTGTTTCCCGTCGGCTTGCTTCGCAGCATCGAACCGTTTCCGGACATTCTCGCCCAGCACATGGACAAAGAACATCCGCCAGTCGATCATGTCATTGAACGTATTGCGAGTCTTTGGAAGCTCGATCTCTTCGAACGATACGTAATTGCGGTTCCATGAGAGGTTCAGAGCTTCCACGGACCCGTATTTGTCCTCCAGCCACGCCGTGAAGGCAGACCGGCAATGGGGGCAATAGCACAGCATGTCGCCAATCTTCGACGCATCTCCGGCGAACAAACGCATCTCCGCCATGCTGCTCGTGAGTTCCGGCTCACTGGCGACATTCCACATCTCGAGAGCGGGGTGATCTTTGTATCGCACCACAGTCTCCCGGAGGAAAGCAAAAAAATGTTCCATCGCCTGAGGGTGGTTCAAACAAAGTCCAAGCCCGCCAATCTGCCTGTGCGGTTGGGTTTGCGGCCCGATTTGCCGCCCGTCGAGCGTGATCATCGAGGCGTCCGGATACTTCCGGTACACCCAGGCGGGGGCTACATCGAAGATGGTATTCAGCATGACGCACAGGGAGTTCTTGTGCGCGAGGTCCATCAGACGGTCAATATCGTCGAACTTGTACACACCCTCCGACGGATTATTCCAGCGCCATTGCACCCAGAATTTCACTGTATTAAGGCCGAGTGATGCGATTGTTTGCAGATCTGTTTCCCACTCGGTCTCAGGAGGGGAGGGAGCGCGGTAGTATTGAGTGCCGAACGGGATATATGGTGATGACAGGAGTGGTCGGAGCGATGTACTCATAGCCAACGGGTTTGGGTGTCTGTCTTTTTTGGCCGTTATCTTCGTTTTTGTGGCATCAAAGTTGTAACCCTACCAGGGCTTAACCTTGGAAAGGTTACAAAAGTCCTGCCAGAAACTCCCTCCCCATCTGCAATCCCTTCTTCACCTTCTCTTCCGTGCCCTCCCACTCGGGATCTTCATGCTCGATGGACAGGATATGATCATACCCGGCGCTTTTCAGGGTTTGAATGAACCTCATCCAGTCCACTTTCCCCATTCCGGGCATCCGGTAACGCCACCAGCCGGACTGCCACGGTGTTGGATCGATCTGCTTTCCGAAGATCCCGTACCTATACACACCTTCCGGAAGGAATTCGCAGTCCTTCGCATGAGCGTGGAAGATTCGCGGACCGAATTCTTTGGCGGCGCGGTTGTAGTCAATCCCGAGCCAGTAGAGATGCGACGGATCGAAATTCAGACCGAAGTTCTGCGACGGGACTTCATTGAACAGGGCCTCCCAAAGCTCTGGCGAGTACGCGAAGTTCCCGGGCAGATTGAACCGTTGCCATCCGTCCATCGGACAGTTCTCGATCATGATCCGGACGCCGCGGTCCTCTGCGTACTTCACCACCTTCCTCATTTCCTTGCCGATCTCCTTCATGTTCTCGCCGGGAGATTTGTCGGCCCTGCCGCCGACAAACGTACCCACCAGGTTCACCTCCAGCATGGATGCGGCCTTGATCACTTTTTTCAGGTGATCGAGATAATATTTCCTCTTCTTCAAACTCTTGTCGAGGTTGTTGTCATAATAGGCGAGGGCGGAAATTCCCATCGAATGGGATGCAAACAATTCCCTGATTTGCCGGGCCTCTTCCTTGTTGAGCGATGCTGCATCGAGCTGCCTCGCCTGGTAGTCGCGGGTTGATTTTACCGGCCAGGCCGCCAGCTCAAGGGTCCGGAATCCCTGTTGCGACGCCCAGGGCACAAGGTCCTTCAATGGAACCTGCGGCAGGCAGGCCGTCAGGAATCCGATTTTCATGATTCACCTCTGCGTTTCATACATTGATCCATGTACGTTTCTTGTTGCTTTTCAGGACGGCCGCAATGACGCGGTTTTCCCAATGGCCGTCGTGGAATGTGGGGAAATCCGGCTTTGACTTGCGGGGATCTTTACGCTCGCGTATGAATTGGTACACATTCATGAAAAGGTTCATGGGACCCTCCGGATATCCCTCCGGATGTCCTCCCGGATAGTGGGCATATTTCCTGACCGATTCGTGCAGCAGGGCCGGATCCTTGATGACGATTTCATTGGGACGGTCGCGGTACCCCACCCACAACGAATTCGGCTCTTCCTGATTCCACGCAAGCGCTTTTTTGCTCCCGTCGATCTCAAACCACTCACGGTTCTTGCGGCCGGCGGATACCTGTGAAACCGTAAACACGCCGCGGGTGCCGTTCTCAAACCGGACCATCACAATGCCGGCGTCCTCCGTGTCGATCCGCACGCCGGTTGAACGGGATGCTTTCGATTCCTTTCCTTTGAACGTTTCGACGACTGTGCGGGGCTTTCTCCGTTTTCGATGAACGGTCACAAGATCCGCAAAGACGCTTGTGATCCTCAATCCCGTGATAAACTGCACAAGGTCGCACCAGTGCGTCCCGATGTCGGCAACGGCGCGTGATTTACCGCTCAACTTCCATTCCAGCCGCCAGTTGTAATCCGTATCGTAGTACAGCCAATCCTGAAGATAATGGCCATGCACCAGATACACCTCGCCAAGTTCCCTGCCTTGAACCATGGCACGGGCATGCTGGATCAACGGATAGAACCGGTAGTTGTAATTCACGGCGTGAACGATTCCGCTCTTCTCCGCAAGCCGGAGGAGCTCTGCCGACTCCCCGGCCGTCATCGTCAGGGGCTTTTCCGAAACGACATGCTTCCCTGCGAGGATCGCCGCCTTGTTGATCTCAAAATGGAGATTGTTCGGAGTGCAGTTGTGCACAACTTCCACGGCAGGATCTGCAACGAGTTTTTTCCAGTCCGCATAGACCAGATGGGCGCCTGCCTTTTCCGCCAGGGCACGGGCGCGATCGTGCGAACGTGAGCTGATGGCGACAACCCGAACTCCACCGATTCTGCCAAGGGCCTCGACATGCGCGGGCCCGATAAACCCTGTTCCAATGACGCCCGCCCGGATGGTTTTCATGGTTTTTCCCCTGTAGCTAATTCGTTCGCTCGCCTGAGCATCGCCCGTGTTTCCGGCATGTCCATCTGCTGCTCATTATTATAGAGGCAAAGCGCCGGGACGACCCCAAGACGACCGTAGGCCTCCTCCTGCAATCGAAACATGGGATGCGAGGGATGTTTTGTGAGCAGATGGGCGACAAAGCGCGTGTACTGGCCGAAGAGCCGCACGGATACCGGATGCGCCTGCCTCCATGGAACGGCGCCGTCCATGGCATGGACCTCGGCAATGCTGTCGATGCCGTGAATCTGGGCAAGCGGAAGAGCACTGACAACCTGCTCGTGCAGGCCCTCTCCCGCGAAGAGAATACGCGGAAATGCTTTTTGGAGACGAAGGATGTGCGACCTCATTCCCGCTAGAAAATTGGGACCCCGGCTGACGTTGAATGCCAGGAGAGTCTGGTCCAGGAACACCCCATCGATTCGGTATTTCCTAATAAGGTTTCCGATAACCTTTTGCATCAGATCGCCCCATTGTTTCGCCCCCGGGTTGATATAGGCAAAGTACGGTTCCGCGAGCCAATCACCGTCCATGTCGAGCCCCCAGCCCTGCGGCCGTCCGAACAGATCCACGACTTGATGCTTCCTGAACTTCGGATAGTGCCGGTGGGTAAACGTCATCGCCAGCACGTTCGTATGGATCATGACCCGGTATCCGTCGCTGTGCGCTTTCTTCACGAGTTTCCTGAACCCGCCGTCGCCGCCCAGGAGTTTGCTCGGGAAATAATCCGGCGCCTGAGAATCGATGCCGTGCATGGCGAACCCGGGAAGATACACCAGGGTCTTTCGGGGATCGTGAAGTTGTTTCCAGGCATCAAGCCGTTCGATCATGGCGTCGAACGTGTGGAGCGGTTCCGGTCGCTCCTTCGTCACTCCCCACATCTCGAGCACAAAATTGATGTCTTTCGCCCAGGACGGAACATGCGGATTTTGCGTCACCGGAACAAGGCCAAACGCTTCCTCCATCCATCTCCTGTGAATGTCGACGGGGCCGGTCCAGGAACCCTCGTATGCATCGACAAACCACTCCGCCTCCAGAGTTCTCGATCGTATAGGCGCATTTGCCTCGAATCCGTACGTTATTTCAAAAGTTTCCTTCTGGCGTTTTACGCGCAGAAGCTTGAAATTGGGTCCGTCATCCTTCGTCCTGATCCAGAGCCCGCCTCTTTCCGCCGTACCGAGAACGAATTGTGCATTCCACCAGAAAGGATACTTGTACGACAGAGCGGCATCGACGGGCATTTGCCGGGTCAGGACCTGGCCGCCCAGCGCCGGAACGATCACTTCATCGAGTCTCAGCCCGCCCAGTTTCCATTCGAGAAGCCACACGGGTTTGGGCGCCTTCAACGAAGCGTGGAACTTCAGGCCGTCCTGTGAGGGAGTGATGGAAAGGTCAAGGAGATATTTACGCGAATCGTCTGTGAGGGTGATCCGGAAACCGCCGACTATCGGAGAAACGCGCCGGAGGCGTGTAAGGATCGTCGGCTCGAAAAGCTCGAGCGGAGTTCTGACAAGAAATGCCTGCGTTCCTCCCGCGGAAAGGATTGACCCCGTTTGGAGGTTACGGATCTCCCTGATTCGGAAGGAATCGGATTCGAAGGTAATCGAAATTCGTTCTGTGGCTGCGGTATGCAGGTTCATAATGGCTCATGGGTCACGATAGACTCTTTTCCGGCCCGCTATTCTTCTACGACAACCCGTGGGATTTCCTTCTTGATCACGTCTTCCTGAGGCGTACCTTTCCGGAAGATGACGAAATAGGAAGATTCGCGTTTGCCGACCGGGATGCAGGGTGCATGCCAGATGCCGTCACCGATGATAACGGCTTCTCCCACGTTCACTCGGAAGGCCTCGAGCGTGTCCACCCCTTCACCCTCCTTCATAACGGGAAGGATGAACGGAGCGTCGACCGGAATGAGGATCTCCGGAGTACTGAGATGCCGCTCGACGCCCGTGACTACCGGCTCGGTATGTCGGAAGACCGTACACCAGCCGATCTCGGTCGCTCCGTTGATTTTGTATTCGGCGATATCCGACCAGTACCTGAACTGGTCGGTTTCAGCAAGCGGTTTTGACCGCGGGACCTTGAACACACTTCCGAATTTTCCGAATGAGTCGGGTGTCGCCTCGAGGACCTTCAGCTTCATGATCGCGCCTCATTTTGATAGTGTTATGATGGAAACTTCTCCGCCGCGCAGGGTCCAGCCCCTGATCGTTGTTTCCCTGGCGCTGCGCTCGACCTTTGGCGCAGCGGTTCTTGATCCCTGGTCGTCGAATGCAGCAACAGTACCCCTGAGCTTCGCCGGGAGGCGGACATCGACCACCTCCGAACGCGTATCTTTCATGGACCCGGTCATCCCATTGGTTCTTGTGCCCCGCACAAACGTCCGGAGCCAACCCACCACGATCACATTGCCGTCTTCCTGCTCAAATGCATGGATAACGGCATCGCCGCCGGCGCGCTTTGTCACAACGGTTTGCGCATCAATGGAACGAATTTTTTTCGAAAACAACCGGTTGGAAAATGCCAGCGCGTGTTCTGCGGGTTTGGCTTCGTGATGCAGCGTCGCAACACCCAGGTGGCGGTTGTTGTCATCGCCAATGACGTCTTCATGAGACGTGAGGTCTTTGATTTCATACCAGGCAATTGCCGCAAGTTTTTCGGTCGAGAGGAGCATCGTCAGCGTGCGCACAAGGTGCACGGCCTGGTAGCGCGGCGTATGCTCATAGTCGTGCAAGGCCGTATACGATTCCGAGATCCTGCCGTTCATTCTGAACGTGCTGTATCCAACCTCCGCCATCCAGATGGACTGATCGTCCCCGTACATCTGGACGACATCCGCCACCGCGTTCACATAATCCGTCACATTCTCATTCGGCGTGCCCGACCAGGTTTCATAGTAATTGTGGATGTTGACGACATTAACATACGGGCTGATCCCGTGATCCCGGAAGAGCGATTTGGTGAAATTGACATCATGGGCCAGCCCCGCGAGGACGACCAGTGCGTCCGGATCGGCTTTTCTCACCGCCTGGGATCCGATCTTCGTCAACCGGGCGAGGTCCTTCGAGTCTCCGGACCAGTACCAATGGATATCGGGCTCGTTCCACAATTCCCACGACTTGATCCATTTCTTGTATCGCATCACCAGATCGTACACGAACTGGCCGAATTCCTCATAGTCTTTCGGCGTGTGGTTCCAGAAGTTCGTTGTGTCGCCCGTGGAATTCCACATGGGGGTATAACAGATGTATGGAATAAGGGTGATGCCGTATTCTTCGGCCGCAATGCGAACATAGTCGTCCCAGAACAGCCAGTCGTATTCGTCTTTCTGCGCCTCGATGGCATCCCAGCCGAAACTGATGCGAAGGAGATTGATGCCGGAGCGTTTCAGGAGCTCCATGTCTTTCCGGATAATCTCGAGAGTTGTTGTTTCCTCGGGGTAGTCTTCGCACAGGCCAATGGGCGTTTGATAGAATGCGGCGCCGGGCGGACGGAGCAGTTTGTCATATATGAATCTGTCCTGGGCCGGCAATGTCGCCGCCGCAAGGATCAACAACAATGCGGCAGATCTGATCGTGGTCATGTGGGGGGCCATATCTTTCTGTAGTTGTAGCTTACCGGATTCCCGACGTTTATTAAGCAACGTTTCAACGCAGAGGCGCGGAGGGTCGCAGACCGCGCTTAGTTTTTCACTTCTTCGTGCCAAAAGTCTTTTCGCCAGAAAAAGTTCCGCAAACCGTGAAGCTCTTCTTCGTTCAGGTTCTCCCCGTCGGAGGCGGAGCAGTTGAGCTCGGCCTGTTGCACGGACCGTATCCCGGGGATTACCGTGCTCACGGCGGGCGGTGTAAGGCAGAATTTCAGGGCGTAGTCTGCCATACTCATTCCTGGATGATGCCGGTCCTTGTAAGCGCGGACTTCATTGACCTTGCGCACAACGGACTTGAGGTTATTGCCGCGGAAGTAGTGCCTTCGCACATCGTTATCCGCAAAAGTTGTCGTCTCTGAGTACTTTCCGGTCAGCGCCCCTTCATCAAAGGGCACCCGGACGATGATCGCTGTTCCGAGTTTTTCTGCAAGCGGAAACATGTTCCAGGCAGGTACCTGCTCGAAGATATTATAGATCAATTGAACCGAGTCGATGCGTCCAAGCGCAATTCCTCCGGCGGCGCTGTCCGGATCCGTGTCCGGGACGGAAACTCCCGCGGCTCTGATCTTGCCCTGCCGCTTAAGTGTGCTCATCGCGCCAAACCACTCATCCTGTGTATTGAGAGATGAATCCCAGGTGTGGAACTGATACACATCGATGGCGTCTCTTCCGAGTCTTTTAAGGGATTTCTCACACTCGGCGATCACGTAGGAAGCGGGGAAGAAATCCTCGCTCCGCGCATTCATCGGCAGCGGCCAGGGGGAGCCGGGCTTTGCCGGGACCTTGGTGGCAACAAAAAATTCTTCCCTTCGCTCCTTGAGGAATCGCCCGATGACCTCTTCGCTGTGGCCCTTTCCGTATCCCTGCGCGGTGTCGATAAAATTCACGCCGAGATCCGCCGCTCTGTGGAGGGCCCTGAGCGATTCCACGTCGTCCTGCGCCCCCCACATGTCCCCTCCGATGGCCCAGGCACCGAAGCCGATCTCGGATACCTTCCAACCAAGCCTTCCAAAGCTGCGATAGTTCATCGGTCGTTAATCAAAGGCCACGCCGCCGATCAGCAGCACGTTTGCATAGGGCGTCGCCTCGCCGGTCCGCACAAAGGCAATGTTTCCCCCGCCAGAGGTCATTGCTTTGAATTCATCATGAGGCACATCTTTCACATTCGTCACGCCAGCCGATTCCAGTGCCTGTCTCAACGCCCGGTGATTGACCTTGTTTGCCGTTGCAAGTTCCGTCGCTACCACCGCCGCTTCAACCTGAAGCTCCTCAAGGACCACCTTGAGAGTATCAATGAAGCCAGGGATGCCTTTCGTCAGGGCGAGATCGACGATTTCTGACCCCCTCGGTATGGGCAGACCGCTGTCGCAAATGACAAGTCTGTCACCGTGACCCATTTGTGCAATGATTCTTGAGAGCTGTGCGTTCAGCGTTCCGTTCTTTTTCATGCGGGCTCCCCTTCCTGAATCTCAGACGAAGTTTCGTACAGATTGCTTTCCGCCATCCTCCGTGTCTCTTCCCTTCTCATCCTCATATTCAATGAGCTCGATATCGATCCCGTCCGGGTCCTTGAAGAATGCGATGCGTACGCTCTGAACCGTTGTCGGCGGAATGCGAAACGTCACGCCTTTGTCAACCAAACGGAGGTACTCCCGGTCCACACTGTCCGTCAACAATGCAATGTGTTTGAATCCGATGACTTCGTTCACGTCGGAGAGCATTTCCCCTTTCAGTTCCTCGACACCGAACAATTCCAGGATTGTATCCCCAAGGCGAAGAAAAACAATCCTGAGCCGCGACTCGCTGATCCACATTTCATGGCCAACCTGAAACCCAAGGATGTCTGTATAGAACGCAATGGACTCCTTCAGATTCCGGACAGTTATGGTCGTATGGTCGATCCGCTTGAGCATCACCTCCGGGACCTTACCGGCCCGGTCTCCATTTCCGCAGGTCCCTGAGAGCCGGCATCGACGGGATCGCTCCCATCCTCGTGACCGAATAAGCTGCAACGCGCGAGGCGAACGTGATCGCCTCCTCAATCGCCTTGCCGCCCGCAAGTGCAAAGGCAAGGGCTCCGCTGAATGCATCCCCGGCCGCCGTTGAATCCACGGACCGCACTTTCAACGCCGGAAATCTTTTTGATGTTTTCCGGTTCACAAACAGGCATCCCCTTGAACCCAGCGTGACGATGACGTTGCGGACGCCAAGGTCAAGCAGCTTCAAGGCGGCCTTTTCCGTACGAGCGCCCGTGTTTACCCGGACTCCCGAAAGCATCTCCGCTTCGGTTTCATTTGGCGTAAGATAGTCGACGAGTTTCAGCAACGACCCAGGTATCCTCCGCGCGGGAGCAGGGTTCAGTATGGTGATCGCCCCGTTACGCCTGCCAAGGGCCAATGACTCACGGACAGCTTCCAGCGGGCTTTCCAGCTGCGAGAGAATCACACGTGCACGGGCGAACGCTCCCTTCCGCTGCCGGATTTCACCCGGTGTGACGGCCATGTTGCTGCCCGAAATGACGATGATCTCATTTTCGCCTTTTCCGTCCACGGCGATCAGCGCCGTCCCCGACATTGTGTCGCGCGTTCTCATCAAGTGGCGCACATTCACCTTGTTCCGTTTCAACGTGTCCGCAAGCCGCTTCCCGAGAACGTCGGCGCCGATTTTTCCGATAAACACAACCGTGCCCCCGAGCCGGGCGGCACAGACGGCCTGGTTGGCGCCTTTTCCCCCGGGGAACATTCCGAAACTCGCGCCGAACACCGTCTCACCGGGACGTGGAAATCCTTTCACTTTCGCCACCATGTCCATATTCGCACTTCCCAAGACCACGATCGAATTGTCTCTTGACGATGGCATTGTTACAAGGTCAGTTCATGGACATGTTCATGCACGATCCGTGGTGGCGACATCAGGCCCGATGGCTTCCCGACCGCCTCCAGAATATTGATCAGAGTGTTGGTGACCCTGATTTCCAGCGTGTTGGCCCCCGGTCGCGCCGCGTCTGTTATTTCAATCCGATAAGGATGCCATGGAGCCACGCGAAGCGGAAGATCGTTTACAGAGATCTCAAGGACATCCTCGCCGCAATCTGCCTCAAAAAACAGCCGGCCCGAACAATACTGATCTGGCAGCGTGAACTCGGTCTTGTAGACTCCGGTACCCGAAAAATGAGGATAGCCCTGTTTGGTCCAATCCCCCACGTTGATCCCGGCGGGCGGGGCTGAAATAACGTATTCATTGCCCGCGTTTCTCAGGGCGAACGGACCGAGGATTTTAAGCAGATCGAGGATACCGTCGGTGCGTCGCTGGACCACAAGCCGCACCGCTATGACATTCCGGCCCGTTCGGGCAAACCGATGGATATCGACCTCCCTGATCTCCGCGTCCAGGTAGCTTCTCGTTCCCTTGTCCTTTACTTCCATCACATTTACAAACAGCCGGTGCTCTTTTCCGCTAAACCCGTCGATCATGATCCTGAGGGCGCGGGGTATATCGGCGATCTCGAAGCTTGTGCGGTACCATAACGCCGCCGGATACGTTGCATGGTCCCGCTCCTGGGGCAACTGCGTCTCCCAGGCGCCATTGGTGACAGCAAGCCAGTCCGAATCGTTTACATCTGTCCCGGCCGGGTTGCGATCTTGCCGCCCCTCGATCTTCATTTTCCAGGAACCGAGGCAGAGGACATTGTGTCTGTCCGTTGCAAAGGACATCAGCCCGTTGAGAGCGATCGGCTTCAGGGCACGTTTTTCCTTTCCGCGCAACGTCCTGACGCCTCTTGGTGTCGCAATCTTCGCCAGAGGTTTTTGGCCCGACCCCCTGACAGTTTTCCCGTCGAAGGACAGAATTGACATCGAGCTCATGGTGATGTGGGACTTCGGGATTTCGTTTCCGAGGACGATCACATGGGATTCCGAAGGGGGAAAATCAAAGAAGATCTTCAGGCGTCCCTTAAAGATTTCAAACATCGGAAGCGGGTTGCTCTCACCGGTGTTCGGATTCCACAGCTCGGGTTGTCCGACGCGCTCAAAGGTAACCTCCACGTTGCGCTTTTCCGACTTCGACGTGTTCACGAGGAAGTAGACGTCATGGTTATCCTTGACCCTGTGCAGATAAAAAACCTCCCCGTCGCTGATCGTCACATCGGGCGTGATGCACTGGGCCAGGACCCGTCCAAGTTCCTGCCTGCGACTCCTGGCCGTATGAAGACCCTTCCCCAGGAATGTGAATGTTTTTCCTTTTTTCCCGTTCTTCACAAGTCGAAAGGCGGCGTTTCCACTTGTAAACTCGGCGAGCCGTTTCGCCGGGTCGATGCCGAACAGTTTCCGAACTTCGGTCATTGCGCCGTTTTTTGGTGTCTCAAGGAACTCAACGGGGAGAAGCGTATCAGCGATGACCTTCCCGCCCGCTGCAACAAATCTCTTCAGGACCTCGAACGTCTTCCGCTTGAGGTGTGTGATGGGCGGAAGAATCAGGACTTCGTACTTTTCATCGGCAATGTGAATCCTGCCGTTCTTCACGGTTGCATCGCACAACACATCTTCGTCGACATAGTCGTAGTCATAATGCAGGCGGAGGAGCGCGTCGGTGAGATAATTGAAGTCGAATTCGATGACGTTGCCCACCTCGGTGCGACGCTGCGGGATGTAATTGGCCCAGATGCTGGTCAGAGGGTAAAGCACCAGCACTTTGGCGACATGGCGCCCTCCGGACAGGAGGTGACTCAGGCGTGTGGCGTAGGAGGTGAACCGGTCATAGTGTTTCCACCACGTGTGGTGATAAAACTGCGAGGGCGGCCAGTCGCGTTTCCGCTCTCCTTCGATCGAGTAGTGGTATCCGTGGTTGTTGAAGAGGTTAACACCCAGCACATATTCCCAGTGGAGCATCCGCTTCATGCGCTCGAGCGTGCAGTCCCAGTACGTGCCGCCCATGGATTCACAGATGAGCCGTTTGCTGCCGAAATGGTGCGCCGCGGAGCTTGCGATCTTGAGCGCGACATGCTGATCCGGCTCCTGTTCCGTTCCGATTTTCGGATACAGGTGATCGACACCGGTCATATGCATATGCTTGAGGTGCTTGAAGATGTTGCCTTCGCAACGGGCATGCATCCGGAGCCACTCCTCGAACAGGAGGTGACCCGTAAAGATCACGCCGTTGGCATCGCACCAATCGCGCAACTGCTTGTAGTAGGCATCGGAGTACTGTTCTGTCAGGGTCCGCCAGAAATCGTACCGGACCCTGGCCGTGTGCTCTCCCATGCTCGTATAGAGGGCGGGCAGGAACGGCCGCAGGTCGTATCCGCGTCGTTCGCGGAAGATCTTGAACATCCGGGAAGACCAGGGGACCACATAATTGTCGATGCCCACATGGTAATAGTGCATCGCCGGTTCATCAGTGAAGAATCCGGGAACAACGGACCCAAACTCTTTTCCAACCGCCTGCTTGTACCGCTCGTGCGTGATCTCAATGAAACGCCTGGTCGATTCCGGATTGAGGGCATCGATGTAGTACGGAACTTCTTTTTCGAGAAAGTACAGTAGCCGCCATTTTCCTTCGGGCGCCTCCCAGGGAAGGACTTTGTTGAACGAGAGGTTTTGAGTGAGATCGATGGCATTTCGGATTCCAGTCTGGAATTCATCCTCGGTGCAGCCGAACGCGGCAATCGGGTGCGAGTCGCCCGTATTGACATAGCGATCATCCGTGGCCTCGAGGAACGTGAACAGCGGTCCATCCACATTCAACGCAACGAGCTCGAGGTACTTCTGGGTGAGGTGAGGATACTTCTTCAGGACCTGCCGTTCGGCGGTGCCGCTGGGCCAGTTCATTTCGTCATAGACCCATGCATCGATTCCGATTTCCTTTGCTTTCCGCACGGCAAATTTCACTTTCTCAAACCACCGGTCGGAGACGTACGGAACCTTGAGGCCGAACCTCCCGTGAATGAAGATGCCGGGTATCCCCTTGCTGTGGTATTCGCGGAGCTGCCATTCCAGCTCCTTTTCATCCAGGTCTCCGTTCCAGAACCAAAACGGGAGAATGCCCATCTCGCGGGGAGGTGTCTTAAAACTTTCTCTGGTTAGGGGAGCACCGTTTAGCGATTGTTTGGAAAACGACATGTGGATTCCGGATTTGTTCCCGCCCCCTGAAGCGTTGGCCGGGATTGCAATTTATTTGAGTTTAGTCAAGGCCAGCAGTGATTCCAGGCAGTCAAAAACCCAGGATCACAGTCAGTCGATGGGGAGATTCCAGGTGCTGGAAACTCACAAACGCATAATCAAAACGAACGTTAATTCCTGAAACCTGTCTTTGGAGGCCAACGCCAAATGAGGCGTTGCCTTCTTCATAGTTGAACTTGTATCCGCCGCGCAGGGTCAGAACATCCGAGAACGTATATTCCGCCCCAAGATGAAATCGCTCCGCATAGTCGTTGGTATGAACAGCATCAAACGTGACAGTTATGGCATGTTCGACGCCCAGGTCGATGAACGAATTACCGTTTCCGATCAAACTGACCGAGGTGCCGATGCGAAAGATCAGGGGGATATCATATCCTTCTTCACGGTCGCTGTTTGCAAGCCACTTCACAGAACCGGCAAAATTCTGCGCTGTCATCGCAAGACTGATTTCGTTAAACCCCGTATTATAGAACGTGCCCACATCGAATGCCGTAAGACTCACCGAGTGATTGAAAAGCTGTTCCCGGAGCAGTTTGACGGTCCCGCCGATCGAGAGATGGTCGGTGAACTCGCGTGAAAATGAGAAACCGACCATCAGGTCACTCCCGGAAAAGGTCGAACCTGTCCTCGTGTCACTTGACCCATTCTGACCGGAGACGAGGGCCTCCGGAATGTCTCCGTAATCGAGAGACGCGTAGCTGAGGGCAAAGACACCGACCTCCGCCCACCGTACGGCCGCGGCGCCTGTGTAATACCGAAGATCTGCAAAAAGTGTCGTATAACCCACCGACGCCTCGGCAAACGAAACCCCGGACAGGCCCGCGGGATCCCAGAAGGCGGAATTGACATCCCGAACATTGGCGATGCAGGCCTCGCCAAGCGCAACCTGTCGCGCGCCCACGCCGATTTTGAGAAATTGAAAGGCCGTTCTTCCGCCCTTGTTGAAATCCTGACCCGGGGAAAGGCACGGGATCAAGATCATGCAAACAAGGGCTGTCGGATGATTGAAGGTTCTGCGCGTCATGGTCGGCCTTATCTGATAATCATCAGCTTTCCCGTGAGACTTTTGGCAAGTCCCTCCGTGGTCGATTCAATATGATAGACATACAGTCCGGGCGCGACCAGCAGGCCCGAGTCGCTTTTCTGATCCCATGCCCGGCTCCCGGCCAGATTCCCGCGCTCATCGGGTCCATGCCGGATTGTCCGGATCAAATCGCCGACGACGGTGTAAATGCGTATCACGCACCGTTCGGGGAGGTTGCGGAACTCGATCTTGTACGGATCGGAGACTCCGAAACTCCTTGAAAGATCGCCGAAGACAAACGGGTTGGGAGCGACAAAGACGTCAAAGGAGGTGACGGGACCGGGGGCGGCCGCCGTGGGCTCCGTGCGATTGTAACTTCCGCTTTCCAGCTCCGCCAGATTCGTGACCGTCGTTCCGTTTGCCGACGTCCAGGTTCCCGGCGCGGAATTGTAGGCCGAAACGTAGTACGCGTATCGAAATCCAAACGTGACCGTGGAATCGTCGTACCGATAGCGGTTCAGATCAGGGTCCCAGTACTGGGAGAATTGCGTCTTGGGGATATCGGCCAGGAGAGTCCAGGTTGCTCCCCGGAACACAGGCGGCTCGGTTTCGCTGGCATATTGGAAATCCGTTGAACGGTACACGCGATAGCCGTCGAGGTCGGCAAGACCGCCATAAAATGGAGCCCCGCTTCCGTCCTGGATGGATTTCGTTTCCGCCAGCTGGTCCCAGGTGACGCCGATGATCGCCCGTTCGGAGCCGACGGATATGTTCACGGCATCGGTAGAGGGTCCCGGAGGCGGTTCAGGCACATCGGCGGCCAGCGGCATGCCGTTGACATTCGCTCCACGACCCCAGGCAACCGCATTGCGCGCAAGAGCGGCGTTTCGGCGGATTGCCGTGGTCGTGCTGTCCGGGAACCACCCGTCGGGATCGCCTGCATTCACAACGCCGTAGTCCATGACACCGGCAATTTCGGCAAGCACAATCCGAACGGAATCACCGGGCGAAAGCGTATAAGGGCCATAAGACAATGAGTAAAAGTTGAACCTGTTGCCGTTGTTCCCAAGAGCCGCCTGAGAATCCGGCGTGGTGGCAAATGTGTAGAATCTCGTACGACCGGAGTTCTGGGGATCGCGGAATGTTTCCATGTCAAGAGGGTTGCCCTGAAACGTTCCGCCCTTGTGAGAGTCAATTCTCAGGACATCGGGCGCGGGCGATGTCCGGGCCGGTTGTCCGGTGACCGGATCCGCGTAGAGGGCAAGCCATCCGAACGCGGCCGGGCTGAACATTTCATTTCCGAATTTCTGCTTCCAGGCCTGATTGGATTTTATGCAATAGACTGCGCTGTTGGGATGCGGTTCCTTTCCCCCGTCATAATTTGTCGAAAAGACCAGCTCGTCATTATCAAACCGGTGATAGTAATCGTGATACGTGGCTGGCTGCCATCCGAACGCTCCTGCAGCCACCGCAAACAGCTCACAATGGAAATTCAGGGGACTTTTCGTCGAAACAGAGATCCCGGAATGGAACACGAAATAAACTTCCGAAAGCACCTGCGTGGTCAGGGCCGGATCCGGGCTTGGGACGAGCTGACGTGTTGAATTCGCGATGAATTCCCCCGTGTGCCTGAAGATGTAGTCGTAGATGATGAAGTCACTGTATCCGGGATAACTCCACACGTAGCTTCTGCGCGTTACTCTGATTCCCGTGTTCGTGTACCAGGAACCTTCGGTCATTTCCTCGGGGAGGCGGGGATCAAACAATGACGTCTCGATGAAATTCTGTTTTAGCAGAAGCGGCTCAAGTGTATTGGCGGTGCCAAACGAGCCCTCCTGCAACCCGGACGTGTACACTTCATATGGCACGGGCGTGGGGGTGTAGGTCGGTGGTCCGCCGGGAATGAGCATGTCTTTTACTGCAATCCAGACACCGCTTCGAAAATTGTGAAAGTTCGCGTTTGCGTACGTATTTACCGCCTGGAATTCATTGCCAAACGGATGCACAAATCCGGAGAAGGCGGGAAACATCCCCAAAGGGGACGCGGTAAGGTAATCCCAGGCACCGAGACTGCCGATGAAACCGTCGTTCCGGACTACTTCCCACAATCTCCCCCGGCGATGCTCCTTTTCCACGTTCGATTGGGCGTACAACGGCAGCAATATCGCCTGCTGGGTTAATACCATCCACAGAATACCCTCGGAGAATCCGCGCTTCATTTCACGTTCCTCTTTGCTCAGAGCTCCAGTGTAACGCCAAAGAGAAAGGACCTTGGCAGATTAAGAAACTTTGCGGTTTCCATCAGAGGAATACCGTTGGAGTCTATTTGGGGAAGATCCCTGAATTTGCTTTGAATGAATTTTTTCTGATCGGGCAGGGACGCGCTTTCAACTGCCGCAAAATTGATCCATTTGTCGTTAAGGAGGTTTGATACTTCGACGAATGCGGTCAGCCGTACAGTATTATCGAACAGCGAAAATCCCTTGCTGAGCTTCATGTTTGTGTTCTGACGCACCGGTCGCGACTCGTTTGCAGTGTATGTCGAATCGCTGTAGCGAAAGACATCCTGCCTGATCTTGTCGTTGGGGAAATTTGCCCTGTATTCGAGCGAAATGAGCAGATCATCCAGCACCCCCCCGAATAATCCGCTGTTCTGTGGAATCTGAAAGAACAAGCCGGCTTTGAGGCGCGGATTTTCGTGGAGAATAAAGTCCCCACTCGGACCGAAAACATTCCGGTCAGGATAGACGACAATAGGGTCGCCGCTTCTCCCAACGACGCCTAATTGGGTCGTGAAATTCACGTAGCCGGAAAAGTAGTGGGAAGGAAGCTTCCGGAGGGAGATTTCGAGTCCCCGTACGTCGGCGTAATTCCCGTTGCCGTTTGTTTTATAGGCAATCCCGGTGTTCGGGTCTGAAACCTGGACCACTCGAATGGTGTTCGTAATGTCCTTGTAGTATCCCGTAATATCGAGGACGGCGATGTCGGCAAAGTTCCTTTCAATCCCGACTTCGAATGCCACGGTCTTCTGGGGCCTCATGGCGCGGTTCCCCAAGATCACGGGTTGCCCCGTGTTATGATCGACGAATGTTGTGAGGCTTCCCTGCGCATTGTCATCACTGAATCCCTCCCCGTAGTCCCCAAACGGGCCCCTTTGGAAGAAATGTCCGTAGGAAAAATGGAGGACCGTTCTTTCGTCGATGGGGTGCGCAATGCCCAAACGGGGACTCACCTGCGAGAAAATAGCCGTGCTATTCTTCGGGTCACTGAATGGATCGAACTGATTGACGTAGAGCGTGTCGTTCGGATTATAGTAATCGTACCGGACGCCGACGTTCATGATGAACCCCCCGAATTCGAGCTTGTTCTGGAAATATGCTGCACCCTGGTACGGATTGTAGGTCCGGCTGTCGATTGCAGGAATCTTGGATTCGTTGAAATGATCCAGGTGATAGTATGTGAACTCCAGTCCGGCCTTTAGCTGCCAGTTCTTGTTGATCTGAGTGCTGTAGTAGCCGTTAAGACTCCAGTCCGTGTTGTTATCGTCGTTTCTGAAATAGTACCCGAGTGTGTTATACCCGACCGGATTCCCGCTTGCATAGGGAATGGGCCTTCCCTGGTCATCCACAGCCCGCACGTTATCGCGTTCCGTCACGCCCGACGCCAGCCATCCCACGGGATCGCCCGGCAGGGTCCCAAGACGCCGAAAAGCATGCACACGGGAGAGGCGGAGCTCGTACATCGTGCTCGGACTCAGCACGTTGCTGAATCTCAACGTCTGACCGTCTGTCCTTGAATCGGGCAGTCCCGCAAAATCAAAATACGCGTACCGGGCCGTGTATCCGAACGTTGTAAAATAGAATTGATCAGGTTCCTCGAAGATACCCCAGGAGGTTTCCTCGCTTCCGTAGAATGCGGAGAATTGCAGCCGGATTGAGGGAGTGAAATTATACGTCAGTTTTCCAGTGCCGTTGAAGAATATCCCGCGTTTCCTGAAGGAGTTCCCGAAGACCGGGGCCTGGGATCGGTACTTTGCCGAAAGGAAGAACGCCGCGTCTTCGATCATCGGAACCGGGCCGCTGATGCTTGCCTCCGTCTGAAAACCGGGTGTGTTCGTGTAGTCCGTGAGCGGCTTATGGGTCTCCATGTAATGTTGATAGGCCTGCTCGGGGGTCCAGATGCTTGCAGGATTGTTGCCATACACGCCATTCGGATCGACCCACTGGTCGGGATTGTCGATCCACCATTGCAAATGGCGCGTGTGTGTGTTCTCCCAATAGAAATCGGTGCTGTAGTCGTACAGTGCCGGCCCCCAATGGCGCTTCCCGGGGGGCGTATAGCGTTGATCGATGAAAAGCCGGTACCGATCTCCGCCGTCCTTTGTGATGATGTTGATCACGCCTGACTGTGCTTCTCCGTATTCGGCATTGAACGAGCCGGTGATCACTTCCATCTCCTGGATGGAGCTGAGATTAATGTTCATGTACGGCGTCTGATCGAGCGGATTGCGCGCCCTGGCGCCATCCACCATGAATGAGACCTGATCGAACGTGCCGCCGCGGATCCTCATTGTTCCGCCGTCAGCGTCGATCCCCGGGAGGGCGACCAGGACTCCCGTTACTTCGGTCGTT
>JACPLA010000080.1 GCA_016186715.1 Ignavibacteriales bacterium | reverse complement strand
AAGGGGCGGCCGGGATTGCAGGGGGCATCCCGGGACGAATCGGCGCCGGCGGTTGTTCGGTGGTTTCAGGACTTTCCACAACCTCAGGCTGTCATCAACCGTCGCGGGGAAGTGATTGCCGCAAACAAGAGCGCCCGCGCCATTTTGCGCATCAAACCTTCCGAAGTCCCGGCCCTTTCAATTGAAAAAGTGCTCAAGAACGTTAAGCCAAAAGCGATCGTCCGGAAGTTGTCGCGCAACGGAGTGATGGACATTCAGAGTGGAATCGCGCGGCGGGGTGACCTGTCGATCCAAATCACGTCGAGGAAACTGGGACCCGACTCCTACCTCCTGCTCCTCCGGGAATCTGATCAGATACTTTCGCGCGACCGCGGGCACAATTTTTATCGATCCTCCTCTTTTTTCTCTCAATTCATTGCGGCGGACAGCGTTGATGGCGAGGGTTATTATCAAACCATCGTTCAACATTCCCCTTACGGCGTTGCCATCGTTTTCAAAGAAACCGTTGTGATGGCAAATCCGATGTTTGCGAAGATTCTGGGGCACAGGGCATCGCAGGAAATTGAGGGACGGAAAATCCTGGATGTTGTGGAACCGGGAGCGACGAAGTTCTTCGACCTCCTTGCACGGAGGAAGTTGAAGGGTGAATCCATCCCGGCCCGGTTTGAAACTCAAATGCTACAGGCGAACGGGTCGCTCATTGACGTTGAGGCATCCTTCACGCTCGGATCGTTCAAGGGGGAGCTGGCACTCAACCTCACGATCAGCGATATTACGCTGAGGAAGGAGCTCGAAAGGCGCCTGACAGACTCCGAGCAGCTCTTCCGCAACGTTGTGAACTCGATGGTGGACGCGTTGGTGATTACCGATCTTCAGGGAAGAGTGCTCGATGTCAATGACGAGTTTGAACGGCTCACGGGGTTCGACAGGCGCGAGGCGATCAACGCCTTGATTCCCTATCCATGGGTTGACGAGGAGGACCTTCGACACTACATGGTGTGGCTGGATGGACTGCGCGTGAAAAGCGAGCTTCGCGATTTTGACATCACCTGGGTGAACAAAAAGGGAAAACGGATTGCCGTCAGTCTGAACACAACTCTGCTGCATAACAGCGCGGGGGAGCCGATGCTGATGGTCAACATTGCCCGCGACATTACCGAGCGGCAGGCAGCTCGTGAGGAGCTGAGACGTCAGCTGCAACGGCTTGAAGTCTTGTATGAACTCGGCAAGACGCTGGGCGGGACCCTAGATCCGAAAGAAATTGCGCGGAATACCTTTTTGCAGCTCAAACGCGTTATTGTGAGTGATGCGTTCTACATCGACCTGTTCGATGAGAGCACCCAGGAGATTCATCAGCTTCACGCCGTTGACATCATAAACGGCAGGCAGAAAGAGGTCCCGTCGCCCGCGTCAGCCTCGCCGCTCCATCCGGGGATGGCAGCCTGGAAGGTGATTCGTTCCAGGAAGACGATCCTGGAATTGAGGTCCGAAGTGCCGCGAAAGCCGCAAGCTATTCCTTTTGGCGATGTGCATCGCGCTTCAGCTTCGCTCATGTATGCCCCGATGTTTTCCAAGGACAGGATCATTGGGATTCTCTCCGCACAGTCATACACCGTGAACGCGTATTCCCGTGATCAGTTAACATTGCTTGAGAGCATTGCAAATCTCGCAGCAATTGCAATTGAAAAGGCGAACTTGCATCAAGAGATTCTGGAGAAATCGCGCCAAATCGAGGCGAGGAACAAGGAACTGGACGACTTCACCTACGTTGTCTCACACGATTTAAAAGAGCCCCTGATCAGCGTCGAAGGATATGCGAAGATCCTCAAGCAGGAATATTCGGACTCGTTCGATCCCGCCGGAACCGAGTACATGAAATCAATTCTCGATTCGTGCGGGCATATGAAACGGCTGATCGAGGACCTCCTGCAGCTTTCCAGGGTGAGCAAGCTGGCGGAAGAAAGAACCCGAATCAATCTGGGACCGTTGATTCGACAGGTGGTGGAAGAGCTGCAGTTCACAATCCGGGAGCGGAAAGCCGAGGTAACGATCGGCAAGGATCTTCCCTCCGTGACGGGGGTGGAGCAGCACTTGAAAATAGTCTTCCGCAACCTCATCTCCAATGCGATCAAGTTTTGCGACAAAGAAATTCCCCGTATCGATATCACCGCAACAGTCAAAGGGAATCGTGCCGAGGTCGACGTCTCGGACAACGGCATCGGCATTGAAAGGGAATTCCATGAGAAGATCTTCATGATCTTTCAACGGCTGTACAAGAAGGAGGAGTTTGAGGGGACGGGTGCAGGCCTGACCATTGTCAAGAAGATCGTTGAGGCGTACGGAGGGTCGATCTGGGTTACGTCGGTCCCGAACGAGGGAACGACATTTCATTTCATTCTTCCTCTTCAGTAAAGGAACACCGAGTGCCGGAAGAAAGAGGTCTCCTCAGAATCGTTCTCATTGAAGACAATCAGGACCATGCAAAGATTCTGAGGTGGGCGTTTGAGCGGACGAGTCCGAAAACCCAGCTTCTTTTTTTTCAGGACGCCGAGTCGGCTCTCGCTCATCTCAGATCCAACGGGGAGGATCCGGCCCTGGTTCCCGATTTGATCTTTCTGGATTTTAATCTTCCGAAGGTCGATGGGCGTGAAATGCTCCGTTTGCTCAAAGCAAGCAAGATTTCGAAGGATGTGCCTGTCATCGTTCTCAGCAGCTCGGAACGAGACGAGGACGTGAGGAATGCCTATAGACTTGGAGCCAGTACCTACATCAGCAAGTCGGTGATTCTCAATGAGCTGAGCGACTCTCTGCAATCCGTGCTGGATTACTGGCTCCGGCTCGCAAAACTGCCCGATCGAGGCTATCATGGATGACCGAAATTCTGTCAGGATCCTTTTGGTGGAAGACAATGCGGACTTCGCAAAACTTGTCAAGCTGTATCTCGACAAGTTTACCGAAGCAAGGTTTGAAGTTGAATGGCGGGACAACGGTCGCGACGGTATTGAAGAGGCCGCGACTCGCGGGAAATCCTATGATGTCATTCTGATGGACTACTTTCTTCCCGGGCTGAACGGTCTGGAAGTAACGAGAACCCTGCAGGAGGTCATGAAGCTGGGAGTGGAGGATTACCTTGTCAAAGAAGAAATTTCGACTCCGATCCTTCCCAAGACCATCCTTGGTGTAGTTGAGAAGCGTAAGCTCCAATCCGAAATGGCACTGCTGGAAATCCGAAAGAAACGGCTGGAAGCAATTCAGGAAAAGATCCTGGAGATCACCAATGAAGTGAGCGCCCCGCTTGAAACAATGAGCGAGATCATTCGTGAAATACTTGAAAAAAGAGCAAATGAGAAAACGGAGAAATATCTGGCGATCATCAGAGACAATATTGAACGAATCCAGTTGAAAATGGAGAAGCTGAAAAACCTGAAAGAAGACAAGACAGTCCAGTACATCAAGGATATCAAGATGATAGATTTATCCTGAATGGAATTCCGCACCGCCATAGCGCAAATCGACAGCCGGGTGGGGGATCTCAAGAACAATGTGGCCCACCATGAGGAGTTCATCGACAAGGCCCTTCGACAGAAGGCGTCTCTCATTGTGTTCCCGGAACTCAGTCTCACGGGATACACTCTTCGTGACCTGGCCTGGGAAATTGCTCTCGATCTTGAACATGACCCGGTTCTCGACACCCTGAAGAAGAGGAGCAAGAGGATTTCCATCGTCCTCGGTTGCGTCGAGAGCGGAAGGAATCACGGGATCTACAATTCCGCGGTGTTTCTGGAGGATGGAGCGATAAAACATGTCCACCGGAAAATCTATCCGCCCACGTATGGCATGTTCGAGGAGGGCCGTTACTTCAGCCGCGGAACCGCTGTTCGGGCGTTTGATTCAAAACTGGGCCGTTTCGGGGTGCTTGTCTGCGAAGATTTTTGGCACCTTTCGTTGCCGTACCTCTTGACGATGGATGGAGCCGAAGTGTTGATGTGTCTTACCGCGAGCCCGACCCGCGTCGGGGGGGACCGGGAAGACCTCACCAACGCCCGGATCAATCATGAACATCATAGGACGTACGCACGTCTTCTGAGTTCTTATGTCCTCTTTTCCAATAGAGTAGGATTTGAAGATGGGGTGAATTTCTGGGGCGGTTCCGTTGTTACCGGACCTTCCGGTGAGCATGTCGCCAAAGCAAAGTACTTCGAGGAGGACCTTATCGTTTCGATCCTCACGTCGCAGGAGGTGCAGCGAGCCCGCCGTTTTTCCCGGCATCTTCTCGATGAAGACCCTGTCATTGTTCGTGAGACGTTAACGCGCATGAAAAGCCCGCGGCGCCGGAAGTCCTGATCCTCGGTTGTATTTCCGGCACATTTCCTCATTCCAACAAACCGCCGACATGCCGGAATCTCCGAACGCCGTTGACAGACAAGAGTGTGTGCGGTTGGGCTCCTCAAACTCCTTCATCATTCGACATTCCACGTTCATTGCTTGATATTTTCAAGAAATCCATATGTTCGCGGCCCCTTGTCGATTTCCGAATTGATTGCGTCTTTCTCAAATGGGCGGGAAAGCGCTTTAGACCGATGTGGAAACGAGGCTGTGCAAAAGTACTCTCGACCAACGCAATCACTTCGAGAGTTGCTGCTTTTTGAAGATTTTCGAAACCTAACCTGGTCGGGATGGCATCCCGACCGTTCGGCTGAGCCTTCGGCCCGAGCTCAGGCCGAGGGCTCACGGCGAAGCCTACATTTTGCACAGCC
>JACPLA010000090.1 GCA_016186715.1 Ignavibacteriales bacterium | reverse complement strand
CATGATGGTGAGAATATAGGCCAATGCCTGTCTTTTTCCGAGAATACTGAAGAGCACGATCATGCTCGGCAGGCTGAGAGCATTGCCTGTGAGGAAAAGGGTCAGAGCCGGTCCGCGTTCCATTCCCAACCCCATGAGTTTTTGAATGATCGGGACTTCGGTCAGCGTGGCAAAATACATGAAAGCTCCGAAGGTCGATGCGATCGCGTTCGAGAGAATAGTATTGCGGCCGACAAGTTTCGTGATAACCTCCTGCGGAACCACGGTTTCGATCATTCCGGCAATGAAGATCCCTACGAACAAGTACGGAGTGATCTTCTTTGTCAGTTCCCACGTCTCGCGAAACCACTCTATGGTATGATCCTTGCGGAACCTGAAAAACACCATGCCGGCAATACCGAGAACCGAGAACACGATGAGGGATGCTTTGACCATCGGTTCGATTGATAACCCGAAAATCACAAGGACGGCGAGCTGAAGGAGAAAGAAAACAGTAACGCTGAGATTGGAGTACGGAAGGTCCCCGCCCAGGCCCGTGGTGAAACCGCTCTCCGCCGTCTTGCGGTCATGATCCCGGAAGATGAAGGCCATCAGGAGACCCGCTATGATCGAAATGACCATCGCCGCGACAAGCCGTCCGATCGCAAAATCCCAACCGAGGACCGAGCTGGTCAGAAGAATTGCGGTCACGTTTACGGCGGGGCCGGTGAAAAGGAATGCAACGGCAGGTCCGATCCCCGCACCACGCTTATAGATTCCTGTGAAGAGGGGGAGGATCGTGCAGGAACACACTGCGAGAATTCCGCCTGAAACACTGCCTACCGGATAAGCGATGTATTTCCTGGTCGCGGGCCCCAGGAGCTTCATCACCGCATCTTTCTTGACATAGACGGCGATTGTGCCCGCGATGAAGAACGCGGGAACAAGACAGGTCAGAACGTGCAGGCGAGCGTATTCCTGAAGAAGGAGAAAGCCGGCTGATATCGATAACGTTACGGCGGCCGAATCGACGGGAGCGAAGTAGAAGAGCGCAAATACTCCGACAAGAAGCGAAAACTTCTGCTATTCCTTCATGACTCAGAACTTCCCCCGGAACACGATTCGAGGAGTTGTTTGATTTTTTCTCCCGTTGGCACTCCGCCTTGCCATACCACCCTCTCGTCAATGACAAGACCAGGTGTTCGCATGATTCCATATGCCGCAATGGAATCGAGGTCCTCAATTTTCCGAACATCCGCCCGCAAGTTCAGCTCCGAGAGAACCTCCATTGTCCGTCGTTCAAGAGTTTTGCAGTTGACGCATCCGGGTCCGAGCACTTTGATAATCATGGTAATCCTCCTTTTCGTTGAGAGATTCCGGGGATGATCTCTTATGCAGTTTCACTCAGCGCTTCTGCTCTCTTCTCGATTCCGCGCTTCACCAGGGCTTTCGCCAGATCAAGGATACGATACACCCGTTGGTCCGCGACCTTGAAGTTCACGCGAAGCTCTTCCTTCCAGGAAAAGAGAATTCCCGCCTGGACGAGGAGCTTCAAGTGTCTCGAGAGATTCGACTGCTCCAAGTCAAGCGCGGGTGACAACTCACAATTGCAGCGTACATCCTTCCGCAAGCATTCGAGGATGCGGATACGGTTCGGATGCGCTAACGCCGTCAGCACCTCGGCCGTGATGTCTTCTTGAGCTTTCCACATGACTCAGTCCTTTTATTGACTTCATGAGCAAGTACGCATAGAGTGTGCCATAAGGATTCCAACAAATCTCTCTGATTTTGGGAGGAGGGAAGGCGGAGATTCCTCTTTCTGAGAACAGTTTTTCAGATGTGAGAGGACCGATTCAAGGAATAGAACGATCGGGTGATAGGAGACCGGGGGGGGATCTTACATCTTGATTTTTCCGAACTTCTTCAGAATTTCTTTCACTCTGTCGATTGGCAGCGCCTCGACGGTTTTACCGGCGCGGCCTTTCATATCGGTCGCGCGCAGGAGCGAGTTATAGATCGCTTCTTCCGTCGCTTCGATAACAGCCTGGAAGAAGGGGGAGAGCTGATCGTCTAAGACGACCGACTGGTGGCGGGATTGTTCCGATGCAGGAGACGTCGAGAAAGCAATGACATAGTCTCCGCTGCCGTGATTCATGGCAGACCCCGTTTTTCCAAGAGCTAACACAGGTCGTCGGGCCAGTCGTTGCAATTGCGCAGCAGTGAGGGGTGCGTTGATCGCCACAATGATCATGCACGATCCGTTGGCTGATTGGTCCAGAGCTTCTTTGAATGCGTACCGTCCAAGTTCCTTTCCCACGGGCGCCCCCGCGATCTCCAAAACCCCTCCGTAGTTGGTCTGCACAAGCACTCCGACGGTGAATCCTCCCAACGCCCCGGGTAGAATTCGCGAGCTCGTTCCAATTCCGCCCTTCCAACCGAAGCAAACTGTTCCCGTCCCCGCCCCGACGCATCCCTCTTCGACCGGTCCGGGCTTTGCCTGACGAATTGCCGAGACAACATCGGACCGCGTCACGTGACGGCCGCGAATGTCATTTAGAAAACCATCATTAGTTTCTCCGACGATCGGATTGATCGACCGGACATTCTCATTGCCGGGGAGTGACAGCATGTAGTCGACAACGCCGTTGGCAGCGTCCCAGACGCTGAGAGTATTCGTGAGTACGATGGGGGTTTCGATCAGCCCGAGTTCCTCAACCTGGGTGTATCCGATCAGCTTGCCGAATCCGTTGCCGACGAAGATAGCGGCCGGCACTTTGACTTGGAAAAGATTGCCGTCATGTGGAAGGATAGCCGTTATGCCCGTGCGAACGGAATCATCCCGGATCAGCGTTACATGTCCGACACGAACGCCGGTAACATCGGTGATGGCATTCAATCGGCCTCTTTTGAAAATTCCGATATCGACTCCGAGATCCTGGAGCCGGGGTCGGTCTTGCGCAAAACTGAACGCAACGGGGAGAGAGAGAACGGCGATGCACAAAGCACTTCTGATCATAAGACTCCTTTCCGGTTTTGCCATGAATCTCCTGAAGACTTCAGGGAAAGTCAAGAACGAAGGGCTTGAAAGTGTCGACGGGGGGAAGTATACTCCACTTATGGGTTCTTCATGGCGAGTGCTTGTTTTGATTGCCGGGCTTGTGTCGCTGCGCGTGGCTGGTTGTCAAACCGTCATCGGCCCGGATCCAACGGTTGAGGAGAGTTATCTCCATGTCCGCCCGGCGTGGTCGCCCGACGGCGCCTCCATCGCTTTTACCGGCTCAACGCCTTTTCCCCAGGGAATCTACCGGGTGGACACGGCGGGAGGTTCCCCCGTGCTGCTGAAGTCAGGCGAAGGGATTGGCGTGACGTGGTCGCCCGACTCACGTTGGATAGCATACTCGGCGTTTCTCCGGATCTACAAAATGACATCGGATGGTGACAGCGCGACGTTGGTGGCACAGACTGCAAACGATATTCGTCCGTCCTGGTCGCCGGACGGGGGAAGAATTGTGTATGTGAACAACGGGCTGAAGACGGTGGGTGTACAGACAGGGACCATTGTGTCGCTGATTCCGTACGGGGACTTTCCGAGCTGGAAGGGCGCTGACGAGATCGTTTTCCTCGCGGGCCTCATTCCGGGCAGGCATGAATTTCAATTGTACCGATTGACGACTCAGGATACCGAGTTTATCTACCGGTTTTCCTCAGTGCAGGAGGTGCGGTTTACCTCGATCAACGCCGCGGGCACTTCACTTGTGTTTGCTGCCCAGAGATTTGACCGGACGGACTATTCCCAGATTTACGTGTTTTCGCTCCTTGACTCTTCCACGGTGCGGCTTACTGTTGATGCGGGCGATCATCCGGCGTGGAGTCCGGACGGCTCGCACATTGTGTACACGAGACCTGTCGCAGGAGACGGCGGGTTGTGGATCATGCGTGCTGACGGATCGCAGAAACGGCGATTGACACAGCCCTAGGAGAGTCGGGGGAGGGAGTGCATGAAAACGTGACCCGTAAGGAGCGGGGGGCTGGCTCAGGGTTCCAGCGAGGGGCTGTAGTTAGTCAGAAAGAGCATGAAGTCTGCGATTTCCAGCATGTCCTGCCCTACATACCGAATACTATGTGAATCTCTTCTTTCGACTCCCCGCAGATAGGCGGCAACTTCCGCAACGCGGTAATGTTTGAAGCTCACATCCAGCGTGATCGGTGTCTTCAGCAGATACGGTTTGAATCTCCGGACGTTTTTCAGGGCGTCCTTGACCTTCTGACCGATAAGCTCGTATGCCGCTTCAGGTGTGAGAGTATTTGCCGAATGAAAGCCAAGGCTTTGTTTTACTTCGGCCCCCTCGACGGTTCCAAGGAGTTTCCTGACCTCTTCAATGACAGCGTCGTCTCCGGAGATCATCACGACAGGAACGCCAAAATGACCCGCGATGGCCGCGTTCCAGGCTCCCTCGGACATTTCGATTCCATTCAGTGCCACTCTGGTGAGGCGGGCGCTGGAAAACGTATGCGCCCGGACTCCGCGCGGGTTGGAGGTTGACGAATGATAGCCAATAAAAATCGCGGCATCGAAGGATTTATCGATCCCGGCCATCATGGAGAGCCGCCGGGGCCACGAACGAATAATCCGAACATCCTTGGGAAGAAGCTCGATAAGCAGGTTCTCGCCATTCCCATGTGAATCGCTCACCAGGATCTCCGTCGCGCCTGCTTCCTTTGCAGCATTGATCGCGGCCAGAGCTTCTCTGGTCATAAATTCCCGGTAGCGGCCGTACTCGAAGCCCTCCGGCCCGAGCTGATCTCCGGTCACGGTCCCCACGACGCCTTCCATGTCGACGGAAATATAAACCTTCATCTTCTGTTGGCTTGAGACAAGTGTCAGAGGAAACACAAGTGCTATCGCCAGCAGCCGGCATTTTATCATATGGCTTTAACCTTGCCCTTTGAACTCTAAACTTTGAACGTGAAACCTTGAACTTGAAACTTTGAACTCAACACTTCAAACCGTCGTTACCTCGAACTTTGTTTCCCTTGCAGTTCCGTCGCCATCTTTTCCACCTGAGCCCATGCGCGGAGAGCATTCTCCCCGCACATCTTTCTGATTTCCTCGTCGGAGTATCCGCGTTTCAAAAGGAGGTAGATCAGGTTGGGATATTTCGACGCATCTTCCAGTCCGACCGGAAGCGATTCACCCACCCCATCGAAATCGGACCCGAATCCCACGTGATCTACCCCGACCAGCTGAACGACATGATCAATGTGGTCGGCGACGGCTGAAATGTCGACGTTCTTGAAATCATGCTTCTGTCTGACTTCCTTGATGTATGCTTCAGCCTTCGGATCGCCAAACCGGAGCTTGTTCTTCCGGAGATATGCCCTGACCTCATCCCATACAGGCTTCTCCTTGTCGAGGTATTCCTTGCTGAGGAAGGAGGAGCCAAAATTGATCAAAATCACGCCGCCATTCTTTGCAAGAAGTTCGATCATCTCATCTGACATGTTTCGCTCGAATCCGGGCGTGAAGTGTCGGCAGGAGGAATGAGAGGCAATGACGGGCGCTTTTGCGATTTCCATGACCTGATAAAAAGCATCGTCGCTGATGTGGGAAACGTCCACCATGATGCCGAGGCGGTTCATTTCCTGAACGACCTGCCGGCCGAAGGGACTCAGGCCTTTCCAGGTGCGGGTGGTGTCGTACGACGAGTCGCAAATATGGTTGTCCTCCGCGTGGGTCAGCGTGATGTACCGGATGCCCCGGTCGTAAAAGTACTTGACGTTTTCGATTTTTCCTTCGAGAGGAGATCCATTCTCCATCCCCATCGGGAGAGAGATGAGGCCTTTGGCGAATTGCGATCGCACGGCGTCAACAGAAGCGGCGACTGCAAACTTGTCCGGCCACGCTTTCTGAAAGCCTTCGACCATGTCGATCAGACTGTCGGCGAGGGCCTTTGCCCCCTTGTTTTCAAGTTCGGACGGAATGTAGACGGACATAAAGGGAGCGTCCAGTCCGCCTTCACGTGCCCGGACGTAATCGAAGTCTCCGCGTGCCGTTCGGCGGGAGATATCCTCATAGCGTCTATGCAGTCGATACGGAATATCGACATGTCCGTCCACAATAATGAATTCGTGTGCGAGCCGGACGGCCTTGTGGCGGAGTTCGTCGTCGGAAAGGCGGGCTTGGGGAAAGATCGTCGCGCAACAGAGCAGGATCGTCGATAGAATTGGAAGGATGCGGCTCATCTGGTTCTCCTTGAAGAAACATTTGTTCGCTAGAATACCCGAAATGACCGAGAAATGCAAGCGTGGAGTGTTTTTTAATAGTGTCTCAGTCTCGGTCAGGGCCAGAGCAAGAGGCAAAAAACATGAGCTTATCCCCCTGCGTACCTCCGCGACCTCCGCGTCTCTGTGTTATTTCTTTTTAGTTTTTCAACGCGGAGTCGCGGAGACCGCGGAGTAGAAAAAAAAGGCATGAGAAATCCCTCTGCGTCTCTGCGTTATTTCTTTTTGGTTTATAATCGCAGAGCCGCGGAGACCGCACCTGCCCGGCCTCGGTTGAAGGAATCATGTTGCAAGTTCAGAGAGGAATCTCGGCAGCGTTCAGGGTGACGATGTTCACGTCTGCGAACTATCCGGGTGTTTGTCCGGGCGTCTTCTTGCGGATTTGAGAATTCCGATAACACCGGGCAGAAGAGTGAGGGCGCCCCCGATCAGCCCGAGATAGAGGGGCGAAAAGGAAAGGTCTTCAACAGATTCGACCATTTCTTCGGATAGTTCTTCTCCTCGTTCCAGGATTGCATCGGGGAGGTCTTCGACGGATTCAAGATATCCAACAAATCCGATCGAATTTGGGAGAAGGAGAGCGACGATCGAATACAGGATGAATTTTTTGACGAGTCTTACGGTGAACAACATGACCCAACCCGCCACAAACAGGATCGCGGTGACAAGGGCAATCGGATTTCCCCATTCACCGGATTGGGAATACAATTCTGTTAGTTGTTCGATCATACGTTCCTTCGATTCAAGAGTAAATCACATGGAGATTCCGGGATCTTGAGGAAAAAGGAACCTTGCGACCTCGTTTTCGGATTCTGGGGATTGAGCTTGACCCTCAGGAAAATGAAGATTACCTTTTCCGCACCACCTTACCATGGGGGATCTATGCCGCGTTGTGATCCATTCCTTCCGGATCATTTCTACCATGTCTACAATCGGGGAAACGACAAGACACGCATTTTCCTGGAACGAAGCAATTATCGCTACTTTCTTTCCAAGGTTGCAAGGAATCTCCAGAATCAAGTTGAAATTCACGCCTTTTGCCTCATGCCGAATCATTTCCATCTACTGATACGAATTCTAGAGAGCAGTTTTCCGATACCATGCGACGGCTTGGAATCTCGTATGCGAAGTCAATCAACTCCCTCTACGGAAAGAGCGGCCACCTCTTTGAAGGCAGGTTTCGCTCCAAAAGAATCGATACGGACGAATATCTCCTCGATTTGATGCGATACATTCACCTGAATCCCGTCGCAGCGCATTTGGTGAAAAGGCCTGAAAACTGGGAATTCTCCAGCTACTTGGATTACTTGAGAGATCCCAAGGATCGTGCGAGTCCGCCAAGGCCTCTCCACGTTCACATCGACACCCTCTTGTCCTATTTCAGCGACAGGGAAGACTTCAAGCGGTTCCATGATTCTTTTGTTGAGGAGAGATTCAAGAGGTTCAGGGATTCAGTCTGGGAAGATAGACACTAGGTTGCTCTTATTGGTAGATCCCCGGAATCTTCAACCGAACAACAGGAGAGATTCCGGGGATCTTCAGGAAAAAGCAACCTTATGTGCTCTCAGGCCACTCATCCTTACTCGCTTTTCACTTTCGAAAGAACCTTCTCCAGCGAGAATTTTCCCGGTCCTACCAAAAGGATGCAGACGGCCGCACAGAACACAAGAAAGTCAAACTCCCAACCTGTTGTGTTCTCCCCGATAAAACCAAGCTGCATCGTGTTGATCTTCATGTTGATCGCGCCCAGCATCACAACGCCCATTCCGATCGCCGCAATCGAGGTCCAGAAGCCCGCGATCATAGCAAGCCCACCCAGGGGTTCGGCGATGGAGAGGATTCTCAAAATCCAAAGCATGGACGCGGAGAGATGCTCGGAGGGTTCCATGCTCCAGAGTCCCCACTTGAGCAGTCCATGTGCAATGAAGACCGACCCGATGCCAACCCGCAACACGAGCAGACCCCAGTCGCTGAATCGAGTAAGGTTCGAAAAAGGTGCCATAGCAACCTCCAACCTAACTGTTTAAGTGAGTCGACGCCCCGATCCTCGATCACTTCTTTCCGATAGCCCCCTCAAGCATCGACTTGTCCCCCGTCAGTTCCCAGTAAATCAAGGACACAGGGATCACGCCGGCCTTGTTGAAGCGGTCCATGAATTCCTTGAGCACAAAGCTTCCTTCCCGCTGCCGAGCGTATTCGGCAATGAGTTGCTCAATCATGATCTTGCCGACAACATAGCTGGGGCCGTAGGCAGGCTGTTGAAGATAGAACTGCTCTTCATGCTGAATAGTTTCTCCGTCTGCGGGGAGCAAACCCCAAGGGGTCCATTTGGATGCGAAGTGTGCCGCCTCATCCAGGGTCATTTCTAATCCGTGCTGATAGAGTCCGCCAAGAGCTCGAGCGGCCCGTTGAGCAAGGAGAATCCACACGAGT
>JACPLA010000076.1 GCA_016186715.1 Ignavibacteriales bacterium | reverse complement strand
GATCGAGAACTCGCGATTGATTGCCGAGTCCCTCGAACGGGAACGATATCGTCAGGAAATGATGGTGGCGCAGCAAATGCAAAAACGTCTGCTCCCCCAGCGCTTTCCAAAAAACACGGCATTTGACATCGCCGCGATTTCCGAGCCGAGTATGGAGGTCGGCGGGGACTATTTTGACTTCGTGACACTTGGGAAGGACCGCCTCGGAGTGGTCGTGGGAGATGTTTCCGGGAAGGGGGTCTCAGCCGCTTTCTACATGGCGGAAGTCAAGGGGATCTTCCAGTCCTTAAGCAAGATGTGTTCGTCTCCCCGCGACCTCCTCATTGAAGCAAATCATACGCTGAAAGAGAGCCTTGAAAAAAATGCGTTCATCAGCCTGCTGTATGCAGTTTTTGATATTCCACGGAGCCGGCTGCACCTTGCACGCGCCGGTCATTGTCCAATGATCCATATCTCGGGAACAGTCCGAGAGCTTGTCCGACCGAATGGACTTGGGTTGGGACTTACGAATGGCGAAGTATTCATGAATGCAACCGAGGAAAAAGTCATCCAGCTGAAAAGCGGAGACGTATGCCTGTTCTACACAGATGGAATCACAGAATCACGGAATCAGAAAGGTGAAGAATTCGGGTATGAACGACTCGTGGATCTTGCTATGAGCGCTCGATCCCTCTCCGCAAAGCAGATTCAGGATCGGATCTTAGCGGGAATTCGAGCATATTGTGGTCAAACCACCTTTGACGACGATCTGACACTCGTCGTCGTTAAATGGCGTACGTCCGAAGGATAGATCGCAGCACTAAGGAGAATCACCATGAGTGAATTCAAGGTTCATCACCGTGACGGCGAGGGATTTAGCGTCATAGAGCTGAAGGGGTATCTCGACGCGCACACCGCCCCGGATCTCGAAAGCACATTCCAAAGGCTCCTCGGGGATAGGAAATTCAATATTGTGGTCAACTGCAAGGATCTGACCTATATCAGCAGTGCCGGTCTGGGGGTGTTTATGGCCTACATTGAGGACGTTCGGAAAAACAAAGGGGATATTAAGCTGTCCAACATGTCGCCAAAGGTGTACAACGTGTTCGATCTTCTTGGATTTCCGATTTTGTACGAGATCTACAAAGACGAACAAGAAGCTATCAATAAGTTCCGTCAGCACGGGAAAAAAATCTAGGACGGTTCCGGACGATCACCGGGATGACAGGAACATGAACCGTATGGCGAAGGCGATTTCAAAAACGATTCTCAGTGCCACGGACAACCTGCTGGAAGTACGGCAGTTTGTTTCACAGGCGGCGCGCCAATTTGGATTTTCCGAAGAGGAAACATCGAACATTGCCCTCGCGGTAGATGAAGCATGCACGAACATTATCCGTCATGCGTACCAAAATGATCCGAACCAGAGCATCGAAATATCGATTCGGCATCAAAAAGACAAGTTTGAAGTAAGCATTGTCGACGAAGGAAAACAATTTGATCCCCAGACCCTCAGGCCGCTCGATTTGAAAGAGCACCTTAGCCATTATCGACGCGGCGGCCTCGGTGTGTATCTGATGAAAAAACTCATGGATAGGGTAGAGTATGACACCCTTGCCGGAAAGAAAAATCAGGTCCGTCTGGTCAAGTTTCTTCATTCGGTCCGGTCGGACGCAGGGAGCTAAGGTTTTTTCATCTATGATTTTATCGATTACCCATGGGCATCCGTTCCCGATCTTCAAGAAATAAACCCTCCTCCGATCTGATTCCGCTCTTCGAGTACAGCAACGTTGTCAATTCTTCCGTCGATTTGAAATTTATTCTCAGTACGGTTCTGCTCACCGTAATGGGGAAGATGCTGGTAAGCCGAGGGATGGTTCTTCTCAGGAAAGAAGGACATCTGTTCGGCGTTGTCGCCGCCAAAGGAGTTGGTGAGCAGATCTGGCGTCGCACGATCGGAATTCAGAAACTTGGTAAATCGATGGTATCGCTTCACAATGTGAAGAAGTCCTTGGGTGAGGATTACGATTTTTTCCTGCATTATGAAATGCGGTTGCTTGTGCCGATTCTTACTCGGGCAGGCGTAGTGGGGGTGCTCGGCATCGGAGAAAAATTCTCCCGCAAAAAGTTTTCGGCCTCGGATCGTAAGTTGATCAAGTCTCTTGTCAACCTCTCGGCCTCCGCCATTGAAAAAGCGGTTATAGTGGACCAGCTCAAAGTTGCAAACAGGAGCCTCGATACGAAATATCAGGAACTCAATACCCTGTTCGAACTCAGCAAGGAGTTCAATCTTGTTCTGGACTCGCAAAAAGTTGTCCGGCTCCTGACGTTTTCCCTGCTCGGCCAGATAGGTGTGAATCGATATGCGGTGTGTCTCTTTCAATCGGGTTTCATGCGAATCGTAGCCTCTAAAATGGAGGAACGCGCTGAACTTCACCAGGCTGTTCAGACTCTGGCGGCGGTTCAGAATCCGATGCTCACCGAGGACTTGGCGCGGAGGCGGGAGTTTCAAGACGTGGCAGCACATCTTGCGAGGGCCACGGTCAGAGCTGTGATCCCGATGCAGGTTCAAAATCAAACCAAAGGATTGATGTTACTCGGCGAAAAACTTCATGGCGGCTCGTATACTAAAGGCGATCTTGAATTCTTGTACTCTCTTGGGAACCTCGCAATCATTTCGATCGAAAATGCACGTTTGTTCCAGGAAACCCTGGAAAAACAGAGGATGCAGGAGGAATTGAAGATTGCGAGGGAGATCCAACAGGGATTGCTCCCACAACACCTTCCGGAGATCGAGGGGTTCGATCTTGCCGCAGTAAACATCTCGTCAAAGGAAGTCGGTGGAGACTACTATGATGTAATGGATCTCCCTGGGAAAGAATTCGTCCTGGCCATTGGGGACGTCTCGGGAAAAGGGACGCCAGCGGCACTCTTGATGGCAAACGTCCAGGCGGCGTTGCGTGCTCTGGCACCAATGGAATACACCATGCCTGAAGCGACGGCACGGATGAACGACATCACCTATTCCAATACAAGGGGGGACAAATTTATTACACTGTTTTGGGGCATTCTCAATGCAGAAAGAAGAGACTTACGCTACGTCAATGCCGGCCATAATCTCCCGTTCCTGATTCGTGCAGACAAAACGGTGGAGCGACTATCGGATGGCGGAATCATTCTTGGGATGATGAAAACCGTGACGCCATACGAGGAGGGGAGAACGACGCTTCGTCCGGGCGATACAATGTTTCTGTTCACAGACGGTGTCAGTGAGGCAATGAACGATCACGGCGAAGATTTCACCGAGGAACGCCTGGAAGGGGTTCTCCGAAAGCTGGCAGGATTCCGTGCAAGCGATATCGTACGGGAAGTTCAGAAGGAAATCGAGGCGTATGCCGGCGGCACCCCCCAGTCTGACGATATGACCATGGTCGTATTGCGGGTCCTTTGAGAGTACCTATCCATTCTTCGCTTCGTTGATATTTCGCGCTCCATTTGCTAAATTACCAACACACTGCAAGTTGTAAGTGTGTTCCTCAAAACGTCATGAAATATATTCCTGCTGAAATTGAAACGAGATGGCAGCTGTTCTGGGAGCGGAAAAAGACCTTCCGCGCCCAGGAAGTTGTCAACAAGCCGAAAATCTATGTTCTTGACATGTTCCCGTACCCTTCCGGCTCTGGTTTGCATGTCGGCCATCCGGAAGGATACACGGCCACGGACATTTTTACCCGCTACAAACGGATGAGAGGATTCAATGTCCTTCATCCGATGGGCTGGGATGCCTTTGGTCTTCCGGCCGAACGCTATGCAATGCAAACGAACATTCATCCCCGGATCACGACGGGAGAGAACATAGCGACCTTTCGAAGGCAGATCAAGATGCTCGGCCTGAGCTACGATTGGGATCGAGAGCTGGACACGACGGATCCGACGTACTACCGGTGGACCCAATGGATTTTTCTGACAATTTACAATTCGTGGTTTGATCCCCGCGCGAAAAAGACGCGGCCGATTAAGGCTTTGATACAGGAGTTTGCGTTGCGCGGATCAGAGTCCTTGGAAACTGATCGTCCGTTTACGGCGGCCGATTGGATGAAAAAAGGAAAGAAGGGGCAACAAGACGTTCTTGCGCGATTCCGCCTTGCGTACCTTGCGGAAGTACCCGTGAATTGGTGCGAAGAATTGGGCACTGTTTTGGCGAATGAAGAAGTCGATGAGTGGACGGAGAAAGGGTACAGTGTTGAGCGCCGGCCGATGCGTCAGTGGATGATGCGAATAACGGCCTTTGCCGAGCGCCTGCTCGAGGATGCCGAACAGCTTGATTGGCCCGCTTCCACGCTGGAGCAGCAGCGAAATTGGATAGGAAGATCCGAAGGAGCAGAAATCGATTTTCCGGTGAAAGGACTGGATAAACCAATTCGGGTTTTTACCACAAGGCCAGATACGATCTTCGGAGCCACCTACTTGGTCCTCGCTCCCGAGCATCCCTTCGTCGAGACTGTGACAACCCCCGAAAATAGAGAAACGATGCTTGACTATAGAAACCAGGCGTTGAAAAAGAGCGATCTTGATCGAGGAATCGAAAAGGACAAAACGGGACTATTCACCGGGTCGTATGCTGTGAACCCGGCAACTCGAAAGGAAATTCCCATTTGGGTTGCCGACTATGTCATGATGGGGTATGGGACAGGGGCAATCATGGCCGTCCCCGGCCAGGACGACCGAGATTGGACGTTTGCGGAACAATACGGTTTGCCCATCATCAGAACTGTACAGCCCCCTGAGGATTTTTCCGGAAATGCGTACACGGGAGAAGGTCCGGCTATTCACAGCGAATTCCTGAATGGATTGGATGTCGCTGCCGCGAAAGATAAGATCGTGAAGTGGATTGAGCAGAAGGGAATAGGAAGAAGAACGACTCGATACAAACTCCGGGATTGGTTATTTTCCAGGCAGCGCTACTGGGGCGAACCGATTCCAATTATTCATTGGGAAGACGGAACTATGAGTCAGGTACCGGAACCGGAACTTCCTCTTTTGCTGCCTGATTTGAAAAAATTT
Source organism: Ignavibacteriales bacterium (assembly GCA_016186715.1). Classification (GTDB taxonomy): domain Bacteria; phylum Bacteroidota; class Ignavibacteria; order UBA10030; family UBA10030. Next base: position 22,571 of record JACPLA010000076.1, on the reverse strand, counting down.
CAACCGAGTGGCACCACAGAGTCGCCCCTGGCGCTTGCCGACGATTGGGTTTCTGTGGTCGATTCTCAGACAGGGATGAAGGGAAGGAGAGAGACGAACACTATGCCGCAATGGGCAGGCTCCTGCTGGTACTACCTGCGTTTTTGCGACCCCCAAAACCCCGAACAACTCTGCTCTCCGGAAAAAGAACAGTACTGGATGCCGATTGATCTGTACATCGGCGGCGCCGAACATGCTGTTCTCCATCTTCTGTATGCCCGATTCTGGCACAAAGTCCTGTTCGATCTCGGATATGTGAGTACCAGGGAACCGTTCATGAAACTACGCCATCAGGGGACGATTCTGGGGGAAGATTCGCGCAAGATGTCGAAGTCGCGGGGCAATGTGGTCAATCCCGATTCGGTTGTCGAAGAATACGGGGCTGACGCAATGAGGCTGTTTGAGATGTTCATGGGCCCCCTCGAGGAAATGAAGCCGTGGAGTACACAAGGAGTCGAAGGCGTGTTTCGCTTTCTCAAGAGGGTCTGGCGGTTGTTTATTGCGGAAGATGGGACTATTGACCGGAAGATTGCGGATGTCCGTCCGTCAGAGGGATTTGAACGACTCTTTCATCAAACGGTACGGAAGGTTGGCGAGGATATTGAGTTGCTCCGCTTTAACACTGCAATCTCGCAGCTCATGATTTTCATCAATGAGGCATACAAGCTCGATCGGAAACCCCGCGGAATTATGGAACAGTTTGTCCTTCTTATGGCGCCTTTTGCACCTCATCTGGCCGAGGAGCTTTGGCAGCGTTTGGGTCATGACGACACCCTGGCCTATGAAGCGTGGCCGGTATTCGACAAGGAAAAAGCGCGAGAGAAAAAGGTGGAAGTGGTCTTTCAGGTCAACGGAAAAGTCCGCTCCAAAATCCAAGTGCCGGCCGGCACAACCGAAACGGACCTCGAAGCGATCGCGATGCGCGATGAGCACGTCAGACGTCATATCGATGGTAAACGGATTGCGAAGAAAATCATCGTGAAAGACAAGCTTGTGAATCTTGTTGTTGTGCCCGAGTGACACCATTGAGCCCTCTTTCAGTCATCGTCATCACGCAAAATGAGGAGCACAACATCCGCGAGTGCCTGTCCACAGTAACGTGGGCAGGAGAAATTATTGTCGTCGATTCCGGAAGCGAGGATCGCACCGTCGAACGAGCGCGTGAATTTACCGACCGAATCTTCGTTCGTGCATGGCGGGGGTTCGGCGAAGCAAGGAACTTTGCCATCCGCCAGGCGCGTGGGGAGTGGATTTTTTGGCTTGACGCAGATGAGCGGATTACGCACTTGTTGGCCGAAGAGATTAGAAAGACGATCGAAAGCTTGTCTTCTCTTGCGGCCTATTCGGTCCCGCGCAAGTCCTTCTTCCTGGGGAAATGGATCCGCCATTGCGGGTGGTATCCCGGCAGAGTTGTGCGTTTGTTTAGGCAAGACAAGGGGAGATTTACGGATGAAAAGGTCCATGAACGTTTGAATGTTGACGGAACAATCGGGGAGTTGAAAGCCGACCTCCTGCATTACACAGATCCAACTCTTGAGCACTATTTCAGGAAATTTAATCGATACACGTCGCTGGCGGCTGAAGAGCTTGGCTTGAACGGAAAACAGTTCTCGCTGGCCAAGCTTATTTCGAAGCCGGTCTGGACGTTCTGGAGGATGTATGTTCTCAGGCTTGGTTTCCTCGATGGCCTTCACGGTCTTATTCTCAGCGTTCTTTCGGCCGGCTATGTTTTTACGAAATATGCTAAGGTCTGGGAACGAAGCTCAACAAAGGAGTCGGAGGAATGACCCCGGAAGAAAAACAAACTGCTCTCTTGGGAGGCTTGATAACGATGTTTCAGACGGCTGCATTACAGCAAATGGGGAAAATCAAGAATCCCGTTTCCGACAAAATCGAACGGGATCTCGAACAAGCTCAAATGTCGATTGACATGCTCGACATGATCCAGGCAAAAACAAAAGGAAACCTTTCCTCAGAAGAATCCGCATTTCTTGCCAACGTTGTCCGAGAGCTTAAGCTGAATTATGTTGATGAGCTTGGTAAGGAGCAGTCGGAAAAAAAGGAGACGAGGTGAAGCTCGGACTTGTTGGTAATCTCGAGAAAAAGGAGCTTCCCCAGATTGTTCAGAAGCTCTTGCAGGAGGTCAAGACGGAGTTTCTGATTGTAGAACCGCTGGCAAAAGCGGTGAAACGATCTGGAAGAAAACTTTCTACTCGCAATGCCACAATTGTCTCAGAGCGTAAACTTCTGGCAAAGGCGGAGATGGTCATCGCCCTGGGCGGCGACGGCACCATCCTTCGAACCGCTCGATTTGTTGGGGCCCGTGCCATTCCAATCCTTGGAATTAATCTTGGAAAGCTTGGTTTCCTCGCTGAGGTTTCCGTGGAGGAGCTGGAATCATGCGTTGAAGATGTGTTGAACGGACGCTACACCGTTGAAGAGCGGATGATGCTGCAGGCGACCTCTCAAGGGCTGCAATCCCCTTTCTTCGCGCTGAATGACGTTGTGGTTGACAAGTACGGAACATCCCGCGTCATGCACATTGAAACGTACGTCAACAAAGAGTATCTGGCTACATATTCCGCTGATGGAATTATTGTTTCAACGCCGACAGGGTCAACAGCATATTCGTTGGCAAACGGCGGACCAATTGTCGCCCCGGAGAGCAGGGCTGTCACCATCAATCCAATCTGTCCCCACACTCTCACGGCACGCCCTGTCATCATACCCGATGATTCTGTAGTATCTATTCGGATTTCTCAGGCCTCACAGAAGGTCCACCTGACTGCGGATGGCCAGTCAGAAAAGCTTTTCCGGCCTCCAGTGACGTTTACTGTGAAAAAAGCGCCCTTCAATGCGAAACTTGTCAAACGACTGAACACGTCGTACTATGACGTGCTGCGAAAGAAGTTGAATTGGGGGAGCGACGTCAGGATCAACCCCAAAGGGAGTTAGTTGTTCACCGCACCCTCCAGAACCCATTGTCTCATTCCGTTGAGTTGATTTTCGGTGATCGGCGTTGCATTGAGCGGCATGCGCGGAGTGATGACACCAGCAAGGCGCTGGATGAGAATGCTGTTGTCCGGATCCCGTGTCAAAACAAGGCGGGGTTGATAGTTCATCAGTTTGTTGTATGACGGAGAGATCAAATCAAGATCGGTTTGGGGATGAGAGCCGTTATGGCATCGGATGCATCGCGCATCGAACAACTTCTGCACGTGAAGACCATAGCTCACGGAGGAGTCGGGAAAGAGGAAATTTGAAAAATCCTGTTCACTGGGAAATTCGTCTTTGCAGCCCAATGCAAGAATCAGAATCAGCGGAACGAGGAACGTCTTTGGTCGAAGAATTCTGTTTCCCATTGAACGACAAAATACAGAAAACTCATTCTGTGAGCAAGCGAACTTTGTTTGACTTTAGAACGAAGGTTGAGTATCTTGAATCTATGGGCCGTTAGCTCAGCTTGGGAGAGCGCCACAATGGCATTGTGGAGGTCACCGGTTCGACCCCGGTACGGTCCACGCAGACGCTCCAAGGACAACCGTGCCGGTTGTCCTTTTTTCTTGTTATGAGGATCTTGCACGTGATTCCAACAAAAATAAAGTCGAGTTCCCAGGATCAGATCTCTATTCAATGGGATGACGGACATCTCAGCGTCATCTCCCTTAGAACCCTCCGTAACGAATGCCCATGCGCCGGCTGCCAGGGTGAGACCGTTCTTCTCAAAACCTATTTGCCAAATCCGCAACCTGAGATGCCGGGAAAATATGTTCTCAAAGGGGCTCAGCAAGTTGGCTCGTATGCCCTCCAGATCACATGGGGAGATGGGCACGCAACAGGTCTCTACACTTGGGAAAAGCTGCGTTCACTCTGTGAATGCGAGGAGTGTCTCAAGCGGACGTGACCGGAGGAAATCCTTCGGTCACATTGAAAGTCCGTAAAAAAAAGACTACGTTAATGCTTACGGCCCGATGAAGACCTTTCTTCGACTCTCCAGGTATTTCCTGACCTACAAATGGCGAATCCTTACCGGCCTCGTGTCGGTCGCCATCATGAGTCTCGCAGATACCGTTTCGGCTTTCCTGGTTGCCCGTCTCTTTGCAGTCCTCCAACAGATCGAAGGATTTGTAAAATCCGGATCAGAACTTCTTCTCGATGTCCCCATCTCCATCTATGGAATCACGTTTCATTCGTTCACGATCCGCGGCTATGACGAGAGTTTTCGGCTCATTATTCTTTTTGCGATCGTTATCCTCGTTATCATTCTCGTTAAGGTGACGTTTGTCTATGTTCGTGAGTATGTCATGAGCTCGGTTCAGCAAAAACTCCTTCTGCGATTCAGGCTCGATCTCTTTGATACCGTGGTGCAGTTGCCGGTCCGATATTTTGATGCTCAAAAGACTGGACGGATCATGTCCAGAATTACGAACGATGTTAATGCGCTCGAGCAATCTCTGTATCAAATGGTCGAAATGGCCCAGAATTCAGTTTATACAGTCATCTTTGCCACAGCCCTCTTCCTGACAAATTGGCAATTGACGATCTTCACGATCATCGTGTTTTCCGCCCTCGGCATCATTTCGCGCAAGTTTGGAGATCGGATCAGATCGTACAGCCGGGAAATTACAAATACACTGGCCGACATTTCGGCTTTTTTACAGGAAAAGATCAATGGTATCAGGATTATCAAGTCTTTCACTCGAGAGAACTACGAACGCAGAGAGTTCCGGAGAAAAGTGGAATCAAATTACCACTATAACATGAAGATTGTACGAACAATTGCTTTTTTGAGCCCGGTCAATGAGTTGTTTAACACTATGGTTATCGCACTCCTGGTGATCTTTACTGCCTATCTCTTCATCAGTGCTTCTATGACCATTGAAATCATGATCAGTTTCCTGATTCTGATAACATTCTTGGCAAAACCGGTGAAGGCTATCGGAGAGAATGTTGCCAGATTGCAGAAGAGCTTGGTATCGGCAGGATATATCTTTGAAATGCTTGACCTGGAACGTGAGAAGCTTCCGGAGGAAAGATCCGCCGGGTCCGCAGGTATCAGACGTGGCGACGTGGAATTCAGGAGCGTGGGTTTTTCGTATGGTTCCGAGGTTTCGGCTTTGAAAGAGATTTCTTTCAACATCTCATCGGGAGAAAAGGTTGCGCTTGTCGGTCCGAGTGGGAGCGGAAAAACAACGCTGGTCAACCTTATCCCAAGATTCTATGAGGTCGAAGAGGGGAGCATTCTCATCGACGGACAAGATATCCGTGGTATGAGCCTTCACCAGTTAAGATCACAAATCGCTATCGTTCCCCAGGAAGTTACGCTGTTTGCAGGAACGATCTATGAAAACATCAGGTACGGCCGTCTCGAAGCAAGCGAATTGGAAGTCACCGACGCTGCTAAAGTCGCCAATGCCCACGGCTTCATCGAAACGCTCGAAAAGAAGTACCACACAGAAGTGGGGGAGCGGGGAGTCCAGCTTTCGGGCGGACAGCGACAACGCATTGCCATTGCCCGTGCCGTGCTGAGGAATCCCAAGATCCTTCTCCTGGATGAAGCAACGTCAGCGCTTGATACGGAGTCTGAAATCGCTGTTCAGGAAGCTCTGGATCGCCTGATGAAAGGGAGAACTTCCTTTATCATTGCTCACCGATTATCGACGGTGTACAGGGCCGACCGTATCCTGGTCCTTGAACGGGGTTCTCTTGTGGAGGTCGGGACGCACGCCGAACTTCTGAAAAAGGATAGCGGATTGTACAAACGCTTGTACTCGCTTCAATTTGCCGAGGAGGGGGAAGTTGAAACCAGAGAGTGAATCATGGGCTTGTTGAAACGAATGGAAATCGGGTTCCGAAAGGTCATCGTCCAATCTTTGGGGATGCTGACGAGGAGAAGAAAACGGCTTCCTACAGGTATCGATTTCAATCAGTGCAAGTTCCTGTTTATTCGCCAGGATCGGATAGGGGATGTTCTGGTTTCAACTCCCTTGTTCGTCCTTCTCAAGAAACACTATCCGAATGCGGTCCTGGATGTGCTCCTCAGTAAAAATAATCACTTTGTCCTCGATCATGAAACTCTTATACGGAAACGCTGGGTGTACACGAAGAGGTTCGCGTCGTCGCTCAGAAACCTCGCAGATATACGGTCGGAACGATATGATTTTGTGATCGATCTGATGGACAACCCCTCGGCGACCTCTACGGTCGTTGCCCTCTTGGCCGGCGGCACATGGAATGTCGGGATCGATAAGGACAACCGGTACGCCTATGATGTAGTCGTTCCCATGCTGTCGCGCAGGGATACCCACATCGTCGACCGGCTGGCGCAGCTGTTGACTGTGTTTGGTATTGATCCGACACGGGAGCATCTCCAGATACGGTACTCCGTCTCACCGCAAGCGGAAAACGTAGTGAGTACTTTCGAGCGAAATCATGCTCTTAAGAAACGGCCGATCGTTGGGATCAACATTTCTGCGGGGAGTGACGCTCGGTATTGGGGAGCGCGCAACTATCAGAATCTCCTTCAACTCATTCAGCGAAATATTAAATCGCATGCCGTTGTCGTTTTGTGTAAATCCGAGGATCGGGATCGCGCGCGGGAGATTATCAAATCGAGCCCGGACGCGATCATGGCGCCGGAACTGAGCTTCGATGAATTTGCTGCCTTGATCCGACGTTTACATGTTCTCGTTACTCCCGATACGTCAGCGGTCCATCTTGCCTCCGCATTCCATATTCCTTCCGTTGTTCTCTATGTCCAGTCCGATTCCAATCTGCGAATCTGGGAACCGTATCGAACGCCCTGCGAACCGATTGTGACAAAAGTCGATGACTTATCCGCGATTCCGGTTTCGCAGGTTTTCGAAGGACTCCAACGACTCCTGGGAAACGTGCCCAAGGCACGCGCGGGAAAATCCTCCGGTATTGCTGAACGTGTATGAAGGGATTCTTCCGACCTTTTGAATTGGTTCTTCGGCACGGCTTCGTCTACCCCTTCCTTCGTCTTCTGTTTCACAATCCGCCACGACCCGAGCCGGTTGATTTGAGGAAAATTAAGAAGGTTCTCATCCTCCGGTACGATCGCATAGGGGATATCATCGTGACGACGCCCATCTTTCGGGCTCTAAAATCCGCCGCGCCGGATCTTGTTCTTGGAGTTCTGGCCAGTCCTTCGAATTCCGAGTTGATCCGATATGACCGTCATGTTGATCGCCTTCACGTCCTTCATTCAAGCTGGCTCAAATTAGCGAAGGAGCTCCTTGCAGCGAGAAAAGAGGGGTATGATGTGGTTCTGAACTTCATTTTTAACCGAACGACATCGGGAGGCATCCTGGCAAACCTCATTGCACCACGGGGGATCAAAATAGGACAAGGAGCGGAAAAATATCGATTCTATTTCAATCGCCTTCTTCGGCTTGACCGCGGACAAAAACACATGGTCGAAATCCTTGCAGGCTATGTCGAGGAAGTGTTTGGCATCAGCGTTCGTCGGGACAACCTGACTTTCAGGGTTGCCCTTCGTGATAAGGAACGGAGGGGTGTGTCGCTTTTCCTGGAAAGACACCAAACAAAGGCCGGAGCGAACGATTTTGTTCTCCTGAATATCTCCGCGACAGATAAGATTCGAAGGTTAGGAAAACGGCAAGCAACGCACATTCTTGATATCCTTCTGAATCGCCTCAAGGTATTCACAATTGTCATAAGCAGTCCGCAGGACGAGCGCTGGAGGCGGGAATTGGTTGAATTCTTCAAGCCACATCGGGTTCCATCGTTCCCCGAGCAAGGGAGCGCAACCCTCCGGGAGATTGCCGCGCTGGTAGAGAGATCGTTTTTCGTGATAACGCCTGATACGTCAATTATTCATCTTGCCTCGGCGATGAACAAGCCGGTACTGGGATTGTTTACTCCGCTCCAAGTAACGGCCGAATGGATGCCGTGGAAAGTAAAACATGCGGCGATCGTTGCAGATGCCGGTCAACCGGTTGCATCGATTCCGTTGGACCGCATTGAACAAGAGCTGACGACGTTTGCGAAAGGGATCATATCTACATGAAGTACATCGGTCAGAAAATCACCGACGCCGGCCTGTCCCTTTTTGCAGTATCGATACCGATTTCCTTCGTGCCGGCCGAATTCGGAATTGCCCTTGCATGCTTTGGATGGATCATTAACGGCATAATTTCGAAATCGTGGAAAACCAGGTGGCATCCGTTCTTCATCCCGCTCATTGCTTACCTTAGCTGGAATGTGGTTGCCGCCCTTCTGTCAGAACGCCCGTTCCAGAGCCTCGTGGCCGTGGGGGATAATGAATGGCCCTTTGTTTTGATGCTCATGATGTTCTGGACAGTGTCGAACGATCGTACGCTTAAACGTTTGATCGTCTTGTTCCTGGCAAGCTCTGCGATCGCCATGTTCTATGCAGTGTGGCAAACATGGTACGGTGTAGAGCTGTATCGCAACATGCCGTTGACTCCAATCGACGGGCTGTATCGCAATGTCGGTTTCTATGGCTTCTATCTCACGTTTGCGGGCTTTGCGATGTCGGTATTCTTTCTCGCGACAAGTTTGGGAATTGAAATCGGCAGGGGGCGAGCTTCCTGGTATCCACTCCTTTCGTTCCTCAGTCTTCTCGCAATCATTGGGAGTTTCGCCCGGAGTGTGTGGCTTGGTATTGTCATCGTCCTGCCAGTTCTTGGGTTTCTCAAAGGGAGGAAGACCGGCGCGGCAGCTGTTCTCAGTCTCCTTTTCCTAACGACGTTCATAATCGTGGTGTCACCGACGATCCGTGACCGCGCATTTTCGATCCTCGACCCCGGACAAAATCAAACCCGTATCAACTTGTGGAAGACCTCACTCGCTATAACAAAAGAGCATCCCGTGTTCGGAATTGGGCAAGACAATTTCGTCTATTTCTTCGATCGGTACAGAATCGAGGGGTACTATGACTCTATGGTTCATCCGCACAACGATTATTTGAACGTCCTCGTATCGTCCGGCTTACCGGGACTGCTGGCGTTTCTTTCTCTTTGGGGAATGGCAGTGAGAGTGGGATTGAAAACCGGTGTGAGGTTGAAAAGCGGATTTGTCCGCGGCACGGCGATCGGGGCAACCCTGGGCCTCCTTGGGTTCCTGATCGGAAGTCTGTTCCAGAACTATTATGGAACCTTTGCCAACTGCCTGGGATGGTGGTTTCTGGTGGGAATAATCTTCACGGCTTCCCGGCTTGCCGACAATGAAGATCAGAGAGCTTCCGCAAGCACGGCCTCGAGCTGACTAACATTCTTCTCAAGATCAAAATGTCGCCTCGCTCTGGCCAAAGAATTTACCGACATTGCTTTGTAAAGCTTCTTTTCCTTCAATACCTTCACGATTCGATCTGCCAGTTGAGTGTAATCTCCCGGCTGCGTCAGAAATCCTGTCACGCCGTCCTGGATGATCTCCGATAACCCTCCTGTGTTCGTTCCCACCACCGGAATACCCATTGCCATCGCTTCCACGGCAAGAAAACCGAAGGATTCGCTGTAACTTGGCATGACGACGAGATCGATTGCCGCCAACAATTCCGGAACGTTTGAGGTAAACGGAAGGAATCGCACCCGTTCCTGAAGTGACGAACTCTCCACAAGAGATTGAAGATGGTTGCGAAAGCCCTCTTCTCCTCGAGTTTCTTCACCGACAAACAAGAAAATTGAGTGAGGGAATTCCTCAAGAACTTTTGGGGCTGCCAGAAGCAGGTCCTCGTGACCCTTCTGTGGGTCGAAACGCCCAATGAGCGCAATGGCAAGGGCGCGACTCGAGATTCCAAAGATTTTTCGAGAACGAGTTCTCTTGTAGCGGCTTGGATCAAAAATGGACATATCCGCCCCAAAAGGGATGACCCGAATTTTTTCATCCGGGATCATCGTATTTCTGAGAACGGAGACTCTCATCGCGTTGGTCAGGGTCACCCAGCGTTCAAGAGAAGCGTATGACCATCGGTGAAAGAAATCCCGTTTATTGTGGCCAAATTGCATTTGCTGAAAATAAACTAGGCGCACGGGCGAGCCGAGCTTCGTTGCGAGAACCACCGTACTCACGTCTTTGGAAAGACCTATTATGCAAATCTGTACATTGTTGTGCTCAAAAATTCTCTTCATGGCTAGCGCAGCCGGGAGATCCAGATATTTGAATCGAGGGTTCAGAGGGAAGCAGGCAATCCCTTTTTCCTCGCAAGCGCGTCGGAGTGCACTTCCAGCGAGAGTGATCACCCCGACTCGGTGCCCCTTCCTTTGAAGAGCGGCGGCTAGCTTGACATGCATAAGTTCCAATCCGCCCCAGGCCTTTGAAAAGCAGAGAAACCACACATTCAATAATTCAGGGTGACGACGGCCGGTTTTCATAGCAACGTGTAGTTGCGGTATTCTCCGAGGCGGATTCCGCTCTTCCCCTCAATCCAGTCAAGGAGTTTTTCCCCTGCTGGCTGTTGTGCTCTGGCGGGATCATAAGTGAAGTTCCAATCCTCCTTCTCTACGCGTTGTTTCATGACGCGGGGGTGGGTTCCGGCGAACTCCGTCAACTTCCCTCCCTGAGAGTAGTCATATTCCTCGGCTCTTCCGACATGATCTTCCACCCACCGGTTCGGATGCCAGAGTCTGTTGAAACTTCTCTGTTTCTCTTGTTGTTGTCGGGGGGGTTTCACCCACCCATAGTGATAGATGGAGGCCTCAACGGGTTTGACCCGGAGCTTCCTCGTTCCCGTTCTGAACCCCTGCGCATCTCCCCATGATTGAACTCCGATACCGTTCCGTACGATGCGGATTTCATGTCGATACCAGCGCCGGGAAGTACCGACGTATCGGTAACTTCCATAGAAGTGCTTGTAGGAAAAGAGCAAACCTTCCACTTTTTCGTTGTCGTGATGCCGGTCCAGAGCAGAGGTAATGACGGGAAGGTCGTTTTCGTGGACGACCTCGTCGGCTTGAAGATAGAAAGCCCAATCACCGGTCACCCGGGAGAGGGCGATATTCGTTTGCTGTGCCAGAACGGCCCCGCCGGTCCGCATGGAATCATCCCAAACGGTCTCAATGATCTTGATCTTCGGAGACCGTATTGTTCGAAGACGGTCAATGGTGTCGTCGTCAGCCGCCCCCACAGCGACAACAAATTCACCACAAATAGGAAGGATGGAAGAAATCGATTCGACGAAGGGATAGTCGAAACGGATGCCGTTGCGGATAAACGAGAACCCGCTGAGTTTCATTTACCGTGAACTGCTGGACCTTGCGAGATACTCTTCGAAGGAGATGGCTTGAAAATGATTTTGACCAATGTAGTTGAGAATGGAAACAAACTTCTCTGCAGATACGAAACCCGGAACTCTCGTGAGAGGCCTTCCATCTGGATGAAAGAACAGGGTCGTTGGATATCCCGTTACTCCCGCAGAGCTTGCGAACTGAGTTTCGGTAAGCCGTGATCCAAGATAAACCAGCTCTCGTGATGATTCCGCGTTCAGCTTGATTGAAATAAAAGAGGCATCGAGAGCAGCGATGACGGCAGTGTTTGAGTAGACTTCGGAATCCATGCGTTTGCACCATCCGCACCAATCCGTGTAAACATCGATCAACAGTTTCTTGTTCTCTTCCCCGGCGAGAACGATGCCTTCATCGAACGAGCGCCAATCAGGGGCTAACGATTCGGTTGGCAATTCGGAGGAGCCTTCCTGAGAAGTCAGCAACACCCCGAATGCCAGCACAAGGGCGACCACGCTTATTAAAATGAAAACAGGTTTTTTCATCAGTTGTTCCAAACAATGACAAGATACGAAAAACGGAAATCGAATGTAAGTTTATAGGGATTCTAACGGGAAGCACCGATGGAAAGTTCCGAGAAGGAGGTCTCCGCAAGAAAATCGGAAGGAGAACGGACAAAGGCCGAATAACGACGGCTCTCAAACACCGGGCGAAACTGAGGAGAGACAAAAAGAACGGGGTTCACGGTCTTGTATCGAACGAATTTGTCTTTTTCGATGACGAGAAGCGATGAACTCAATTCCCCGTTCATTTCGGAATCCAGCCACTCCGTATAGCGAAGCGAGTCCTGAGGCGGAATGATGCGGCGGATGTGCAGGTCATCCCTCCAACCCAAATCAGCTCCTTCAAAATACCATGACAGCTGTGGGTTGCGCTCATGTCCGGCGACGACAATCTGGCGAATTGCGTACTTCCGGACAAAATGTTGCAAATCGGTCGCACCATCGTTGTATTGAAAGCGGTCGGCAACAACAGTCTGATATCCAGCAAGAATGCCGAGTGGAAAGAAAAGAATCGCGGGGATCCAGGTGCGGAATCGTTCGAGGTACCCTTTATCCAAAGCAACGATCGTAGCTCCGATAATGAAGAGCATGATCATGCCGAAAACGGAACTGTGGAGAAGCGAGGGGAGGGACGGAAAATGTGCCGAGAAGAGGCTCGAAAGAACCTCTTTGGCCGCGCTCCGCCAGGTCTGACTTGACGACCAGAGAACAAAAACCAACGTCGCCCCGAATGCGCCGGCCTGTCGAGCGGGAGTCGTTTTTCCTGAAACAGCCTTCCAGAGCTCTTTCGAGGCGATCAACGACGCTGGGATGAGCAGAGGGAGAAGATAAACAGATAATTTTGTCCTTATGAAAGAAAAGACCACAAAGAAAACAAGAAACCAAGCAGCCAAGAATGTCCCGGCATCGTCTGTGCGGAATCGCAATTCCGAAAGGCCAAAAAGGAACCAGGCAGCCCCAAAAGGGAAGAGAACGAACATCTGATTGACAAAATAGAGGACTTCAAGCGGCTTGACATTCCCTTCAATCCCGGTGATTGTTCTGTCAACGAGGGCAGATTGATGCAGAAAGAAGAGAAGATTGCCATCCCCATGCTGAAAGCTCATGAAGAGATGCCAGGGAACAGCTACCAAGACGGAAATTCCGATCAGACCAAGAAGCGTTTCTTGGGCGCGGGGGATCTTGACTCGTCGCAACCCATAGGCCCATATCGCATAGGCAAGTGGAATTCCCATCGCGACAAAAAGCTTGGTCATGAGGGCACAGCCGATAGCAGCTCCGGAAAGGAGGGGCCAGGTCCAGTTATGCGTCCTCTGTGCCTCCAGGATGCAATACACCGAAACGGTAAGGAAAAAAACGAGGAGTGTGTCGAACTGCCCCTGACGAGCGAAAAAAGTGACAAATGGATTGAGTCCGAAGAGAAGAGCTGCAAACAATCCGACTGACGAATTCATCCATTTCCTCCCAATAGCGTAAAGGATAGGGATCGTCGCCGCTCCGGCAAAAGCCGACACAAGGCGGGCAGACGCTTCGCCGGGACCGAACAGTTGGAATGAAAACGCGGTAAGCCAAACATGAAGAGGCGGATGCAATGATGAATAAAGGCCGTCTACCGCGAACGAAGTCTGATCCACCCAGCCGCCAAAAAGGAGGATGCCGCGTGAGCGGACGGCGTAGAGAGCCTCGTCCCAGGCTTGAAGGTCGATGAATCCGAGGTTAAGAAAACGAACGCCGCCTATTAGTACGAGAAGAAGCCAATGCCAGGCTGGTGATTGGCGGTCAGAATGTGACGGTGAATTCATACGTCCAAAGTACGATCAGAAGAAAGATGAATGATGACAGGGCCGCTTTTTTCCAGAGAACGAGGCGTTGCAAATCGTTTTTCCTCATCGTGACGGCTTCACCGGAATATAAGGCAAAGAACGGCATCAAGGGAAAATGAAATCTGCTCCCTCCGAAGAAGACAAAGTGCACGAGAATCGTCAAAAGAAAAAAGATGACAAAATACCGAAGGATGATGTCATTGTCGGAGAGAAACAATCCGAACAGGCCGGTGAGGAGAAGAATGATATACCCGCCATTGACAATGGTGACCAAGGAGATTGGCAAGGAGCGATACTTTTCAGAGAACGGTATGGCAGAGTCCCAAGGAGACGAAGCAAAGGACCAAACAAGCACCTCCCCCTCGCTGCGAAACAGGTGCGCCAGTTTCTTTAAGCCAAGAACAAAAAATGTTCCTGGATTTTCAACCATGTAATGGAGACCGGCTCCGAACGCCTTTTTGTTTAGGAGGACTTCATCCTCCTCCTGAAACGACTCGGAAGAAATGGACCGGTACCCTCCGGTAGCGGACGGGTTATTTCCAATATAAAGATTCATTCCCGAGTTGGTGGAAAGAGTCATGGTCCCCATTGTGATGGAGTTGCGGATCATCCACGGGAGGATCACGAGCAAGAACGCCCCAATTGCGACGGCTATTTTTCTGAAAGAGGTCCCTGAAAGCAACGTGACCCCGATGACAAGGATGGCAAAGAACGCCATCCATGGCTTGATCAAAGAAAGAGTTCCGAGAGAGAGCCCCAGGGCGACAGGGAACCATGATTTCGAAGACTCCAACACGCACCGAAAAAGAAAAGCAGTCAAGACGAGAAGAAAAGCCGTGATGGCTTCGGAGAGGAGCAGGGCGGAATAGAGAATAGCGGGCGGATAAACGAGCCAGAAGCTCGCCGCGGTAAGGGCAACTCTTTGGCCTTTCGGAAGCGCGGTGAAATACAAGAGGAGGCCAGTGAGAGTATCAATGACCGCTTGAAGAAGGAGAGAAATCAGCGGCCGATGGCCAAAGAGCTTGTAAGAAACCGCGAGGAACATCGGATACCCGACTGGACGGTACGCAGTAGGTTCTCCGTTTTTTTGATACTCGCCGGATTCGGAGAGCGTGAATGCGAGTGAATCGTATTCTCGCTGATCGGAAAACAGAGGACGTTGGTGGATGACGACAAAGAGGATCCGTAACATAAGCGCCAGCATAAAAATCACGACGAGCGTTTTGGGAAGGCCGCTAGAGAATGCCATGATCGCGATATAAATCCATGAGACGATGGTTCACCGAATCGTACGAATGATATCGTTCAACCCAAGCGCGTCCCTCGGTTCCCTTTTGTTTTCTGAGGTCGGGATCATCGATTAATTCGATCAGCCGATCGACAAGAGTGGCCGGGCTCGCAAGAACAAACGGATTTTCAGGGAGCCAGGCAAGATAGTCGGGCGTCATTTCTGTGATCGTAGGAATACCCATTGCCAACGTTTCGAGAGAATTTCTGCCATACCCGGTCCCGCCGAGATTACCAACCTGCTCTATGGCAATATCGCACGTTTGCTTAATGCGAACTACTTCCTCGTGTGGCGCGCCTTCGACAAGCAGGAACTCAATGTCGCGCACTTGTTTGAGCTTTTCGATAACGGGAAGGATAAAACGGGTTCCCTTCATCGCACGATTCGACGGCGAGTGGATAATCCTCAGGCGGTCATTATCGTTTGTCCTTACCGCATAGGCAGAAGCTTCGAATGGTATGAAGATGTAGTGAATATTCGGATGGAGACGGAGGTGATCGCTTTCGTTGGTGAGGTTGAGGTCGCTAAGCTCATCCATGACAGGATGGACCCCTCGCACCCGGAGGTCACTGCCCATATAGTGGCAAACGATCTTTTTCCCCTCGTGTTTCCACCGTTTTGCAACACGCGCGTCGCGGTAGAAGTCTAAGCCTCCGTCAAAATGGATGATTTCAAATTCGTCAAGATTATGTTCTTGGAATGCCCGAGTTACGACGGTGGAACGACGCCAGTCATCAAACTCAAAATACCCCCGCTCCAGAACATTACGCGGCTTGAGCACAGGCGGCCGATCCTTTTCAGCTTCAGAGGCAGGATTGCTTTGTCGCTTGAAGTGCCGCCAAATCCGGGCAGGCGTATGGCGGGGAAGGGGAAGGGAAAGACAGATATCTTCGGTAAACGTCAGTGAGTTTGTGTGCAGGGTGACCAGTCGGGCGTGGTGGCCGAACCGTCGCTGCATGTCCATCATGCTGTAGGGAACGCCGGCGACGTTGATCGGCGCGACATGAAGGATCTTCATTTCAAATAAAACGCTTATAGAACGTGCTTCTGAGGATACCGTGCGCGTTGAATTTTTCTTTGAATCGGATTAAGCTCATAGCCGGAGTCATCTGATCCGCGGCATGTGTGTCCTGGGAGACCCCGATATCGACCCATGCAAAACGTCGTTCCCGCGCCCACCTTATCACTTCATACATGACGGCGTGAATCGGATTAAATTGCTCGTATTCGTAGAGTAACATATTATAAAAACAGAGGGCAACCTGGGAGTTACAGACGAAAATCAGAGATCCCGCGATGGGCTTGTTGCGGTGGTTCACAAGAAAGAGAAAAAGTCGGTCGGGAAAGAGTTTTCGCAGCCGCTTGAGCTCTTCGAGCGAGTGGGTCGGCTTCACATCGTGACGTTGTTTGTTCTTCAGGAGAATCGGGTAGAAGGAATCAAAGTCATCGCTGATCTCGATGGAAATAGGACGTTCCCGGAGGTACTTTCTGATGTACCTGCGCGCGGTGCTTTGAAAGGATTGGAGAAAATTGGGATCATCGACCCGGAGAGCGTGGGAGATGTAATGCTTGTCGTATCCAAAGCCTCTGTACACCAGGGCATAATCAAGATCCTGAGACACGGATCTCTGATAGATGAACGGGGGCGGTGTCAGGAATGTCCGCTCGAATCCTTGGGCGCGGCAATAGTCAGAAAACGCGTCGACCAGGTCAAGGGAAGTTGTGAAGTCGATATGGCCCATCACAAAAGAACCGTACGATGCACCGACGGGTGACTCTAAAGTTGACCCCGTTTGTGCAGCCGGAAGGACGGCGACGATTCTCTTCCTGTCAACAAAAACCAGATGATGCCATGGGAATTCCCGATCGACATGATACTCGAGGAAGCGTTGCAAATGAAAAATCGTCCCGTTGTTGGACTGAAGAACAAACTCATCCCAGCGATCTTTCCATTGAACTGTATATGGTATGACCTCAAGAGCCATGATCAGAATCGCAGTCCGACAGCGGCCAGATGGGCGCTTCCAAGACCAAGCGCGAAAGGCACGAACGCGTAATCAACGAGAAAAATCCCGGAGTGAAGCCCGAGCCCTCCGGAAACGCCCCTCGACTCGAAGCCGGAAAGGAATCCCAGCCGCAGAGAAATGGAAGATCGATAGGTTCCTTCCACTCCAAGATGGAGATGCGTCGTCGCCCGATGAAGTTCATATGACAAAGCCCCGGTACTTCGAAGACGGAAATCTCCAGATTCAATCAGATGAGCAATACCTCCGTTTACCACGGAAGGAAGCGATGCCGATTTGTCGCGAAACTTTTCAACTGATCCTAAATTGAGAAGAGATAGCCCCGCCCTCATCCCATCGAAAGGCAGCGCGGCTGTCAGGCCTAAATCAAGACCCATTCCCGATGCCTCATCAACAAAGATCTTTTCATAAAGATACTTCACAGTGAGGCCCGCGCTCATTTCGCGGCTTAACTCGAACGCGGCAATGGCACCGAATACAGCGGATCGGCTCGTGAAGCTCCCCTCAGCCGGTCCGGGGACCTCCCTGATCTCGATCCCGCGGATCGCGGTCGTGGCGACAGTGAGGCTTAAAGTTGCGGACTGCAGGGGAACACGGGCGGCGAAAAATTCCGATTGAACATCTTGAATCCATTCCTGATGCGCCACCAAGAGTTCTATGCTGCCGGACCCAACAAGGAGGGATGGGTTTATGAGAGAAGATGAGAAATGGGAATTATCCGCGATAGTCGATCCTCCAAGGGCTGCGTTTCTCGCGACGAGCGGCAACTGAAGGAATCCAAGGCCCGAAGAAGATCCTTGAGAGGAGAGGAGCGAAGGAACAAGAATTAAAAGAAATGCCGTTCTGACCATCATCAATTGAAGTGAACTCCTACTGAAACCATGTGAATTCCCGCAGGCGAATACGGCTCGAACACAAAGGCGTAGCCGAGAAACGCTGTGACGTTACTGATTCGGGCGATGGTTGAAAAGCCGAGGGATGGTTTCGCGGCAATATCTTCCGAAATACTGATTTGATCAAACCCTCCACGAACGGCGAACTCGTCAAGGAGGGAATACTGGATGCCAGCCCTCCACAGGAACATTCTTGCCGAAAGCTCCACTTCAGAGGAGATGAGTCCGGCAAGTCCTTGGGGACGGTAGCTAAGACCGAGTTTCTTGCGAACCGGAAAGAAATCAGTGGTGGTATTCCCATTCAGTCCGTACAGCTTGGACGTGTCCCACTTATACTTAGAGCCAATATCCTGGATGCACAACCCGACTGTCCATTCGGTCGTGATGGTGAGAACTGCCCCCAAATCAAATCCTACCGTGGTACTACTGATATTCGTATACAAACTATGATACAGAATCTTTGTCGAAATGCCTATTGCCACCTTTGGGTCAACTTTGAGTCCGAACGAAAGGAAAAAAACATTCTCAGACGTGGAAAGAGTTTGAGTATGTCTTCCGTCCGAATCCCGCCCATCGATATTTGAAACCCCGGAATTGATGAGCCCGAACGACATTCCTGCGGATGGCGGAAGAGGACGGGTGAAACTGAGGAAATTAAGATTCCGATCGAGAGAAAGGAATCCTACGGAGGCAACAACGGTCGGCTGTGGCTGAAAAGGAGTCATGGCCGGATTGTAATACCCGGTGATCGTATTTGTTGGAGTCGCGGTGAGTGCGTTTCCAAACCCGATTCCCTCCGCTCCGAATCCCATTCTCATCGGAGCCCCCGGGAGCCCTCCTAGTTTGGATCCAGTCTGAGCGATCACCAACGAATGGTTGAGGAGCAATATGGCCACGAGAATTCTCATTGAATGACAAGAATCTTACCCCAAGACGTTTCCTCACCCGCAACTTCAATCCGATAAAAATAAACACCGTTGGTGACACGGTTTCCCCGGTCATCCATTCCATTCCATAGTTCATCGTGCTCTATGGAGCCGGTGCGATAAGCATTCTGGAGAAGCGTTTTTACGGGCTGCATCGCAAAATCGAAGATCCAAATCGTGACTCTGGAATCCCTACCTTGTGTCCCGTAATGAATGCGTAGAGATTCGTCGTCGGGAGAGAACGGAGTCGGGTAGGCATAGGTGCGTGGTGTGTTTCCGATCGGTTCGTATGTGCGGAAAACTTTCCACGACATTCCGAACATCTGACTTGGGCTATCAATAGTGAAGGCCGTCCCTTCAGGACCTCCGATCCACACGGTGTCACCTTTCAAAGCCACGGCATAAATTGCCGATCCGGTGAACCTTTGATGATTCTCTTGATCATAAATAGTTCCACTTCGAATCCAGGTTTGCCCAAAGTCAGCCGACCGAAGCACACCCCGGTCGGTCGCGACGTAAACAACCGAATCCTTAAACGCGATGTTGTGGGCGCGTTCTCCGAGAAGGACAGTTGTCCATGACAACCCCCCGTTCTCGGAATAACTTACGCCTTGCCTCTCATCAGGATCGACGGCGTTAACAGTCGAAGCCCACAATATACGGCGAGTTTGGAGCGTCTGTTCGTTGATTGCGACCACGAAATTACCAGAGATTGGAAGAACTTGGTTCTGATGTGAGAAGCGCTCCCAACTAATTCCAGCGTCGGTGGATTTATTAATTCCGGCAGCCGTTCCAACCCAAATAGTAGAATCAGAGCTGGCATGGACTGAAAACACTCGATGGTTCAGGTTCTCGCGGAGGCCCAGAGCCCCGCCGGAGGGAGTGAGATCAAAATCGAGCGTATCGTCAGGCGAGATTGAGTTCAGATTATCCGGAGGAAGGATCACTCGTTGCCAGCTTGCTCCGCGGTTAGTGGATTTTCTCAGCATTCCGGCAAAACTTGCAATCCACACGATCCCAGAGGTTTGTGAGATATCAAATGTAATGTTTTGTTGAGGAACAGTGATCGCCAAAGCCCGGATTCTGTTGTTTCCGTATGTCAAGGTGTCGATAGTTCCCTCGTCTACCGGCTGAGGAACCTTGTTCCATGTAATCCCCCGGTCGGAAGACCAGTGCAACCCCCCGCCAACTTGAATGAAATTATCATCGCGGCGTTCGGTAAATCCTATCGATGCCCACACGAGCTCCTCAGATATTGATATTGCAGAGATTCCTTTATCGTCAAACGTCGCCGTATTCGTGAAGTGACGCCATAAGAATCCATCCAGGGAATAACTGAGACCCCTGCCCGTTCCGAACCATACAGTGTCTCCGCTGACGGCCAGGGCCCCAACGGAGTTGCTATTAGGCAAGGGGGAGGATAGTTGGAGAGAAAATGTCTGAATACCTTGGCTGAAGAGGGATAGGGTTGACAAAGCGAAAAACAAGACTATTTGGTACAGATAACTCATGGCATGACAACTATCGTGTGAGCGATGGTATTGCTTCCTTCGTTGGATCGATCAAAGGCCTGAAATGTGAAGGTGTAAGATCCGGGAGGGGGTGGGGGACTAAGGGAAACAACTTCTGAAAAGACCCCGTCGCCTGCTACGGCGTCCCCGTTGGTTCCATTGTCGTTGAGCTGGAGAACAAGACCGCTTGGTGTTGTCCGAACAACCGATCGAATATCGGCCAAACCGTCAGCGTCTGAGGCCATCACAGTAATCAAGAAAGAGTTCTGGAGGCTCGTTCTCACCGTATCAGGGGCAATGAGGTTTGAAAGAACCGGGGGCTGGTTGAGCCGCACTATGGTAAGGGGAAGCACGTGGATGTTGCTTCTATAACCAGACTCAGATTCAGCGTAGATTTCTACGCTCAGAATGCCAATTTCAGCTCGCGGCAGCTGTATTTGAATCGAGGCGGAATAAACAGAGTCGCCAACGGCGGTGTCGGGAATCATCCCATTGTCATGGAGGATAGCGGAGCCAAGCGAGGAGTCATGGTATTGCGAAAAAACGGTCGCAAATACCATTGGCAAAGCAAATTGTCCTCTCTCGGAGATCACCTTGCTGAACACGTTCAATTCAATTGGAAGAAGGTCGTCTGGCTTTCGTTCAGGACCAATGTTGATAGTGTCAGTATTGACAGTTGTCGGTGAAACGGAGGCGGCTACAAGGAGAGGAGCCTGGCCCAGTGGGTCAACGAGATTATCATACTTCTTTTCGCAGGATTCGAAAACAAGGACGGCAAGGGATGCCAGAACGTGAAGATAGACAAAAGGGGATTTGAGGGAATCAAGAAGCAAAGGAAACTGACACATGGATTGCCTATTGTGGTTACAGCTTCAGTTTCTGGTTCGTAGCAATCGTCGAGCGGTCAGCCTCCCGAGGTGTCGTGTTTATATTAGTGAACGTTGCCGCAAGATGCAACGCGCGTTAAAGCGCAATTGTGAACGGAATAAACGAAAAGCAGAGGATAAAAATTCCAATTGCGACCCATCCGACCATCATTCGCGAGTCGTCCAATGGGCTCTCCTCGGGAACCGGAGGATGATAAAGTTTTACGAAATAGTACGAGATGAGCGCCCAGAGGAACCATCCGCTCCAGCTGTATTCAGAGAAGGGGATGACCTGAGAGATTGGTTGGTCAGCAAACCTGGAGAATACCGGTTGAAGCAGGGATTCAAGGACGGAAGGGACTCCGAGAACGAGGAGGCCTATGAATGCCGATTTAGCGATCAACCTGTGCTTATCGCCGAACATGGCGTAGATAATGTGCCCGCCGTCAAATTGGCCTATGGGGATCAGATTCATCGCAGTCACGAAGAGTCCGAACCATCCGACGCAGAGCAAGGGATAGTGGTAGATCTCAGTCATAGGGGGGACAAACTGGTTTGCCGGGTCTGAGAAGAGTTGCATCATTCCCTTGAAGAGGAGTGTTTGACCAAATTCCAGAGGGATGCCCGGCGAGCCGGGAACTGCGTTTGATGCGAAGTCGTATTCGGGATGGATATTGAGAATGTACTCTGGGCCGGGGAGGGTCACAAATCCATATGTGATAATTGCGAGGCAAGCTACAAAACCGGCTATGGGTCCCGCGACGCCGATATCGAACATCACTTTCTTCGAAGGTACGACAGATCTGGTGCGGATGACAGCGCCGAGGGTTCCGAAATTCAAGAGGAAGGGGAGGGGCGGGAACGGGATGAAATATGGGAGGGTTGTGTTAACGCGGTGATAACGCGCGGCAAAGTAGTGGCCAAATTCATGGGCCGCCAGAACAAAGAGGATGGCGCCGGCGTATTCGAACCCATAGCTAATGTTTCTCAGCTCGAACGGATTTCTTCCTCCCCACTGAACGCCTGCGATTGCTGCGGTCACAAAGGTGAGGATGAAGAGCCCCCCGTGCAGGAGAAAACGGAGGATACGAAGATCTCTCCGTGGGTTTGTTAAGTTCTTTCCTTCGGTTGTTTCGAAGCCCATCAAAAAAGCTTAGGATTCCCTTCTTCCTGAAAGCACCAAAGTAGGAAAAAAAGAATCACGAAACAAAGGAAAGAACCAGCGGCACCAGAAGAATGGTGCCGCTGAGACTAAAACCTACGAACCCATTTAAGGTCTTGGCATGCTTGGGGGGAGGTTGTCCGAGCTCAATTCAGGTGCTGGCCGTGGCATGCTTGGCGGAAGATTTTCAGCCGCTGTGGCTACGGACAGGGAAATCGCGTAGTTGGCAAGAAATGTCAAAGCCAGTG
>JACPLA010000075.1 GCA_016186715.1 Ignavibacteriales bacterium | reverse complement strand
CTGAATTAGTGTATACTAGACACCGAACGCCGAAAACCTTGCTTGTGACCTTGGGAACAAGACTCTACAAATCAACCCGGCACATTCATTTAACCAAGAACGTGCCGGGAGTTCCAAACCTTCTAACGATTGTATGGTGATTGGTTCGTCGGCTTAAGACTGATATCTTCTTCGCTCGCCTTAGTCCGCACGGCGGCTTCTGTTCGGCCAAGTTTGAGACCGATAACACGCGTTGGCGTGTTCTTCGAAGCTAAGAGCCGAAGCATTGCAACATCCGAAGGCTTCCACTCTTTGCCTGTGTTTCGTGTGGATTTCGTCATGTCAACTCACCTCCTTTCTTTTTGGCCGGACAAAGCGGGCTCACCTTTGGTCTGTTTCGTTCAAGCATATGGAGAAGTCCATTTCTCTCCCGTTAAACTGCCTCCAGCTGACGGCCCTGACCAGCCTGAATTAATCGAATAAGCAGCAAAAAAAAGGCGCGCTCACCCTCTGTCTCTGAGGTAAGCACGCCGATCCTAATTTTCGACCCCCAAAACAAACAGCGGTCTAAATTATCTCAAAGCTATCTACCTCACGAACATCCACTTGTCGATCCGCACTGCAAGCACTTATAACAACTCCCGCTCCGGATCATAATACTCCCGCATTCGTGACACGGCGGAGCGTCGGACTGAGTCTGAAAAACTACCTTCTCGTTGCTCTCTACCGCCGAGGACTTCGAGGACTTTCCCTCCGAACGCTTCTGCTCGCCTGACGATGTGTCCGATGCCTCTACGGCTGCGATGCCTTCGGGCGACATGAACTTCACTCCGAGCCACCGGAAAATATAGTCGCTGATCGACTTGGCGATCGGAATATCCGGGTTATTCGTGAATCCCGAGGGCTCATACCGCGCATGGCTGAACTTGTCGACCATGACCTTCAATGGAACCCCATACTGCAAAGCAATCGAAATCGACGTGGCAAACGAGTCCATCAGTCCCGAAATCGTCGATCCCTCCTTGGACATGGTGATAAATACCTCGCCCGGCATCCCGTCTTCGAACATGCCGACCGTGATATACCCCTCATGGCCCGCTATGCTGAATTTGTGCGTGATCGACTGCCGTTCATCGGGCAAACGGCGCCGCACTATGCCGTTTTTGCCGTCTTTGGCTTCCCGCTTCTTGAGGGACGTGCTGAGCGGCTGCGTCCGTTTGCACCCGTCCCTATACACGGCTATGGCCTTGAGGCCGAGTCTCCACCCCTCAATGTAAGCCTGCATGATCTCGTCGGCTGTTACGTCGGTGGGCAGATTCACGGTCTTGGAAATGGCCCCGGAAAGGAACGGCTGCACGGCAGCCATCATCTTGATATGACCCATATAATGAATCGAACGCGTGCCACTCGCCGGCCTGAAAGCACAATCGAATACCGGCAAATGCTCCTCTTTCAGGTGCGGGGCGCCTTCGATCGTGTCGTTCTTGTCGATATACGCCACAATGTGCTCGACCTGTTCGTCGTCATACCCGAGTTTTTCCAGCGCCTCCGGAACGGTCTGGTTGACGATCTTGAGCAGTCCTCCGCCGACAAGTTTCTTGTATTTCACGAGAGCAATGTCCGGCTCAACGCCCGTGGTGTCGCAATCCATCATGAAACCGATGGTCCCCGTCGGCGCCAGGACGGTTGTCTGGGAATTCCGGATTCCCTGTTCCTTGCCGATCTTTACCACGTCTTTCCATACAAGAGCGGAGGCGTCCCAGAGATCCTCCTGCACGAGGTCCTTTTCTATCCGCTGGGCGTGGATCCCATGCTTCTGCATCACGTTGAGCATCGGCTCTTTATTAATGGCGAATCCTTTGAAGGGTCCGATCTCCCTTGAAATGAGAGCGGACTGCTTGTAGGCCTCTCCGCACATGAGCGAGGTAATTGCCGCGGCCATCGATCGGCCCTCTTCGCTGTCGTAGGGGAGACCCCGGGACATCAAAAGCGCTCCGAGGTTCGCATATCCCAGCCCAAGCGGCCGGTAATCGTAGCTGTTTTGCGTAATGGCCGAAGTGGGATAGTTGGCGTTGTCGACCTCGATCTCCATGGCCGTGATCGTGATCTGCACGGCCTTCCTGAACGACTCGACATCGAACGAACCGTCTTCCC
Organism: Ignavibacteriales bacterium; assembly: GCA_016186715.1. GTDB lineage: Bacteria > Bacteroidota > Ignavibacteria > UBA10030 > UBA10030. The sequence continues at coordinate 4,356 of JACPLA010000075.1, read as the reverse complement.
TGCGGAACTTCATGAGGTTCAGCGACGCGAGGTTGCAAGCGGTGTCATCCAGGAACATGTATTCGCTGCACGGGTTGGACGAGTTGATCGGAGCGGTATTGGAACAGGTATGCCAGTTGTTGACGGTCGTATGATACTGCATTCCGGGATCGCCGCAGACCCACGCCGCATCGGCAATTTGCTTCATCAGATCACGCGCGCGGTATTTCTCCACCGGTCTCCCGTCCATGATGGCTTTGGTCACCCAGTCCTTGTCTTCCAGCACCATGCGCATGAACTCATCTGTGACACGAACGGAATGGTTGGCGTTCTGGTAGGAGATGGAATCGTAAGCGCCTCTGGGCACATTGAACCCGCCGTCATAGCCTGCCTCGATCAGAGCCCACGCTTTTTTCTCTTCATCCGCCTTGCAGCTGATGAAATCGACCACATCGGGATGGTCGGCATTCAGAATGACCATCTTTGCGGCACGGCGCGTTTTTCCTCCCGACTTGATCACACCGGCGAATGCATCGAATCCCTTCATGAAGGAAACCGGCCCCGAGGCCGTTCCGCCGCCCGAGAGCTGTTCCCGAGACGAACGGAGCGTGGAAAGATTGGAACCCGTTCCCGATCCGTACTTGAACAACATTCCCTCGGTCTTTGCCAGATTCAGAATCGATTCCATGGAATCCTGCACGGAGTTGATGAAGCAGGCAGAACATTGCGGTTGTTCTTCGATGCCTACGTTGAACCAGACGGGACTGTTGAACGACATGTACTGGTTCACGAGCAAGTAGCAGAGCTCATGGTAGAAAACCTCTGCGTCTTCCTCGGAGGCAAAGTATCCGCCCTGAATGCCCCAGGTGTAGATCGAGCGCGCGACGCGGTCCACAAGCTGTCTCACACTGTGCTCGCGCTCCGGCGTGCCGATCGAGCCGTGAAAGTACTTCGACACGACGACGTTGGTGGCCGTCATGGACCAGGACTTGGGGATCTCCACATCTTTTTGCTCGAAAATTTTTTCCCCCTTCTCGTTCGAGATGAGAGCAGTGCGGAGTTCCCATTCGACTTCGTCGAACGGGTGGATTCCCGGCTTGGCAAAGAATCTCTGGAATGTCAGTCCACGCTTCCCGGTGGATGGTTCGGGCTGGTCAACGGTCGCGGCCGCCTTCGTGTGTTTGCCGACCATGGGGGTGTCTCCTTCGAACAAAAAAATAAGTGGGTGGATAACGAAACTGTTTCCGCGTTTTGAGAAAAAAGAGCCTTCGGGCGAAACAGTCTCGCACCGGAAGGATTCGTGTTCAGACCTTGAAAGATGTGGAAAGAGCAGAACCGCCGAGCACCGCAACACTGCTCTCAGTCCAAGCGTCGAGATGGGAGGGTTGAGAGCACCTCGAATTCACGTCCCCTGAACAGCCTTCGAAGGAACCCGGCGTCGACTGAATGAGGACAAACGGTGCCTTCAGACCGGTACCGCGGCGAACGTAACTGGGCATCAATATAAACGCTTAGGGAAGCTTTGTCAAGTTAATTTTCAAAGGGGAGAAAGTTCGCATTTAATTTTGCTTGACATAACCGGTCGAAAATCAACGGTACATTCGACACTAAGGCCTTGTTTTCTTTCTCGTTGGCCGATGTAAGTGATTGCCAAGACTTTACTTGAGAGTCCTCTTTCCTTGAGAAATTGCTTGAGGTAGAATCTGGATAGAACCTGACAGGACAAGGGGATATGGAGCATCGGGCGTTGGCTGGGATTGGACCACAAGAAGGCAGTGAGACGGCGCAGGGAGCATGCGGGAGCAAGGCTCACGTCCCCCCGGGATTTGATTCTCTGCAGTTAACAAGCCAACTCCCACTTTCTTGATCTTCAAGATCATGATTCGCGCCCATTTCACGCCCACCAGTTTAAGCTTGAAAAAACCCGACTCTTCCGGTATTTTGTCGCCGGAGTTTCTGCTTCTTTTCTCACACTGATCATGAGACCATTATGTCTGCCGTCGTCGAGTTCTCAACGCTGAGCGAGATGTTTGACAACATTACGAAGAGGTACGCCGATTCAACCAGGCCGATGTTGATGACCAAGATCGAGGGCGCATACCGTGGTATGACGCATGCCGAGTATCGCCGAAAGGTCGAGCTCTTTGCCATGGGACTTGCAGCGCTCGGCATCAAACAGGGAGACCGCCTCTCCATCGTTTCTGAAAACCGTCCGGAATGGGTGATCGCGGACATGGCGATGGTCATCCTTCGCGTCGTCAACGTTCCGATCTACCCGACCCTCACGCCAAAGCAGATCGAATTCATCTACAACGATGCCGGAGTGAAAGCCGCCATCGTTTCGAATTTGTTCCAGCTCAACAAGGTCATCAAGATCAAACCGGATGTGCCCACACTTGAACGCGCCGTCATCATGACGGAAAAAGGGGCGACGCTGAGTGATACGGTCCTTCCGTTTTCGAAGATCTACGACCTGGGTGCGGAGTTTGAAAAAACTCACCCGGCATATGTTCTCGAATCGATTCCAAAAGCGAAACCGGACGATCTCCTCACTCTGATTTACACATCCGGAACCACGGGGAACCCAAAAGGGGTGATGCTGACGCACGGCAACCTCGTGTCGAACGTCAAGGCTTCTGCCGACGTGATTCCTTTCGGCGAGACGGACGTTCTCCTTTCGTTTCTGCCGCTCTGTCACTCCTTTGAACGAATGGCGGGCTATTACACCGCCATGGCTTGCGGCGCGACCGTCGCCTATGCCGAGAGCGTGGAAACGGTTCGTGACAATCTTATGGAAGTCCGGCCGACGATCGTGACAACGGTGCCGCGGCTTTTCGAGCGCATCTATAATAGAATGATGAAACAGGTGGACAGCAGTCCTCCCGCCCGGCAAAAAATCTTTCACTGGGCGGTCGACATCGGCAAGCGGTATTCTGCCGCGAAGAGGAGCGGGAGAGTTCCGGTGCCGTTGGGGGTCAAACGTGTTGCGGCCGCGCGGCTTGTGTTTTCAAAACTGAAGCAACGAACGGGCGGGAGGATTCGTTTCTTCGTTTCCGGCGGTGCAGCCCTGCCGAGACTCCTCGGCGAGTTCTTCGAAGGCGTAGGGATCCAGATCATCGAGGGATACGGCCTGACGGAGACTTCGCCCGTGCTGACGGTCAACCGTCTCGACGACTACAAGTTCGGAACTGTGGGCCGGACCATCCCGGGAGTGGAGGTCAAGATCGCCGATGACGGAGAAATCCTTGCCCGCGGGCCCAATATCATGAAGGGCTACTATAATAACCCTCAGGCGACAAAAGAAGCTATTGACCCGGACGGCTGGTTCCACACGGGAGATGTGGGAATGTTCGATCAGGAGGGACATCTGGTCATCACAGACCGGAAAAAGCATTTGTTTGTCAGTTCCGGGGGAAAGAATATCGCTCCTCAGCCGATCGAGAACCTGTTCCTCTCCAACAGCAAATTCATCGATCAGTTTGTCCTGATCGGAGACGGACGAATGTTCCTCACGGCGCTGATTGTTCCGGAGTTTGAAGTGCTCAAGGAGTTCGCGCGCCAGAACGGAATCAGGGTTGGCTCGGAAAGCGATCTGGTCGTGGAGAGCAACATCCGGGAGCTGTACCGGAAGGAGATCGACCGCATTCAAAGGGATCTGCCGACTTTTGAACGTGTCCGCCGGTTCGAACTGCTGAATCAGGCGCTGACGGTCGAAAACGGTGAGATTACGCCGACTATGAAAGTGAAACGGAAAGTTGTCGAGGAGAAGTTTGCGCCGTTGATCGAGAAAATGTATGAGGACGTGACGTAGGAGGGATGGTCGATTGGTTTGCGCCTGAGCCGGGGGGCTCATGAGCCTTTGAAGGTCCGATTTCCTTTGAGATTGGGCCTTTTGTTTTAGTCTGAGGTAGAAACCCACCGCCTATGGCAGTGGTAATGGAAGTTTTGGCTTTGCCGGGATTGCCGATTTGGCGGTGGTAGTTTACGTTGCGGGAACTGCCCCGGATCAGAGGGCCCAAAACCGGTTATTCCTTAGGGATTCTGGTGATTTTTCGTTGAATGACTCTGTCCGCCACGACCCAGGCGTCAGGATACCCCTGATTGATCAATTTGGACAGCCTCTGATTCGCTTCCAGGCGCTCCACATAATCGCCTACTCTCACCTTATAAACCGGCGGGTCATACACCACATAGACTTCATCCTGCCCGACCCTGCCTTCAGCAGTAAGCTTCGCAGAGTTCGCCTCATCGATGCTTGAGGTCGCAAAGATCTGGATTCTGAATCCCTGGGCGACCACTTCTTCGACAACGGCGCTGTCGGCGGGGATTTCAATCGGAGCCGTCCCATGGTTCTCGGCGTGTGTCTTCTGGACGATG
>JACPLA010000074.1 GCA_016186715.1 Ignavibacteriales bacterium | reverse complement strand
CAGCAAATGCTGATTGGAATCAACCGGAATCATCACCTGCACAGACGCAGGTTCTCTGTGGGTCACGAGATCGGTCACCTTCTTCTGAATCACCCACCTGAAATCGCGTGCAATTCCGCTGAAATCATCTTGTATGATAGGGAAGCTGACGAGTGTGCGTCGGAACTTCTGATGCCGGAAGAACTACTCGCCCCGATGGCTCGAAAAGTCAGTGGTATTGAGCAACTTTCGAGGATGTTCCAGGTCAGCGTCCAAGCCATGGAGCGCCGCCTGAACCGCCTTGAAGAAGAGTCTCTTTAGTTGTGTTACCTGCTTTCGTTTGTTCTTAAGCACGGCTCCTCAACTATTGAGGGATTGTCTTCAGAGGACATCGATCGCGATTGAGACTCGCGAACAATGATCTCTCCTCGGCTCTCAGTGGGAAAATGAAAAAGTCACTCCCCCAACAATCACTTTCCAACTCACGGAGGTTCTCATGGCAGCGAATGGCGCAATCTACTCGACAATGGTCCGGGCCGGCCGGACGACGTACTTCGTCGATGTCAAAGAGGCGAAGAACGGCAACAAATTCATCTCGATTTCGGAAAGCAGGATCGACGGGGAAAACAAGAAACAGCGTTCAACCGTCCGCATTTTTGGCGATACTGTGCATGATTTCCGTAAAGCGATCGATGAAGCGGCGTCCGCCATGGGTTGACGCCGGCTGCCGAACCAGAGGCGACGTGCAAAAAGCATGTCGCCTTTTTTCTTTCGAGCCGGCAGGCGCCGTTGAGTCTCGTGAGGAAAAGAGCTACTTTGAGCGGCATCGTTCAAAGGCTCGGTATGGCAAAGAAACATCGGGAAAGAACGGCCCTCCCCCATTTCATCCTTAATCCGGCCGCGTCCGCGGGAAAAACCGGAAGGATTCAGGCGTCCCTGCTCCTGGCCATCGAGGAAAAATTTCCGGGGGGATTTGTCCTCGACGTGACGACGAATCAAGGTCATGCAACGGAAATCACTCGTCAAGCTCTCAACGCCGGAACGAACCTCGTCGTCGCTGTCGGCGGTGACGGAACAATAAACGAAGTCGTCAACGGCTTCCTTGATAAGGAAAAACATGTCAATGCGCACGCCCGCCTTGGCTTCCTCTGTATCGGCACGGCAAAGGACGTTGCGAGAAATCTCAATCTTCCCGATAACCTTTCGACACAACTTGACATCGTTGCAGGGAATCTTTCCCGCATGATTGACCTCGGCAAAGTGTCGTTTCACTCACGCGACGGCAACCAGCTGGATCGGTTCTTTATTAACGACTGCCAGCCCGGAATTGCGGCCATGGTGGTGCGGAGAGTCACCCCCGCACTCAAACGATTGGGAGGATTCCTTGCATTCGGGATTGGATCGACGCTGACGGCGCTGACCTACCGGGCACGATATATGTCTGTCTCTGCGGACGGAACTGACTGGATTTCAGGCAGATTCCTTGGTGTAACCGCGGCAAACGGTCGCTACGCGGGGGGCGGAATGGACTTCGCCCCGGCTTCCCGTGTTGACGACGGACTTCTGGATCTTCTTGTGATCAAAGATCAGTCGGTTGCATCCCGGCTGATCAATTTCCCGAAGATCTACACAGGAAAGCATATCGATCTTTCATGGATAGAACACCGGAAAGCGAAGAAAATCAGGATCAGTTCGCCGGAACACGTCGCTCTCGAAGCCGACGGAGAATTGATTGGTTTTCTCCCCTGCGAGATCTCGGTTGTCCCCCGATTCCTGCGGGTAGCTGCGCCTGACGATTCGATGAAAAAGATTTGAGCGGGTCTCTGACAAAGGCGTGGCAGTGCCGCTCCCACAAAGTAACCTTGTATCTTGCCTGGTACTCGGAGGTGCGATAGTGTTGCGTCCCTTCAATAAGTTGAATAAGAGAACACGGATTGTCACCGAAAAACTAGAAGTAGATATCGATCTTCCCGTATACCGTGGACGGATAGTACCAGTATTCGTCAAACTGTTTCCCAAAGAAGTACTGGCTCCCCAGTGCGATACTGATTTCGTCCGAAGCGGAATACGCCGCTGTGCCTCCCACGAATCCACTCCCGTCGGTAAAACTGCGATTGAGGGTGACCGAAACAAAGACAAGCGGGTGGATCAGGTAGGAGATCTGGCCCGTGGCGTAGTGCTTGCCGAGGTTCAAGATTTCCCCGTCGACGAGCCGATTCAACTCGTAGGCAAACCGCTGATTCTTTCCCTGGCCGTTGTAGTGATACTCCATCATGGCATATAACTTCCCCGTGAACTGATTATCGATTCCAAGGATGTACTTTGCAAAGTTTTCCGCAAAGCGCGTTCGCGATCCTGAAATAATTCCCTCTCCCCGAATACCTGTGTCGAAGAGACTCCCTGCAAAATCCGCTCCAAGGGCAATACGTTCCCCGAAAAGACCACCCATCACCGAGAAATCGAACCCTTCGTAATTCGTTCTGAAACGCCCCCCGTACTGCGCCTTGCGGAAACGATCGTATGGATTGTAAACCAGAGAGAGATCCGTAAGATTTCCCGCAACGAATTTTGCCATGACGGCATCGATGCCATCTTTTTCCAGTTTGCTGAATGCAACCGGATTGATCGGATTGAACAGATCGGTGGGGTTCCAAACTCTACCCGTTCCCCAGGAAATCCGCTGTCGTCCGATCGTAAGATCTCCGAACGGGGAGCTTTGCCTGACGTAAGCACGATCCACATAATGGACCACGTTCCATCTTCCCTGGTGTACCGGATTCCACGTCAGGTCGAGGACTTGCTTCTGGCTCCGTGAAGCAGAGGGAGAAAAGAGAAAGGGGCTGGAAGTGTACGTCGCGTTGAATTCATACTCGACCATAAGAAATGCCTTGGCCCATAAGCCTGCCGAGGGCCGAAGCCTCACCCTCGTCACGTCCACGAATTGGTTCTGCTCGGCAGTGACAAGTCGGGCAAGGAAGGCATTCATCCTTTGATAGACCGGAAAATGTACGGCGTAACCCGAAAAGCGAAAATTCTCCTGAGCGCTGAGTATGCCTGCGGCGAATGCAACAAGCGGGAAAACCCGTAGTTGCATGATCTTCAACGGGTGCGACTTTGTTCTGATTTGATTGTTCCGTCATGCAACAGGATCAACCGCCGCCCCCGTTGGATTACCTGGGGATCATGAGAGGAGAAAACAAAGGTGATATTCTTATCCTTGTTCATTCGTTCCATCAAATCAAGAAGCGATGCTCCGGTGGTGGAATCGAGGTTCGCTGTAGGTTCGTCTGCAAGAACGACGGCCGGACGCGTGACAATGGCGCGGGCAATGGCAACCCTTTGCTGCTGACCCCCACTCATTTCGTTCGGCCGCTTATGGACCAGTTCGTCAATGCCGAGCTCCTGCAGAGTGGCCATCGCCTGCTTTCGTCTCTCTGCTTCGGAAACTCCAAGCAGCATCATCGTGAATTCAACGTTCTCGAGCGCCGTCAAGACAGGAATCAAGTTGTAGGCCTGGAAAATGAAGCCGAGCCGATGAAGCCGGATCGAGGCGAGTTCCGACTTTGATTTCTTGCTCAGATCCCTTCCCTCAAAAAACACTTTCCCCCGGGATGGCCTGTCCAAGGCTCCTATAAGATTCAGCAGGGTTGTCTTGCCCGATCCCGAGGGTCCGGCAATCACGAGGAAATCCCCCTTGTGTACGATTGTGGTGACACCCCGGAGAGCGTGTACTGGAATTCCGTTCTCCTCGTAGATCTTTCCGAGATCCTCAGTTCGAATGATCTCTTCGTGTTCTGTCGTGTCAGTTGGATTCATCAGAGAGACCTAGACGTATCGAATAGCAGCCATCGGTTGAAGTCGGCCAGCCCGAAAAGCCGGATAGAGAGCACCAAGCACTGCGAAGATGGGAATGATAAGCAAGGCATTGGCAATAACATTCCAGGTGAGAACCGGATAAATGATAGCGCCGACTCCCCAGGATCGCAGGCTCTCTGAAAACATGCTGAGATCCAATCCCGTTCTAGCCAAAGGGAGATAAATGAGATACCCGACAATGAAACCGATTCCCGTCCCGATGATGCCGAGCAAGAAAGCCTCTAAGACAATCATCATCAGGAGGCGGCGGTCTTTCATGCCGACCGCCTTCAAAACTCCGAACTCCCTGATCCTTTCAAAGACCGACATGAGCATGGTATTGATGATTCCGAAGATGAGCGCAATGCCGATGATGGCATAGAATATGATCATGGACTGTTCATACAAATCGATCTGGAGGACGAGAAACGGAAGAATCTCGGGGTAGGTGAACACTTCGTACTCTTCCCCGAGTTCCTCCAGCAGTCGATCCTGGATCGTGTGGAGCTGACTAATGTCGTTGATACGAATGGCAAACTCCGACACAAGATCCCCTACTCCCAGCATCTCTTGGGCATTGTCCCGCGCAATGTAGATGAATGACTTGTCGAATTCAGAACTGAGCGTTTCATACAGGCCGACGATTCTGAACACGTCCGAGCCGACGTGACCATCAAGGGCCGACGCCATACCAACCACCCGGTCGCCGAGGCCCACCCCAAGTTTCTCCGCCAAACTTTGACCGATAACGGCCTCGTTCGGCCCCCCTGAAAGATAAGTTCCGGCTGCCAGCGATCCTTTTATTGTGGTGATCTGACCCTCCTGGTCAGGATCAATTCCGATCAGGAAAACTCCGGAGGAGGCGGCTGCGCTGCTGAGAAGCCCGTAGGTGAGGATGCGGGAGCTGTAATGGGAAATCCCCGGAGTGGAACTCACGGCCCGCTCAACAACTGCAGCATCCGGAATGTTGTTTTGAATAATCGGATTGTCCCTGAACCCCTGCCTGTGGATCTGTAGATGGGCCACGTGGGATCCAATCTGGTTATACAACATCTGATAGATCATTCCGCGGGAGAGTGTGTCCATCAACAAGGTGGCGATGACGCCGACGGCAACCGAAGTCATCACGACGACCGAACGCCGCTTATTTCTCCAGATGTTTCTCCAGGCCAGCTTAAAGATCATTACGTGTGCCGGATACCTTTCAGAGGTTCAAGACGAATGACCTTTGCGATCGGATAGAACATTGCAATCACCGAAATCCCGAGAACCGAGAGGGAAATGTTGAGAAACGAAGAAAGGCGAAGGGTAGATTCAAGGCGCGGAAGGAATCCGTACTCGGCATACATCTGCTCAAAATCTCCTGAAAATACGATCGGATTGTTCATGATGTACAGATTGATCCCCGCCGCAAGCACATTTCCGAGGATGAGGCCGATGAGGACGATTATCATCGTTTCGAGGAAGACAAGCACGACAAGCTTCTTCGGCTGCATTCCGACGGAAAGAATAATCCCGAATTCACGGAAACGCTCCGTGACGGACATCAGGACCGTATTGGTGATTCCGAATGCCACGACAATGATCAGAATGGCAAGCGTCAGCATTCCGCTCACGTTGTCAAGCTGAATACTCTGGTCAAAGTCGGGCAGGACTTCTTTCCAGGAAAGAGCGACCAGCCCTTCGCCAAGAGGCTCCCGGAGCGACTCCTTAACAGGATCAATTTCAGAAAGGTCGCGCAGTCGAAGCGTCAACACGCTGACCTTTCCGTCCATCACGAGGAGCTCTTGCGCAGCCGGGAGCGTCATGAAGACCGAGCTCTGATCGAATTCCGGCATTCCGGTCTTTACTGTCCCAACGATGGTGAATTTCAGGTTACCCAGTGAACCGTCGTACCCCTGTGCCAGAACGACGATCTGTTCGCCGATAGAGGCGGAGAGGTTTTCGAAAAGCTTGTCGCCGACAACCACTTCGGTGTCCTGACCTTCAAGCAGGAATCTCCCGTGAACCACCCTGCCCATGAGCTTGGAAGCGAGCCTTTCGTCATTCGGGGAGACTCCAAACAGCAAAGCCCCCTGAGACTTGTCGCGGAGACTGACGAGACCGTCGCCGACAATTCTCGGAGCAGATCCAACAATCCGGGAGTCGCTCCTCATGAAAGCGAGAAGACGATCGGTGGGCGAAAAGCTCTTTTGCAGAGTTGGGTTTTTCTGGTAACCGGGAACCTGGATTTGAATGTACCCTGCGAACAGTTCGACGACGTGTCTGATGTTGACGTCGTAGGTCCCGAGTTGGATGCCCCGCATCGCAATGGATAGCATAACGGCGAACGTAACCGCCAAAATAGTGATAATCGACCGGCGCTTGTTCCGCCAGATGTTTCGCCAGCCGAGTTTGAGAAGCAGGCTCACCGGCCTCCTCCTTTTTCAAGTTCCTGAAAAGAAAAAATCCGGTCGCTGATCTTGACGTTGAAATCGACAGTGAGGTACTCGAACCTGGTTTCGCGGCCCGGCTTTACATTGTTGATCATTCTCCATGTCGCCGGGATTCTTCGTCCGTCGAATTCTCTGAAATCCGAATATTCCATCGTTCGCACGAGGGTTCCCTTTTCATCGTAATATTCAGTCCGGGCCGGGAGATAATCCTGCTTCCGTATCCAATGGACGATCCTTCCCCACACCACGGGAGCCGTGGGCTTTGGCTGGAGTTCAATCTTCCAGGCCGTCTCCGACCCGACCCTTTCTTCGCCAAGGGTTTTCAGGATATAATCGTCGACAAGACTGGATTCCCTCACCAGATCGTCATTCGTGAAATCGGAGCCGTTCCACGACTGGAGCATCATGGAAGGGGGGACTTTGATTGTGGTCTCCGTATTTCGCAGATACATCCACAATTCGTTTTCGACTTTGAGAGTCTTGTTCCCGGCCTCACGCCGGGGAGAGGTGACGACGATCAGGGCTTTTTCATTCCCAACCCACCAACTGTCCATTTCCATAGTCCTGGTATACTCTTGGGTCACAATGGTCATCCGGAATTTGCCTTTGGAGGTTTCACCTTTGAGGAGGCTTTCGGACTTTGTGACAATCTCTTGTGCAGATTGGGAAAACAGCATGCCGGTGACAAACGCAGACAGGAGAAGAAGCGATTTCATGAGGTTCATCAAGAGCGGTCTCTATAGTGCAAGGACGGAGAAAATGCCCAAAAGTGCAAACCATTCCTTCCCGCTGAAAACGATGAATTCATTCATTTGGGGTGAACAACCGTCGTCCACAATCAGATTCATGATACTCGGCATTTGCTTTTGCCGTAACGATTGCTAAATTCGGAACCATAGGTCGAATGAAAGTGAAAAAGATTCTGATTATTGAAGATGAAGCCCCGTTCCGCGAGGCAATTGTGTTCGCTCTCGAAGGGGAGGGACATCAGGTTCTCCAGGCCGAGAACGGAGCCGAAGGAATCAGACTGGCCCGCAAGCATGTTCCCGACCTCATCCTCTCCGATGTCATGATGGACAGCGTGGATGGTTATGAGGCGTTGGTGGCGCTCAGGCAAGATCAGCGCACAAGCGAAATTCCGATCATCCTCATGACGGGAAAAACGGATAAGGAAGGGTTGGTTCATGCAATTGAACTCGGAGCCGATGACTACCTGACGAAACCGTTCACGATCCCGGAGCTGTTGGAAGCTATCGGCATCAGATTCAAGAAACAAGAGGATCAACGGCGAAGAGTGAAAGAACAGTCATCCGATCCGAGATCGTTTCTGACTCTGGGCATCCCAGGAGACCTGCGTACCCCGATCGCGGGAATCCTCGGGTTCTCCAAGGCTCTGACCAGAGAATACGTGGAGATGAACCAAAGCGAAATCCATGAACTCGGCCGGGCCATCCAGAAGGCGGCACGAAATCTTCTCCGCCTCGCCGAAAACTATTCCATCCTTGCGCAGATCGAAATTCTTGAACGCGAACCGGAGAAGGTGAGAAGCCTTCGTTCTTTAAGAACAACGGATCTGAAGGGGGCGATTGAGCCCATCGCCCTTGATCTGGCCCATCACTATGAGCGAAGCCCCGATCTCGTCATGATGATCGGCAATGCTCCGGTCGCATGTTCTCAGGAATACATCGGAAAAATCATGTTCGAGCTGGTTGATAATGCGATGAAGTTTTCCTCGAAGGAACAGAAAATCCAGGTTTCAGCGCTCCCGGAGCCTAACCGTGTCGCCATGATTGTTACCGACTTTGGTCACGGAATGACACGCGAGCAGATCGGCGACATTCAGTCGTACAGCGGTCTCTCTTCTCGTTTAACCGATGACCGTCACTTCGGCTGGGGCCTGGTCGTGGCGAAAAAACTCAGTGAACTCCACGGTGGGAACCTGTCACTTGCGAGCGCGGGGGCGGGAGGCATGATGGCCAAAGTGACCCTGCCTCTTGCTTCACGATGATCCGAACGTACAAAACGCACACCCCGATGACGTTGAAGCATCGGGGTGTTTCTTACACCTCACGCCCTCAGTTTTTGTTCTTCTGAATGCGGTAGTTGTCGTACTGAATGGACTTCTTGGCGCGACGGGTATCGTTTGAACTGTCTTTGAGAATTTTTTCAAACGATTCCAGCCGGACTTTCTGCTCCCGGATAAATTCGCCTGCGCCCGCTGCCGTGGCCGCCGGGGAAGCCTGGAGAAATCGCTGTGCGTCGTCGAGCTCCCTTGCCGCCTCTTCGGTTTTCCCGGCGTCCAGCGCCTCCATCGCTTGCTCTACTTTTCGCGTAGACACTGCAATATCGGCCCTCGCCTGAACTTCCATATCGCGGTTTTGCTCCACGACCGTCGCGTCGGAGGTGTACTCAACTGCCGTCCTGAAGCTCGGCCGATCCTGAAGGAACGTCTTGTCGGTCTCGTACTGAAGAGAGCCGGCGGCCAGCGTGATGTTTCCTGAACCCTCCTTCACATCGAGCTCTAGAGTAAGGCTGCTTGTATTGTCGGCATATAAATCCCCCAGCGAAACCTGATAACGTCCGTTCTCTTCCTTCCACTCATGTCCGATCACGTCTTTTAGATGGGCCTTCCTGCCCAGATCGATTTCCAGGACGGCGTTTTGGGCGAGGACGGTCGAAAGTGCGTCGAACTCCCTGTGAAGAATATGAGCGATGGAATGAGGACTCTCGATAAAATAATAGCTTCCACCCCCGTGCTCGGCAAGTCCCACCATCAGATTTTCATTGAAGTCCAGCCCCACCCCCATGGTCGTTAATGAAATGGAGCGAGAACGATACCGGCGGGCAATCGTATTCAACTGACGAGGCTCCGTGATGCCCTGGTTGGCGAGGCCGTCGGAAAGAAGAATAACCCGGTTAATGTATTTCCGACTTGCGTTTTTTTCGACCTGGTTGAATCCCTCGATCATTCCTCCCCCCAGGTTCGTCCAACCGCGGGCGTAGACTTCGTCCACAAGATGGAGGATTTCCCGCTTGTCTCGGACCTTTCGCGCCGGGACCAGTATTTCAACGACATCATCATAAATGACAATGGAGAGGATGTCATCGCGCGTGAGCTGACGAACCAGCGTGGTCAGAGCCGCTTTTGCATATTCGATTTTCCGGGAATCTCCCATCGACCCGCTCCGGTCAAGGACAATCGAAAGATTCAACGGTTTTCGCTTCGGAACGTCGAATTTCGGCGTTGTGATGGAAAGGTGGAGGAAGATCGTCCCTCCAGAACTTGGAACATATGGACAATTGACCTTTCCGTCGACCACGATCCCCTTTTCGCCCGGGGGCACGTGAGCACAGGCCGGTTGTGTGATTCCCGCCGCTAGCAGCCCAACAATCAACGCAACGGCAAATGTTTTCATAGCAGAACCCTCCTATGGTTTGTGTTATGAGATAGCAGTTTGTACATTTCCGGGAACCAATTCTTTCACCTTCTGCCCGTTCATGTCATTTATATTCAAAAGGTAAATGACCCCATCCCTGCTGTTTTTGAACAGAGATGCGAAGATTCTTCACCTAATGCGAAAAGGAGATGAGGAAGCTCTTGTGATGCTGTATCGTGATACCAGGGCGATGGTCGCGTCGTACATTACCCGCAACAGCGGATCCCCCGATGACACCGAGGACATGCTTCAGGAGGCACTGGTGATTCTCTGGGAACGTGTCCGGAGCGGAAAATTCGAGCACACAGCCAAGTTAAGCACGTTTGTTTTTGCAACGGTTCGCAACCTTTGGTCCAGACGACTGGCGCGGATGCGACGGGAAACCGCGCTGCAAGAGACAGCGGATCCTCCCGCCAACGACCCTCTGTTGCTGGACAATTTGATCGAAAAAGAGCAGCATGAGCTTCTTCGGCAGGCGATGACCCGGATCGGCGAATTATGCCGGCAACTTCTTCTGCTCTTTTACTGGGAAGAGAGGCCGATGGAGGAAATTGCTTCACGTCTGGGATTTGCAAATGCCGATACGGCGAAATCGAAGAAATACCAATGCAAGAAGAACCTTGAGAGAATTCTAAAATCCTTGATGGACCATGAGTGAAAAGATGGAACATTGGACCCGGAATCCCGAATTGTTGGAACAGTATGTCCTGGACCGCCTGGGGAATTCCGAACGAGTTTCGCTTGATGAGCATCTTCGTGAATGCGATTCGTGCCGGAAAGCTGTTCAAGACGAAAAAGATCTGATTTTCGGCGTGAAACGCTTTGGCCGCGAAGAGATGAAGCAACGGCTTGCAGCTCGCGTGCAGCAATCGCACACCGGCCCGATTCCCTGGCCTCACGTTGTTAGCGTTGCTGCCGTTTTGTTGATTGTGGTCGGGCTGGGGATCTACAACCGCTGGTGGTGGGGGGAAAGCACCCTTGTTCTTTCTGAGAAGGAGATCGGCACAACAATGGAGACCGGGAAAACGGATCTGCCCTTGGCGAATGAAAAGCGGGAACAGCCAACGGACGAAAGAGGTGCGGTGCCCCTTGAAACGGCAGGAGAAACTCCTTCTCCTCCGCTCCGTTCAGGCCACAGGGATCGGCCTGCAGAGGACAGAGCCGAAGCCGAAAACCTCAGAAAGAAAGAATCCGTTCGGCTGGAGTCCCGCGAACTGATTGCAATGGATGACGTCCCGGGAGAAGGAATGAAGGGGGAACCATCTCAAGTTTGGGTGGAAGGGGTGATTGTGGGCACAGCTGCGGGGAAAACCAGCATGGACGAAGAAACTGCGCGAGCCGCTGCCCCTGCGAGCACGAGGGAATTTCCGAGCCCGCCATTGCAACGACGCATCGCGGTGTCTCAAAAACCCACGAAAGAAATTCCAAAGATGCAGCAGGTCTTGCAACCCGGTGCAACCATGAGGACCTCCCTCGAACGATCAAAGGATCGTTTGAATCTGATCATCTACAGCGATGACATCACTCTGAGCGATCAAAACATCCGGGTAAACGTTGTCGCTGAGGACTCATTGCTTGTGACAATCAACGGCCTGCAAATTGGCTACAGAATCCCGCGTGGGTGGTTGCAGGCAACGGAGATGAAGTAAGGGGGGTCAATTCATGACGAGAAAATAGGGGTCGTTGGTTTTGATGACACTCGTACCCAGATCGGGTTCTTTCCGTCATTTCCGAGACAGTCCCCAACGCCATCAACGACCAATGAATCTTTGGCGGTCGCAACAACGGTGTAGACCCCGTTTTCGCTTTCCCAGAGAGTTTCGCCCTTCGCAGGTTTTCTTCCTCTTGGGTTTACCTTTTTCCGTCTGACGTCGTTGAATTTGTAAAAGCTGAACCCTCCGCCGCCTAAATGGCTGGGTCGATTGTAATAGTTCAGGGCTTCACGGGTCAACGACGCAATTTCATCTTTCATGGCGTCCCGTGTTGATTCAACGTTGCTCTTAGAGAAATTCTCGAAAGCGACGTATGCCATGCCAAGAACAAGGATGGCCACCAGGACTAGCAAAATGGTCGATTGAGAGGGCAAAAGGTGCTCAGAAAGTGTTGCCTGGGTAGAGCCGTTAAAAAGACCGGATTGACGGAAAAGCGGGAGGAAAGAGATTGCTGGGAGTGGTACAAGTTAAGGATTTTGGGCGGCAGATGCCAGGAGAAAAGTTGACGGGAATCACTTTGTGACTCTGTAAGCCGAAAGGCCCCTTCTCTCCGAGAATCTTCTGATACGATTCGTATAAATTCCAGGAGAGAAAGAGCTTACTCGAAACGCACGTCTTGACTTTTAGGCTATTGGTGGTTACTTTGCTTTTCAGATTGCGGTTGGTGTCTCCAACAGCCTCCGTCCCGTCGGTTCCTCAAGGACGGGTGGCAGCCTCACCCTGAATGTTGGGAACAACACCGAGGCCTCCATTGTGGTGCGTTGTCGAAACGCCAAAAGAGTCTTGATGCTTCAAAAGACCGTCGATGGTTTCATTGATGGAAGGCATCCGGTGGCCGAATCCGATCTTCGTCCGAGTCAGCGTAGAACGTCCTCCCAGCCCTCCCACTCACGTTTGCACAACCGGTGCAGCGTTCTTGATTCTTTTGCAGCGTGAATCCAAAAGCCGCAAATACAACCAGGACCGCGACGAAAGCCGTCCTCCAGCAGGATAAAGATGCAGCCAGGCAGTGCCTGATGCTTGCTGACAAATTCCTGAAAGAGGGAGAGTTTGAAAAGGCGCGTCAGGAGGTGTCCAAGGCCCAAAAACTGGATCCAAGCAATCCATATGCATACGCGTTTCTCGACCGGATCGCACACTTCGAAGAGCAGAGAAAGAGGGAATCGCCGGCTCCTCCCCCTGTGGCCGCCCCCCAACCCCCGCCAGCTCCTCCGGCGGGAAAACCTGTAGCGGCTCCACCGGCCCGTCAGGAACCTCCGGTAACTCCGAAGCAGGGAACTCCTCCGGCGCCGAGGGTTACACCTCCTTCTCATATTGACAGTAAACTCGAGGAGATGAAGAGGCAGATCGAGATGCTCACCAAGGCGCTCGATTCGGAACGCAAGGTCCGGGAGGAGATGAACCAGCAGCAGCTGAAAGGAGCCATCAAACAGCTGCGCAGTGCCATGGAGAAAGCCTGGATGAACGGGGCGCCGAAAGATCAGGAATTAGTCGAGCTGCATGAACTTGCAGTCTCGGTCGGAATCCCCGAGGATGTCGAGCATACCCTCAAGCGAGAGGTGAAACTCGACATGTACAGTCGCGCCGTCAAGGAGGTCGTGGCGAAGCAGAAACTCCTCCGAAATTCCTCGCGCACCCTCGAGTGGCTTCGCAAGGTCTATCAGGTCACCATGGACGAGTATCTGGAGTACGAATCAAAGTTTCTGCTTGATTTGGTCGCCGACCAGTACCGAGGGACGATCTTGTTCGTTTCCCCTGAGGACAAAGAAACGAAGGATCTGGCTCAGAAGCTGAAAGCCAGCGGCTATGCCGTGGTGACAGCGACGTCTCCCGAGCATGCGCTGGAAAAGATCGAAAAAATCAATCCTCACTTTGTTCTCTGCAGTATGGAATTCTCCGGAGGGCATTTAAGCGGCATAAAATTTCTGCACGTGCTGAGAGCGAATTCAAAATTCAGTTACATCCCGTTTATCCTGATATGCGAGCAAAGTGGGATCGTTCAACTCAAATCGTCGGAACTTCGGCCGACGGAGGGATATGTGGAGAAGCCTGTGGATTTTGAAAGTCTCAACGAAGTGATGAATGAAAAGCTGATAGTGTTCAGACAGTATCTTTCTTCTATCTAGTGCCGCTTCCAAAAAGGCATATTGCGTTTCGGATATCGGAATTGAAGTTGGAAGCAGGCACGAGTGCTCGTTTCTAAACAAAAGGGCCTGGAACAATAGATTACTTGGTGGAAACGGCAATGGAGTCGCGCGTTCAGGTATAATTCAGAAAGGATTCGGTATGAGTAAAGTGATTTTGCTGGCCGAGGACGATGAGGACAACAGAGATCTGGTGCAGTTCGTCCTTATGCGGAGCAAGATGGATATCGAGCTGGTTGTTGCTGAGAACGGGGAGCAGGCCGTTGAAATGGCGAAAGCACGCACCCCGAATTTGATCCTGATGGATATGCAGATGCCGGTGATGGACGGATGGACTGCCGTTCCCCTCCTGAAGGCCGACGAAGGAACGAAGGAGATTCCGGTTATTGCATTTACGGCCCAGGCCAAACCAGAAGACAAAGCGCGGACTCAGCAGATTGGATGCGTAGCCCACTACACCAAGCCAATGGACCCCGAAGAGTTGCTTGCCCTGATTCGCAAATATCTCGAGGAATAAGGGATGGACGAACTAGACGGCATTTGCTAGGAGAAGGCAATGTTTAAGTCAAAACTCTACTGGAAGGTTTTCGCAAACTTTGCGCTGCTGTTAGTCATCTTGACCGCGATGACCATCCTGACGCTCAACATTCTCTCCCAAATCGAGAAGAGCTATGTGAACGCGGCCAGCGACATCAAGATGCTCACGAATCTACAGCGCTTGAACATCATCCTGACGGATACACCGTTCGCGGCCGATGACTTCGCTCTCACCGGATCTGATGAGGCAAGGCAAAACTATCAGAATCTCTGGAAAGACTTCGACGCGATTGCGGCAACGATACAGAGAGACCTTGGCGACAGCCTCATGATTGATCAGCTTCGGAATGTACGCGGGTACTATTTTGAGTGGATGGAGAACGTGGGGGACAGGAAAATGCTTCTGGGAGAGTCGCGAGGGAAAGATCCAAACTTTGAAAAAGAGTTTGCCGCTCTGGGAGCCGTGGAGGCCGCCAACAAATACCTGGAAAAGGGGTTGAATCAGCTGCGCGGTTTGCGCCAACGTTTTGCCACAACCCAGACCAGAAGCATTGACGTCGCAAGCAATCTGAGCCGCACGATCGGCAATTTCATCGGCCTTGTAAATATCCTCGTTGCTGTGTTCGCGATTGCCCTTGGGTTCGTTCTGACAAGATCCATTACCAACCCGGTCCGTCTCCTGAAAGAGGGGACGCAAAAAATGATGGAAGGGAAGTTCGAACCCATCGAGCTGAACCGTTCGGATGAACTGGGCGAACTTGCCCTGGATTTCAATAAGATGTCGGTCATGCTGGGGAACACCTACACGCGACTGAATGCCTACTCGGAACTAGTGACGGCGCTGAACAGTCACGTGGAGATTCAGGATGTGGAGATCAATAGTTTGAATTTGATCTGCCACCACGCGGGAGCCAACATCGGGGCACTCTATCTCATGAATCGACAGACGGACATGCTGGAGCTTTCCGCCGGGTACGCCCTTCGCGAAAACGGGGAAACAGTGAAACGCTTCGCCATCGGAGAAGGAATCCCCGGCCAATGTGCAAAGGAAGTCCGAACGCTGGAGATCAATGATCTTCCAACGAATTCAGGGTTTACGGTGGATACCGGTCTTGTGGAAGTTGCTCCGAGGCATCTCGTCGCCGTGCCCATCCTGTTCCAAGACCGTTTGCTCGGCGTGCTGGTCCTCGGCTCGATGCAGCCGTTCGACGAACTGAAAAAGGATATTATTCATAATTCCGTCCCTCAGGTCGGGGTTGCCCTCACCAACGCGCGCAATAATGAAGCCGCGCAGAAACTCTCGCGGGAAATCGCAACCAAGAATGAGGAACTCAACAAGAAAAATAGCGAGCTTGAAAAAGCGTATCGCGTGAAATCCGACTTTCTGGCGAGTATGTCGCATGAGCTTCGTACACCGCTCAATTCAATCATCGGATTCAGCTCCGTCTTGCTCGGCCCCACTGGAGATCCCCTGACACCGGATCAACGGATGGCGCTCGAAAAGGTGCTGAAGAACGGAAAACATCTCCTCCAGCTCATCAACGATATTCTGGACTTCTCCAAGCTGGAAGCAGGACGCATGACGGTCAACGTTGAAGCGGATGAAATTGCGAATGTCGTTTCCAGTACGGTGATGACCGTTGAAATGCTTGTCAAGCAAAAGAGTCTGAGTCTGAGGCAGACGGTTGAAGACGATCTCCCTCTCCTCAACACCGATATTTTGAAAGTCAAGCAGATTATTGTCAATCTGTTGAGCAATGCCGTAAAGTTTACCGAGAAGGGAGAAATCGAGCTGACGGTGAAGCGCGAGCGCAACGGCGAGGTGTCTTTTGCCGTGAAGGACTCGGGAATCGGCATCGAGGAAAAAAATCTCCACCTGGTCTTTGAGGAATTTCAGCAAATCGACAGTAGTCATTCGCGAAAATACAAAGGAACAGGCCTGGGGCTACCCATTTCCCGGAGGCTGGCAAGAATGTTGGGCGGCGACTTGGCAGTCGAAAGCGAATTTGGCAAGGGCTCCAAATTCACACTGACGATTCCGCCAACCTACACGCCGGAGAGAGGGCAGGAGTCGAAGAAAGCCGCACCGGTTCCGAAAGAAACTCCAAGTGCGACGGCCCCAATTCCCATCAAGCAGGCAGTCGCAACTCTCGGACCGGAATCGGGGGCAAAGATACTGTGCATCGACGATGACCCCGACGCCCTGCAAATTCTGCGTTCGTATCTTGTCCCCGAAGGATACAATGTGACGGTAGCGTATTCAGGTGACGAAGGAATGAAGTTGGCCCAACAAATCAAGCCGGCGCTGATCACTTTGGACATCATGATGCCTCAAAAGGATGGATGGCAGGTTTTGCGGGAAATGAAACGGGATCCACAATTGAAGGATATTCCGGTTATTATTCACTCAATGATTGACAATAAGCCGCTGGCGATGTCGCTCGGTGCGATCGACGTCATGCCGAAACCGGTTGACTCAAAAGCGTTGCTCCAGCGCGTCCAAACTGCCGTTACCTCCCGTGATCAATATGTTCTTGTCGTTGATGACAACAAGGACTACGCAGTGGCGTTAAAAGAACTTCTGGAAACGGAAGGGTTCAAGGCAAGGGTGGCCAATAGCGGGGAAGAAGCGATTAAGATCCTCAAAGAGGCCGTTCCGGCAGTCATCTTCCTCGACGTTGTGATGCCGGGGATGGACGGGTTTCAGGTCGTCCGCCGTCTCCAGGGAAACGAAGCATGGAAGAAAATTCCTGTTGTGATCCTTTCGGGAAAAGAACTGACGGATAAAGAACGCGATATGCTCCAATCCCACATTAAAGATGTCCTGAACAAGGAAGAATTCAATAAAGAAGCCATCGCAAGCACCATCAAACGAATCCTCACATCAGCTTAGATCCCAGGGGCCACGAATCGTATGGATGCACAAAATAAGAAAGACCCGGTCATTCTCGTCGTCGACGACACGGAAGATAATCTTGATCTTCTGGAATTTGCGCTGAAACGGAAGCCGGTTGAAATGTTGCGCGCGAACAGCGGCAAGGAGTGTCTCACCATTGCCAGAGAGAAACAACCCGATGTTATTCTCCTGGATATTCAAATGCCGGAAATGGATGGATTTGAAACGCTCAAACATCTGCGGGCAAGTCAGGAGACCGCAAAGATTCCCGTGATTTTCCTGACGGCCCAACGGAAAGATCCGGGAAGTATTGAGGCCGGTCTGATGATGGGCGCGGACGAATATCTGACAAAACCCATCGACACGGATGAACTTCTCGTCCGAACCAAAACACTCGTTCAGTTGAAGCGAATGGAGGCGGAACTTGAACGGACCAAGGCGGATTTCATGGCGATGCTGGTGCACGATCTGAGAAGCCCGCTTGCCGGGATCAAGGACGTTATCGAATTCATCCGTGAACTCGAGCGGGGCGATCGAAATCTCACGCCCGACCATTTCACGCTTTTGAGCGCCTCTCAGGAATCAGCAGAGCGTTTGCTGCAACTGATCAACAATCTGCTGGATATTTCGAAATTCGAGGCCGGGAAAATCACGCTCCACAAAGAATCGGTCTCGCTCCCACAGCTCGTGGAACGCGTTGCAAAACAGATGGACTTTCAATTCCGTCAGAAGGAAATCTCACTTGATCTGAAGGTCGACTCGGACCTTCCTCATGTCCAGGCGGATGGGGGGAAAGTCGGCCAGGTCTTTATGAATCTCTTGAGCAATGCTCTCAAATTCTCCAACAGCGGGGGTCACGTGGAAGTTGCTGCGAAGCAGGCGACCGAAAAAACAGCCGGACTGAATGACGCGCATAAAGTCGTTGTCGTGTCCGTGACCGACTCGGGCATGGGCATCCCGGCGGAAGAGATCCCAAACATTTTTCAGCGCTACAAACAGGCTTCCACCGCGAAGCGGGTTCGGCAAAAAGGGACCGGTCTTGGTCTCGCAATTTGTAAGCTGATCGTGGAGGCTCACGGGGGAAGCATCAAAGTGGAGAGTCAGCCCGGGAAGTCGACAACATTTCAATTCACGCTTCCCATAGCATAAACCACTCAAAAAAAGGATGAACACGGTATGGTCGGAAAAGTACTTGTTGTTGATGATGAAGACACGCTGAGGCTGACGATTAAAACAAGGTTGGCCTCCAGCGGCTTTGAGACGGAAGATGCTGTCGATGGGGATGAAGCGCTGGAGAAGCTGAAGCAGTCACGCTTTGACGTGGTTTTGCTCGATATTAACATGCCCCGGATGGACGGCATCACGGCCCTCGGCATCATCACGGAGCTGTATCCTGCGACCGACGTCATCATGCTCACCGGCTTTGCTGATTTCTCAACGGCCATCGAGTGCCTCAAAAAGGGAGCGAAAGACTACCTTGTGAAGCCGATTGATACGACCGAATTAGTCACGAGAATGCGATCTCTCCAACGGGCTCGCACATCCGAGGCGGCTCTTGAAGAAGCGAACCGGACAAGCGCAGCGTTCCTCTTCGATGAAGTGTTGAATCGGGCCATCCGGATTCACGACTCCGTCGAGATGGTTGTCAAGGGGTCTCTTGGAAAACTGACCAAGGATCAGACTGCCGTTTTGAAGGCGGCTCGCGATCTGTCTGCCACGATTACCACGGAGATCAAGAAATCTGTGGATCCCAAGTTCCTCAAGGCAGAGTCGATGGCTCTTGCCCGGAAACCGACGGGGATAGAAAAAATTGTCGAACAGGCGGTCGCACGGGTCGCAGCCCACGCGAAGGCCCGGGGAGTCACCTTTGACCACAAAGTCGACGGAAAAATTCCGAAAACGGAAGTGGATGCCTCAAGACTCGAAGAAGCGATTGTACTGTTGGTAACCGGACTCGTGGAACTGAGTTCGAAGGGCGGGACCATCCGAGTCAGCGTGGCTCAGGGGAAAAAAGACAAAGGGACTGAGTCTGTTGAATTAACTCTTGAGGCGTCGAAAGTTGGAGACAACGTCGGAAAGATCGCCAGCCAGATGGGCGTCTCTTTAGATGCAACAGGTTCAGGTTTCGCCAAACTCGATAATGCTCAGGTTCTTCTACAGACCGGCAAACGAGTTCTCGAGGCCCATAAGTCAGAGGTTCGGACAGAATCAACCAAAGGCGGCCTCATGATTCAATGCAGGATCCCACTGAAGCAGTGAGAATAACTGTAGCTTTGAGGCCGATGGTTTATCATTCACTGGAAGTACATTCGCCCCATGGGTGATCAAAAAGCAGACACGGTTGAGCTGGTTTACCGGTTCAAGTTCGAAAACGGCCCGGAAAAGGATTTCGTCGTCCAGTTGGATAGCGACAGCTATGAGCTGATCCTTTCGGAACACAGACCGAGGCCTGAATGGACAAAACTGAAGTATCATCAGTGCGAAAACTGTCCGCTTGATGACAGCGTGGAGTATTGTCCGGTTGCCGTGAACCTTGCAAGCCTGGTGGAATCCTTTCAAGATTCGATTTCCTTTGAGAAGACAAAGGTCACGGTCGACACCCAAGAGCGCACCTTTGTCAAAGAGACAACGTTGCAGAAGGGCCTCAGCGCTCTCATTGGAATCTACATGGTGACGAGTAATTGTCCGGTGATGGACAAGCTTCGTCCCATGGTGCAGTTTCACCTCCCCTTCGCAACTTCCCGCGAAACCGTATACCGTGCTGTGACAATGTACCTGACAGCTCAGTTCTTTATTATGCGGCGGGGGGGGAAACCGGACTGGGAGCTCAAAGGACTTTCTGAGATCTACAAGGCCATTTCTGCGGTGAATCGGGGGATCTCAGGACGAATTTCGAATGCATCAACCAAAGACGCGAATGTCAATGCCGTCGTTATCTTGCACTCTGTAGGCGAGTCGCTTCCCTATGTCATCGAGAACGGTTTGAATGAAATTGAAGCGTTGTTCACGCACTACTTAAAACAAATAGAGGAACTTTCCGATTCGTCCTAGATGTTTCATCGACCTGTTTCATGGAGTTGCGGTCCTCAGTCGCCTGATGCGCTTGATCGCACCGGGCGATTTTTCTATATTGAAAAGCCTTGACAGAGGGACAAACCGATCTGTGAGTGCCATCACAACGAGATGGTGACTGGACCAGTATCATTAATAAGACCCAGGATGAGCGGTCTCCTTCCTCCCGCCGCGTCTCCTTCCTTCAAACCGCGTTGATTAGCGAGTGATCAAATGGCCCAGTTACTGGGATCTGAGTACAGGTTACAGGCACGTGATCAAACCGGACGCGTGGTTCAGCGCTTTATCTATGCGACCTCGTTTCTTCAGGCACGGAAAAAAGCCAAGACCATTTGTCAGCTTAATAAGTCCTCTCTTGTTTCCCTCAAAAAGAAACGGAACTACAACTACAGCGTTCGGAGGGGGAACAAAGAGATTACGGGGGTTCAGAGCGCGTACTCCCGCCAGGAAGTTGTCTCTGCCCTTGAACGCCTCGGATTCAAGGTCAAGTTCGTCCGTCTGGCTTTTGAGTTCAAGATGGCAGCCTCCACCGGGGAACTCGTCTCGTTTATTGGAACCAGCGCAAAGCTCCTCGAACAAAAGATGCCGTATACTGAGGTCCTCCGCATTATGTCGAACAATGTGCGGGACAATTACCTCAAGATGGCTCTTCGCGATATTATCCAGGATCTTAAGAACGGCGTTGATTCTCGCGAAGCATTCGCCCGGCAAGGGAAGGTCCTCGGGGAGCATACGGCATTGATGCTTGGCATCGCCTCCAAGAGCGGAAATATGACATCGATTTTTCAGAGTGTCGCTCAGCTCGTGGAACGTCAGGCGGATTTCAAAAAAGGGCTTACCAGCTCCCTCATACTTCCCGCGGTGACTTCGCTGACCCTTGTGGGGGCGATCGCATTCTACGTTGTCTATCTGCTTCCCCAAATGGCCGAAATGCTCGCGCCGATGACTTCAACCATGCCTCCGCTCACGCGGGCGACGTTGGAGTTCAGTTCGTTCGTTCAGGAGAACATCGGATGGATCATCACATTAAGTCTCCTGGCAATTACCGGGTTCTATGCCTATATTTTTTCTCCGACGGGAAAGATGGCGTTTCATCGCTTCGTCATCCGGGTTCCCTACGTTGGGCGTATCTTACGGAATACGAGCGTTGAGATCTTCTGTCGCGTGCTTGGAATCGTCTACACGAGTTCCGGAGAGAACATCGATGCCATTCGCCTGGCAGGTGAGGCTTGCGGTAACAGGTATCTTGACAAACAGGTCAAGACCGTTGCCGTTCCGTTGATGCTCAAATACGGAACGGAGTTGGCCCATGCGCTTGACCAAACGATCTTTTTCCCCGAGATGGTGATCTCGCGATTCCGGACGGCGGGCGAAACGGGCGACGTGAAGGCCACCTCCACTCAACTGGCTGATTACTATCAGATGGAAAACCAATATTCCATGAAGAATCTCGTGAGCTTCATTGAAGTTGCCATCTCCATGATCATCATGGTGGCGCTCGTGTTTCTCACCTATCTTTCCTCGGAAACGGCCACGATTCGGGTTGACCAATACTAGACCTATGGACGTAAAGAGACCGAAAAAAGAATTTGGGGAAATCCTGATCGAAAAGGGAATTATCACTCCCGATATTCTTCTCACGGCGTTGGATACCTTGAGCAAAGAGACCCAAAAGAACCGGCGAAAGCTTCCTCAAGTTCTCGTGGAAGATTTTAACGTTGATCGTAACAAGGTCTATCAGGAGGTTGCGGACTTTTACGCATTCAAGACCCTTGACGTTGCGAATTACACCGTGGAGGACAGCCAGCTGGCGTTCATTCGAAAGCAATTGAATGACCTCCCCGTCTCGATCCGGGAGCTGGCGGTGGAAAACCACGTACTCCCGTTCACGACAGACCCGGAAAACCCGGATCGTTTGTTTGTCATTACTCCGGATCCCACGAAATCGACCGTTCATCTCATCGCCCGCACCTTCGATTTTCTTAAGTTCGAGATCTTTTACGTGAGTTATGACCAGTACGAAGAGCTTTGGAAGCGGGTTAATATCGGCCGATCAACCTACAAAGACAAGGAATCGTCTCTTCGCGATGAGTCGGAATTTGCCCCGCTAGAAGAGGACTCTGAACTGTATGAGCAGGTGCTGGAAGAAGAAATCAACCGGAGCGGATTGGTCGATCTTGTCGAAAACATTTTCATGGATGCGGTGCGCGTGGGGGCGAGCGATATCCACGTGATACCACGCGGCGAGAGAAGCACGGAGTTTCACTTCCGGGTCGATGGAAAACTCTCCGTCTGGTACACCCACACGGAAAGCAGAGCTGAGGCCGTTGCGGCTGTTGTGAAAGACCGGGCCATGAACGTGGATCGATTCGAGCGGAACACCGCCCAGGACGGCTTTGCACAATTCATCATTGACAGGAAGACCGTCCGTTTCCGAGTGTCGGTGATTCCCGTTGTCGGCAAGGAGTTGAGGAGTAAGCTGGAATCCATCGTCATCAGAGTTCTCCAGGAACCAAAGGTCGGAAGTTCGATTGATGACCTCGGATTTGAGCCGGTGGCAAGGGAGAGTTTTGTCAAAGCCATCAGCAAGCCGTACGGGATTGTCATTGTTACGGGGCCAACCGGCAGCGGCAAAAGTACTACGTTGGTGGCCGCTTTGAAGACTGTCATGGATCCTTCGGTGAATGTCATTACCGTGGAAGATCCCGTAGAGTACTTTATTGACGGCGCACGTCAGGTGAAGCTGAACCCCAAGCTGGACTTCGAAGGAGCTCTCCGAGCTATTCTTCGACACGACCCAGATATCGTCATGGTGGGAGAAATCCGTGATCAGATCACCGCAAACATTGCCGTCAAACTTGCCAACACGGGACATCTGACCTTTTCGACGCTTCACACCAATGATGCCCCCAGCGCCATTTCACGCCTGTACAAGATGGAGGTAGAACCTTTTTTGTTGGCCTACTCAATTAATATGATTCTGGCGCAACGGCTTTTGCGGAAACTCTGTGAGAAATGCAAGAGCCCCATTTCGGAGCCGGATCAGGAAGTGTTGAAAAAAGTCGGACTGACAGAAAAAGAAATCAAACAATCAAGGTTCTATCGGCCGATCGGGTGTAAGGACTGCTTGAAAGGATACAGAGGACGAACGGCAATACACGAAGCGCTCTATTTTACCAAGGACATCCGCAAAGTGATCCTGGAGGCGGACAGAATGGTGGACGAAGAGCGCGTGAGAAATCTGGCAATCAAACAGGGAATGAGGACGCTGCGCCAGGCCGCTCTCGAATTGTTGAAACAAGGAGTGACATCCCTCGAAGAAGTTGCTAGTGCGACCGTAGAGGAGGAATAAAGGCGTGAATCTTGGGCAAACCATGCTGAGCGCCGCTACGCTCGTGGTACTTGCGGCGCTGGTCCTGAATGCCAACCGGCTTATTATTGAGGGGGAAAAGGATATCGTACGGGGCGAAACGTTCGATCTTGCCGTCAATTATGCCCAGGCGCTCCTGACCGAAATTGCCAGAAAAAAGTTCGACGCCAATTCAAAAGATTCGGTCTATCAGGCCCCGTCAGAGTTTACCTCCCCCTCTTCGCTTGGACCAAATTCAACGGAGCGATCTGCGGTATGGGGATCACACAACCACGATCCCAGTGGTGAAAAACTCCTTCGTTATGACCTTCCCCCGGAAGAACGGGGAGAATGCCCGGCTGCGGATCAAAGCCCATTCAAGTCCATTGCAGCATTCGATGATGCCGATGACTACCATGGATATGAACGAGTCATCGACACCAATGTGATTCAAAATTTAAGACTGACGGTTGAAGTGTATTACGTGAAAGACAGCAGTCCGGATTCGAAAGTGAGTACACAAACGTACTTCAAGCGCGTTACTGTCTACGCGCATCAATCCACGTATCTTAACCCACACAATCCCATCGCCTTTAGCACTCTGGTAACAAACTAATGGGTGTGATTCTCGACCTGATCGCATCGATGGCGGTTCGCGGTGCAATCGTTTACATCGTTATTACGATGAACATTCAGCTTCATGAATTGTTGTATGAAAAGGCGCAACATGCGATCGTGAAGCAGAATACTGCGACAGTGGCGGACATTTTTCGGAATGATCTGAGATACTTAGGGTACAATGTTACCGGAGACGTATTTAAGCTCGCCGACACCAACCGTGTGAGGTTTCTGGGGGATCTCAGCCCCGGTGACGCGAATACGACTCCCGACACGATCTACTACTACGTTGGTCCGACTAGCGAAATGAGTGAAACACCCAATCCCGACGACCGCATCATGTACCGCCGAGTTAACAGCGGGACTCCGGTCGATATCGGTCACGGGGTTGTGACCTTTTCCTTCAAATATTATGATGGTACGGGTGCCGTGACAACCGATCTTGCTTCGATCAAGTCGCTTTGGGTAAAGATCGTTATGCAGGGTGACCGGCCGATTAACCAGTTCTATCCTACAAGTATTTGGGAGACTGATTTTCATCCGGGGAATATCTGACGCCGGGGTTGGAGTTGGAAACACGAAGGCCGGCATCGGAGTGATACCGGCCTTTTCAGTCTTAGAGGCGCGCGGGAGTTATCGAATCGGGACCGCCCAGTACACCTGGTCCGACGCATTATTGAGGAAGGCCAGTTCGACGGGAACTAATTCGAGAATGGCCTTGTCTTTAAAGTCCGCCTTCTCGATATCAATCTTGACGTTGGCCCGGAAGTAGATGCTGGGCTCCTCCGTTTTGGCCGCCTTGGCGAGGTCGCGGCTCACCTGCCACTTTGTCCCCGAGGGGAGACGGACGTAGAGACTCGAAGTTCGATATCCGGCACGGATCGAATCGGCAAGGTAGACGTACGAATTGCGGCGAATAACACACTGAACCGTCGGAATATTGTACGGGGCGTCGACCACGGTCGAAGATGAAACTGTATATAGTTGTTTATCAGCGTCGTAGGACTCGAGGCTTGCCTTAAAGAGAACTCCGAAAACACGCTGATCCAGCTTCTGATCACGACTGTACTTGATAACCTTGGCCAGATACTGACGCCTCGAATCGGTCACCTTCCTCTCAAACTCCACTGCCGTTTCAAACTCATCTTTCCTTTCGATGGAGGCCAGGTAGTTCTCCGTCTCTCCCTTCAAGAATGTCCAAACCTCCTTCAGCACTTGCGTGAACTGGCCCGGCATCATGATCTCGGGGCCGGGATCCTGTGTTCCGCCAGCCTGTTGCAGGGCATACGCAGAAGAAGGGACGAAAACGAGGGAGAGAACAAGAACCACGAAGATCAAGTGATGAACACAGTTGTCCATGGTGACTCCTCCAGGTGTTTACGCAATCGAACGAACCGCCGGCAGACTGAGGTACTTTCCTACACGTTCGGCCATCGCCGAGGCATTGGTGACACAATCACCCACCGAAATGCCACCCCGGTAGTTGCCGGAAAGGAACAATCCGGGATGCTCCTCCTCAAAACGGCCGAGGCCGTCCATCGTGCGGAGATAGCCCAGTTCATACTGCGGAATCGCCCGTGGCCATTTTGTCACCTTCCAATATACGGGTTTTCCTCGAACTTGCATAGCAGTTTCTAGTTCGCCTGCGACAAGATCGATGAGGACACCTTCGGATTTCTCAACCAGTTCTGGTTGCCGGCTTCCACCCACAAACGTTGTCAGCCCTGCATAGCCGCGGGGAGCCCTTTCAGGAAAGAGACTGGACGACCAGAGGCTTCCAAGGATTGATCGGCTCTCCTTTGACGGGACGAGAAAACCGAATCCGTCAAGGGAATGTCCAATCTGATCTTGAGCATATCCGAGGAAGACAGAAGCAACGGGAGGGTAGTGAATATTCCTGAGATCTTGTGCAGTTTCTCTTGAAAACGGTTGTATCAGCGATGCTGCAGCCGCCGTCGGAACGGCCAGGATGACGACGTCCGCTTCAACCTCGGAGCTTTGATCCCCGAGGAGGAATTCCACGCGGAAATGACGCGCACCCGGTTCATCCACCGGTATCGTGGTGTCAAGCGTGAGATCCTGAACCAACGTTACCTTCGAGCGGCAAATGACGCGGTCTCCAAGGGATTGGGCCAGCGCAAGCGGGAGCACCTGCATGCCGTGGCGGAATGAAAACGTCTCTGCACGGTCCTTTCCTTTCTCACCTCGTTTCGTGCGTTCTTTGCGCCCTTTGATCATTCCCCTGACAAGCCCGCCATACCGCTCTTCCAGCGCATAGAGTTTCGGGAACGCGGCTTGCACACTGAGGTGTTCCGGACGTGCCGCGTACACGCCGGCAACGAAGGGATCGATCGCGTAGTCCAGAAATTCCCTGCCGAGGCGACGGATCACAAATTCTGCAATACTCTCTTCATGTGTCGCACGCCCGATGAAAGGTTCTTTGAGAACCCTCAGCTTCGCTTTTGCTGAAAAAAGCCGTGAGGTCAGGAAGGCAGGTGGGGAAAGGGGAAGGGCCCGAAGCTGGCCCTCTCGGAGTACGTAGCGCTTCTTGCCGGAGGGATTGGCATACAGAAACTCCGATTCGAGCGAAAGATCGGTCACAAGCTCGCGGAAGAGCGACGTCGTTTCAAGCGCACTGTTAGGACCGGTTTCGACAAGATATCCCTGCTCCCGCACTGTTTTCATTGTGCCTCCCACTTCGGCGTCCTTTTCAAGGAGGAGAACATCAACGCCCCGTTTGGCAAGCCAATGCGCCGCACATAACCCGGAGATCCCGCCCCCGACAATGACAACGTCAACCTTCTTTGGATTCATTCTTCAAGAGGATGTTAGTGTCGAGTCCCAGAAATTCCTTGAATTAATCCTTGCAGTACATTCGGGCGAATCCGTTTGTTTTGCCTGCTTTTGTTTTGCGGACTTATTCAAGAAACTTGTGTGCCGAGACATTAGGAGCTCAAATGATACCAGGGACATAAGCGGGGTTCGTCCTTCTTTTCTTGTCCTTCGTAAAAAACACGGCATTTCGAATATTCCTGGGAATTGGAGGCCAGCCTCAGTTCAACAAGATCTGCAAGACACTCGATGAACTTCGGATGATCGTTCAACGCCGGCATCATTTCGAATTGGCGAACACCCAGATGAACAGCCTCTTCACGGGCTTCGATATTGATCTCGTGGAGCGTTTCGATGTGTTCGGTCACGAACGCGATCGGCACGACAAGAAGGTGTTTTCTCCCTTTTGCAGCAAGACTGCGGATACTCTGATGAAGAGACGGCTCAAGCCAACGTGAAGGGCCAACCTTGCTCTGGTAACATAGAAGTGCCGGACTTTTCCAGTTTCCCTGCCTCAGTACCTGTCGCACCGTCTCTTCCACCTGGAGCTTGTAGGGATCCCCGCGGCGTATGAAATCGACCGGAACACCGTGGGCACTAAACAAAAGATCCACCTCTTCCTGACGGGCTCCTCTGAATCGCTCAAAGGAAACGTGGATATTCTGAACAAGGGCCTCGATGTACAAGTGATGGTTCGGATAGCAGCAAATGAGGTTGTGTGGAATTTCGAGACCGAGTCGGAGGCTCTGTCGTCGCCATTCGTTCAAGCTGGAGTACGTTGTGGCCTTGGAGAATTGAGGATAGAGAGGAAGAAGGATGAGTCGATCATACCCTCCCTTCTTGACGGCCTTGACAACCTCGTCTGTCATGGGATGCCAGTACCGCATGGCAACGAAAACACGGGCATCAATATTTCTGGTACGCAACAGGCGTTCAAGGGCTCGAACCTGTCTGTCGGTCAGTTCATTGATCGGTGATTTTCCGCCGATTTCCAAGTAGTGTTCTCCGACGGGTTTCGATCGTCGGGACGCGATGGTTTTGGCCAGAAACTTGCGGGCAAGAAATGCTCCCGGAAAGTCGATGATATCCGGGTCGAGAAAGAGATTGTTCAAAAACGGTTCAACGGCTTCAACGGAATCCGGACCACCGAGCTGGAAGGTGACGACGGCGATTTTCTTCGACATTTACGAGCGCTCCGTCTGTTTTTCCGTTTTCATTCGTGTCGCATCGTCTATTGGATCCATTCGCGCGGGGTGCGAAGAACCTGAACCAGGGCATCTTCCCGCGATCCCGCCGACGGTTCGAAGTTATATCGCCATCGGACAGCAGGAGGAAGGGACATGAGGATTGACTCCACCCGGCCTCGTGACTCCAGTCCAAACGCCGTCCCCCTGTCGTACAAAAGATTAAACTCGACATACCTTCCTCTCCGGAGAAGCTGCCATTCCTTTTCATGTTCTCCCCACGGCTCGTTTAGTCTCGTTTCAACGATGGGGACATACGATTCCAGGAAGGAATTACCGCAAGTTCTGATAAACCTAAAGAGGATTTCGAAATCCCCTTTGAGATAGTCAAAGAAGATTCCCCCCACGCCTCGTGCCTCGAGGCGGTGGGGAAGAAAGAAATATTCATCACACCATTGCTTAAACTTTTTGTGGTAGGAGGGATCGACAGCGTCGCATGCTTGCTTCCAAACACGATGGAAGTGACGGACATCGTCTTCAAAAAGGTAATACGGCGTCAGGTCGGCACCGCCTCCAAACCACCATGCTCCATCCTCGAGCTCGAAATACCGGAAATTGGTATGAACCGTAGGGATCATGGGGCTCACGGGATGAAGGACGAGAGAAATACCGGAAGCGGAGTAACGCTGGGGGTTGACTTCCAGACGGCGGGCAAGGGAATCTGAGAGGGTTCCGCGAACTGCTGAAGTGTTCACCCCCCCTTTTTCAAAGATAACGCCATTTTGAAGGATCCTTGTCTGCCCGCCGCCGCCCTCGTGGTGAATCCAGCGATCCTCAATGAATCGATGACCGCTCTCCAACTGTTCAAGACGCGCGCAGGTCGAATCCTGGAGGATTTCAAAATACTGTCGGACCTGAGTGGTTTTCGAAATCATCAGCGAAAAAACGTGGAAGGATAACGACTTTGAGAAAATGTAAGAAGGCCGGAGAACTTATGCCAGAACAAACAGCTCTTGTTAATGAAACCGTCTGCTCTCTTCTTGGACCGCTCGCACGAATTCTTTGGCGTGCTCGACGGGGACATCGGGCAGAATCCCATGTCCGAGATTAAAGATGTGTCCGGACCCTTTGCCGTACTTCTCGAGTATCCGAATGACACCGCTTCGGATTGTCTCCGGCGGGGCGTACAACATGGTTGGGTCCAGGTTCCCCTGTAAGGAAACTTGCGACCCCACCAGCATCCTGGCCTTTCCGATGTCGATGGTCCAGTCAAGTCCGATGACGTCGGGGGCAAGGTCGGCAATCGCTTCGAGTGAGTGATTGGAATCCTTACAAAACACAATGACCGGGGCGCCGTTTTTTTTCAGGAGACTGAGAACGTGCTCGATGTAATGAAGCGAAAATTCTCTGAACTCGTCCGGAGGAAGGATGCCGCCCCAGGTGTCAAAAATCTGGACGGCTTGAGCGCCGGCTTCCAGTTTCGCATTCAGGTATTCCGCCACCGATCGCGCAAGCTTTTCCAGAAGTCGATGGGCGTCCTTCGGGTTTGAGTAAATCAGTTCTTTGACATAACGGAAGTTCTTTGAACCTCTTCCCTCCACCATGTAGGTTGCCAGCGTCCAGGGCGAACCCGCGAATCCAATCAAGGGAACGCGTCCGTTCAGGTTCTTCTTTGTTAAAGCGACTGCGTCTAACACGTATTTGAGCCTGTCATGGGGATCCGGAACCGCCAGCCGGTCGATATCATCACGCGAGCGAACGGGCTGTGGAAAGCGCGGTCCGCCTTTTCCTTCGTCAACGATTAATTCCATCCCCATTGCCTCGGGAACAACGAGAATATCGGAGAAGACGATGCAGGCATCGACCCCGATCAATTCCACGGGTTGAATCGAAACTTCAGAGACAAGCTCGGGAGTCCTGCACAGTGTGAGAAAATCCGTTTTGGCGCGGATGGCCCGATACTCGGGTAAATAACGGCCTGCTTGCCGCATCATCCAGACAGGTGTCCGTTTTACAGGTTCACGGCGGCAAGCTCGAAGAAAAAGATCGTTCGTTACGGATTGTGTCATGTCGGCGAAAGAAAATACCGTTCGAGGGATTCGATGAGGGCTTCAGCCGTTGCCCGGGGGGCGACAACATCAACTCTCACGCCGACGTCCCCGGCGGCCTGTGCCGTCGTCGGACCGATGACGGCTACCGTCGTGCTTTCCAAATGTCTTGTTCCAAGAAGCTGAACAAAGTTCCTGACGGCCGAAGGACTGAAGAAGGTCACGGTGTCCACTCGACGCTGAAGCAACACCTCCCGGACTTGATCGAGATCCTGACCTGTGGGCGGTTCGTTCTTGTAGACTACTACTTCATCAACGACCGCGTTGAGCGCCCGCAAGGCGTTTGGAAGAATGGCCCGGGCGATGTTGCTTTTTGGAAAAAGAAACCGCTTTCCTCTGATTGCCTCCTCGCCAAGCAGTTCGGTAAGGTCGTCTGCGGCGGCAATTTCCGGCGATGCTGCGACCGCGAAACCGGCCGATTCGAGAGCTTCTTGTGTTTTCTCACCGATCGCGTAGAGTGCCCGGCTTGCAAGCAGCGATCGCGCCTGACCGCCAAACGACTCGAGTCTTGTCAAAAATGAGGTCACGGCGTTTTTGCTCGTAAAGAGAATGCCGTCATATTCGCGAAGGTTGGTGATGGCGGCGTCGCATTGCTCCCAGGAATCAGGCTCAACAAAATGAACCGTTGGCAAGGAAAGTGTTTGGGCGCCATGTTTTTCAAAGAGCCGCGCAAGTTCCACATTTGCTTCCTCGGACCGGGTCAAAAGGATGGTCTTACCGGAAAGGCTGCTCATGGAGGACTGACCCCCGGAACGTCGGACAATGTCGATCGGATTTCGTCGAGAATAGTTTTCCCACCTTTGGAGAAGAGCTGTTGCGCGAGTTGCACACCCAGTTTTTCGGATTCATCGGGGGGGCCGCTGATGTTTCCTCGGACAACTCGCTTGCCGTCCAGGCTTCCAATCATGGCGTCCAGGAAGAACGCTCCTGCCTCCATTCGTCCGTAGGTGCCGATCGGAACCTGACAACCTCCCTCCAACCATCTGAGGAGCGCACGTTCACCCTTCACGGCCGCGGCTGTGTCTTGGTCGTGGACGAACGAAAGGAGGGAACGAAGGGCTTCATCGTTTTCACGAATCTCAATGCCAAGAGCTCCCTGACCGACGGCGGGAAGAACGGTTTCAGGCGGAAGGATTTCCGTGATTCTGCTTTCCCATCCAAGCCTCAACATCCCGGCGCGCGCAAGTAACATTCCATCCCAGTCCGATTCCTCAAGTTTTTTCATCCGCGTCGCGAGATTCCCGCGAATATCCACGATCTTGAAGTCCGGTCGGATTTGAAGAAGCTGACACCGCCTCCGAAGACTTCCTGTGGCAAGTACCGCCCCGGAGGGAAGATCGCTGAGATGCTTATGCCCCTTTGACGGGTGTGAAACAAAAACGTCTCGCACATCCTCCCGTTGAGTTACGGCACCGATCGCCAGTCCCTCTGGGATCTGAGTCGGGATATCTTTGAGGCTGTGGACTGCGAGATCTATGGCTTGGTCCAGAAGGGCATGTTCCAGTTCTTTGGTGAAGAGTCCTTTATCGCCGATCTTGGAAAGAGGAGAATCCAGGATTTTGTCTCCGGTCGTTCTGATTGTCTTCAGCTCAACAGTGAGGCCGGCGGGATGTGTTTCCAGGAGGGTCTTTATATGGGTGCTTTGCCAGAGGGCGAGGTCGCTACCGCGCGTCCCGATCACAAGATGTTTATCGGCCATTCACAGAATCCCTTTTCTCATCGATTCCGAACAATCTGCGAAGCGAGCTGATTTTCCGAAGTTGTTCTGAGTGAGATTCGTCTTTACCGTTCTTCAAATTGACGATGGGGGTATGGAGAATCTTGTTGGCAATCCGTTTCGTAAGAATCTCAACGAGCTCACGGTCCTTCGGGTCAAACCGGTTGATGTTTTTTTCAACTTCTTCCCTTCGAATCTCCTCGACCAGCTCTTTGAGCGCAGCAATGGTGGGAGTTGCTTCCAGGCTCGAAAACCACTCCTCAAAGGCAACCAGTTCTTTA
Source organism: Ignavibacteriales bacterium (assembly GCA_016186715.1). Taxonomy (GTDB): domain Bacteria; phylum Bacteroidota; class Ignavibacteria; order UBA10030; family UBA10030. Next base: position 75,874 of record JACPLA010000074.1, on the reverse strand, counting down.
CTGACGATGGTCTCCACCTTAGGAACTTCGTCCCTTCGTTTTTGCTCGTTCTCGTTGACAAGTCCGTTCAGGCTGTCAAGATCGTACAAGAAAACGTTTTCAAGCTTTTTGACGGAGGGGTCGATGCTTCGGGGAACGCCGATGTCGATAATAAACAATGCCGTTGCGTGTCTCTGCTTGTTGATTTTCTTGATATCGTCCGCCGTTAAGATGTACTGGTCGACGGAGACCGACGATATGATGATGTCCATGGAGTCAAGCGTATCGGAAAAAACATTAAACGGGAGCACGGTGCCGCCAACCATGGCAGCAAGTTGTTCGGACCGTTGCTCGGTCCGATTCGTGATGAACAAGTTGCCGATATTTCTTCCTTTGAGGTATTTGGCTGTGAGTTGCGCCATTTCACCTGCGCCGATCACAAGAGCACTTCGCCGGCTGAAGTCGTCAAAAATCCTTTCAGCAAGTTCAACGGCAGCGTAGCTAACCGATACCGCTCCTTCGCCGATCCGGGTTTTGGCCCGTGCCCGCTTCGCCGTGTGGAATGCCGCCTGAAAAAGCTTGGTAAGGAGAAACCCTGCGGTGCCGGCATCCCGGGCAAGGTTCAATCCCTCTTTCACCTGGGAAAGAATCTGTGCGTCTCCGATGACCAGGGAATCGATACCTGTTGCGACGCGAAGTAGATGGTCGACCGCTTCCCGGCCGTGAAGTGTAAAAAACTGCGAAATCGGGACGTCCGGAGCGGATTTTTGGTTCCGGATGAAATCGATCAGCGGTGCCTGGTCGACGCTGCCGTCGAAGAAGGTGTACAGTTCTGTTCGATTACAGGTCGAGAAGAGCACGGCTTCTTGGATTCCCTGTTCCTGCAGCAGCGGAAGGGCCGAACGAATTTCCTCGGGCGAAAACCACACGCGCTCCCTTGATTCCAGAGGGGCCGTGTGATGCGATATGCCGATGCAGGACAGGTTCATCTCAGTAGAACTTGTGAAACCCCGTGAAGAAGATGTTGATGGCAGTCATGGAAAAGATGGTCACTCCGAACCCGACGACGGAAAGGATCATTACCTTCCGTCCCTTCCATTCACCCAATCGTTTTGCCAGTATGCCCGTCCCATAAAGAAGCCAGAGAAGGATCGTCCCCACCAGCTTGGGATCCGTATAGGAAACCTCGAGGAAGGTCCGGGGAAGCCAGAGGAATCCAACCACGATGGCGATCCCCAGGAAGGCAAATGCCATAGAGAACGCGGTGAAACTCATTCGCTCAAGCGTTTCCAGGGTCGGCAGTTTCTTGTAGATCATCCCAAATTTGCTCGCTTTGATTTCGTGGTACAACATCAAGTAGAGAAACCCGTACACAGCTGAAAGCGTAATTGCAGCATAACCCAGTAGTGCAGCTCCGACATGCAGTCCGAAGAAGGTGCTCTTCAGGATTTCGGGGACCTCCACCAGATCGCGAATGAAAACCGATGAGATGAACTGAAAGAAGAAAGCGATATTGATGATGAAATACCCGGTCTCTTTTGCCTTTGACCTGAGCTCGATGAGCAGGTAAGCAAGGGCGACCGAGAACGCCCGGACGGTCAGAATCTCAAAGACCGTTGTGACAGGCGGGTGATCAAATTCGATAGTGCGGACAATGAGGTACAAGGAATGCAGGGCAAGCGTTGAGGCCAGGAGAATCGTTTTGACGGCCTTGGCCCAGGCGAGATCGGCAAAGAAAGCCTTGCCGTACGTCCAAACAACAAGGAAATAGAACGCCGGTAAGAGTATGTTTAGTCCGTCAAGAATCCAACCCATCAAAAAACCAAACAATTTGTGGAAAATTTAGACAAATGTTGTGCCATAAGCAAGGTAAGCCATAATAGGACAGATTGCTCTCATTTCTGCGAAAATCAGAATCAACTGGGCAGGGATTTCTTGCCTTTGGGAATATCGCTGGGTATATTTTTTCCTGCGTTTCATCTCCAATGTGAAAGGGTCATCCATCATGCAGCAAGTCATTTCCTATGTTGATTCGAATAAGGATCGCTATCTCTCGGAGTTGAAAGAGTTCCTGGCGATTCCCAGTGTGAGTTCGCAAAAAAATCACGATGCCGATGTTCGCCGGTGTGCCCAATGGGTGGCAGATCAGATGAAGACGGTCGGGATGCAAAATACCCAGGTCTTCGAGACGCCCGGGCACCCCATTGTGTATAGTGACTGGCGAGGAGCACCGGGGAAGCCGACTATTTTGTTTTACGGACATTATGATGTCCAGCCCGTCGACCCCGTGAACCTTTGGACTTCGCCTCCTTTCGAGGCGACGATCAGGGGTGAAAATCTGTATGCCCGCGGATCGGCAGACGACAAGGGGCAGGTTTTCATTCACCTCAAGGCGATTGAGGCCTACATGAAGAATCACGGGTCTCTCCCCATTAATTTGAAGATGATTATTGAAGGGGAAGAGGAGGTCGGCAGCGAGAATCTCGAAGATTTTGTCAAGCAGCACAAGGATCTCTTAAAGGCCGATCTTGTCCTCATTTCTGATTCGTCCATGTTTGCCAAGGGAGTGCCGTCCGTTTGCTACGGCCTGCGCGGAATCGCGTATATGGAAGTTGAGGTGAGCGGCCCGAACCGCGATCTTCATTCCGGGTCGTTCGGCGGGTCTGTGCACAATCCGATCCAGGCGTTGTCGGAAATCATCGCGTCGTTGCACGACAAGAACGGAAAAGTCACAGTCCAGGGCTTCTACAGGGATGTTCGTCCTTTGTCCAAAGCAGAGCGCGCGGCGTATAAGAAACTTCCCTGGAACGACAAGAAGTATGCGAAGGACCTTGGCGTTGCGCAGTTGTACGGCGAAAAGGGGTTTACAACGTTGGAGCGTCTCTGGGCCAGACCCACGCTTGAATGCAACGGCATCTGGGGAGGGTACATTGAGGAAGGCGCGAAAACAGTGCTCCCTTCAAAAGGCTTCGCGAAGATTTCCATGAGAATTGTTCCCGACCAGGATTCACAAAAAGTTGCGCGGTTGTTTGAGAAGCACCTTCAGAAGATTGCCCCGAAGACTGTTGACGTGAAGGTGCGGGCACTGCACGGCGGTGAACCTGCAATCACGCCCATCGAAAGTCCGGGTGTTCAGGCCGCCGTTGCCGCGCTCGAAAAGGGATTCGGGAAGAAACCTCTGTATCAGCGTGAGGGTGGATCGATCCCGATTGTGGTTCAGTTCAAAAAAATCCTCGGGCTTGATACTGTATTGCTGGGATTCGGACTTCCCGACGAGAACGCCCACGCTCCCGACGAACACATTAACCTTGACAACTTTTTCGGTGGAATTCGAACCTCCGTCCACTTCTACGAGGAACTCCCTCATCACTGGAAGAACGGAGGACGAAAGAGGAAATAGGCACGCAGAAGCCGATTTTTGTCGTCTCGGCGCCCTGCCTCCTCCCCCGAGGCAGGGCTTTCTTATTACTGCCCTGTTTTGTACATTGACGAATTCATTCTCAGTCAAGCGAGGCGAGAGGCTATGATCTCAAAGGAATTCCTGCAGCAGATTCCGATTTTTGAGAAGCTGTCTGCAGCCGATTTTAACGTCCTGACGAATCTCTGGAAGCCGCGGAAGCTTCGCAGGGGGGAGGCTCTGTTCCGGTTCGGCGAAGTGGGAACGTCGATGGTGGTCATTGAAGAAGGGAAGATAGAAATCAGTGTACCGGTTCAGAATGAACGGAAGGAAATGCAGATTTCCATTCTCCACGAAGGAGAATTTGTCGGGGAGCTCGCTTTGATTGACGGCTTGCCGAGGACAGCAACGGCGAGAGCCATGGAAACGTGTCGTGTTCAAGAGATGAAGAGGGATGATTTTGTTCAGTTCCTTCTTGATCGCCCCACCGTTGCTATTTCGATGATGAGTGAAATGGGAAAGAGGCTTCGTGCCACCAACGAGCTTGTGCAATCCCTTGCTTCAAAAAATGTGAATGAGGAGATCGAGGAGCGTTTGACCTTTGGGGAGCGGTTGTCTGACAAGATTGCGGAGTTCGGTGGAAGCTGGAGTTTTATTATTGCCTTCGGCGTGTTTCTTTTTGGGTGGATGGCGATGAACGTCGTACAACTCTGGTTTTCACCTTTCGACGAGTTCCCCTTCATCTTTCTCAATCTTATGCTTTCCTGCCTTGCCGCGCTTCAAGCGCCCATTATCATGATGAGTCAAAATCGCGCTCAGAAGAAGGACCGCCTGAAGGCTGAATTGGACTATCAGGTCAATCTGAAATCCGAGCTCATGATCCAACAACTCCATGTCAAGTTCGATGAGCTACGCGCGAATGAAATTCACGATATCCATTCCTCTGTTGAAGACAAGATCACGTTCCTCCGGAAACGTCTTGAGGAACTTGAGCAGCAGAATTCATCGAAAGCGTGACCGTTATCTCTTCCATGAAGATCTATACGAGAACGGGTGATGGGGGAGAGACTTCGCTCCTTGGAGGCAAGAGGGTTCCGAAGGACGCCTTAAGGATCGAGGCATATGGAACGATTGACGAGCTCAACGCACACCTTGGGGTGGTTCGAACGCTCGATCCGGATCGGACGCTCAACCGGCTTCTCACGTTACTCCAGGCGCGCTTGTTTGTGCTTGGGGCTGATCTTGCGACCCCGACGGAAGAGGATTCGATCAGGATTGAGCGAATCGGTGCCCGCGATGCGGAGGAACTGGAGAAGTTCATCGACGACCTCGAACAGTCTCTCTCACCCCTCAAAACATTTATTCTTCCAACCGGGGTGCCGGTCGCCGCTCAACTTCATGTGGCGCGGACGGTGTGCCGGAGAGCCGAGAGAGTCGTCGCAGCCCTGGGAAAAGTCGAGACGATCGGGAATCATCCGCTGGTTTTTGTGAATCGTCTTTCGGATCTTCTGTTTGTCATGGCTCGCTACGCGAACCACGTTGCAGGGAGAGCGGAGACCGCCTGGAAATCCCGCGAATAGATGGATCAGGAAAAAACGCGGACCATCAGTTTCCGTTTGGCAACAGGGAGGATCGTTTCGGAAAACGGGAAATCAAGTTCCGTTTCGCACAGGAAGGTTGCAGGGTTGGGGAGATCGTGGTGTTCCTCAATGAGCCTCAACTTGATGGATTCGGGTGATTCCTGAATGGCTGATTGAGGGATAGAGCGGAGGATATTGGTTTTCAAGGCCCGAAAGCGTTCGTTCCCGGCAGAATAGAGTGATGTTTCGTACTTCAGAAGATGAAGCAACGAAGCCTGGTGCTCGGGCACGAAATAGTATCCTTCCTCCCGGTACATCGGCAGAATACCCACCTCTTCGACAGCGATGTTCTCGTCGACAAAATCGTAGATTCGGATTCCTTCTTCGATCGTTGTTTTGAGGTGGGGGATTGCCCATTCGATCAGATCGAGGATTCGTTTCAGGTCGGGAGAATTGAGACCCGCCGGTTCCAAGTGAAGCTTCTTCGTCGCGAGATCGACTCCCGCGATGTGCTGAGGAAGCTTTTGTTCGAGGGTGGAGCTTTCCTGAACCAGCGATTGGAGTACAGACAGGAGCGAAATCAGGTCAGCCAGCGCAGGATAAATCCGGTTGTGGGTGAATTCCTCGCGATAGTGTTTGAGTCCGTTCAGAATCCTGTATTGATTGGTTTCGGCGTCCTGACCGGCCTTCACGAAAGTTTCCAATGAGAGCGGCGTCATAGAATTCGTTCCTTTGAGGTGACTGATCTTCTTTCAATCTATTTTTGCCGGGAGAGAAAATCAAGTCCATTTGTTGTCACAGACCACAGGATGCCGGTGCCGGGTCACATCCGGCTGGTGAGGGAAAAATGGGCTTGACCTTCATAGGAACGTTCTCTATAATGCCGAATGGAGTGCTCCTTCAGCACCGGTTTGGCCTACTCGGAGGCGCCCATGCCTGATGAATATGTCGACGAAGAACTGAGTCAAATGTACGAGGAGGGGGAAGCGAAGAAGGTACTCGATTCCTCCACATTTCAAAAGCCGATCAAGCAGTTGAAGGTCCGGAAGCCTGTCGTTCTGTCTCCGTCTCAAACCGTGGGAGAAGCCGTCAAATTGATGCGAAACAAGCGGTTTGGGTGCGTGGTCGTTGCGGAAAAGGAGAAACTCATCGGAATCCTGACCGAGCGTGATATCCTCATGAAAGTTGCCATCGAGAAAGGGGCTGAAGTGAAAACGGTGCGGGAGGTGATGACCCCTAATCCGGAGGTCTTTGAGCCGGAGGACAGTATTGCGTTTGTTTTGAACGCCATGCACGTCGGGGGCTATCGTCACGTTCCGGTTGTCGATGAGAAAAATAAACCGCTGGCGGTTGTGTCGGTCAAGGACATCGTGGGATTCATCCTTGATCACTTCCCCGAGGATGTCCTCAATCTGCCTCCAAAGCCCGTTCGTTCGACCGATCAGCGCGAAGGAGCTTGAAATTTCTAGCTCCTTCATCATTCAACATTCGACGTTCAATATTCGATATTGTTTTTCCCGCAAGAGAAGCAATATCGAATATTGAATGCTGAATGTAGAATGGAGAAAACCACTAAGGAGAAAACACCATGCCATGGATCATAACCAGACTGTGTGCCGACTGCCAGGACACCGCCTGCGTGAAAGTCTGTCCGGTCGATTGCATCTACGGATTGACAGTGGAGGATTCAAACTATCGCAGACAGTTGTTTATCCATCCGGAAGAGTGCATCAATTGTGCGGCCTGCGAGCCGGAGTGCCCATGGGGTGCAATTTTTGAGGATGCGGCAACGCCCGATATCTTCAAGGAAGACATCGAGTTGAACGCCAAGATTTTTGAGGATCATCCGAAAGAAGAATTCACGACAACGCCGGAAGTAATTAAGTCACATCCGTCTCCCGAGGAGATCGAGGAGAACTACAAGAAGTGGGGATATCAGAAATAAGGATAAAGGTGCCTGCTCATCATCATGACGCTGCATGTTTCATGCAGCGTTTTTTTTTGCCGACTTCTCCTTGACAATCGAACAAAGTCTGGTTATATTTTTTTATTTGATTTGAGCAATTTTTCGCAGTATTCTCCACAACTCTTCCCGCTCTCCCATGCTGACTGAATTCGGCAAAGTCCTGATATTCCTGATGCTCGGTGTGTTCTTCGTGGCTGCCGGATTGATCACCTCGTGGCTGCTCAGGCCGAGAAAACCGTATCCGGCGAAACTCGCGACGTACGAATGCGGGGAAGAACCGGTCGGAAATGCGTGGATCCGCTTCAACGTCCGCTTCTACGTCGTCGCGCTGATCTTTCTTATCTTTGAAGTCGAAATCGTGTTTCTCTTTCCCTGGGCCCTGGTCTATCAAGACCTCGGCCTTTTTGCTTTTCTGGAGATGGCGGTGTTTCTGGCAATCCTCATGGTGGGATATGCCTACGTGTGGGCCAAGGGCGATCTGGATTGGGATAAACCAAAACCCACTCTTCCGCGAATCGTCAAGCCGTCGGTTCTCTCAACGCCGACCCGTGAACCGGCGGGCACTCCGGTGACATAATCATAGCTGTGACATGGGCCTTCTCGATTACAAGTTCGAAAACAGCAACATCCTCATAACTTCGCTGGACAACCTCCTGAACTGGGCCCGTCTCTCCTCCTTGTGGCAAATGCAGTTCGGCCTCGCGTGCTGTGCCATTGAAATGATGGCGGCATCTGCGTCCAATTTCGACATGATGCGGTTCGGCGTCATCCCACGGGCCACTCCGCGTCAATGCGATGTCATGATTGTCTCGGGGACAGTGACGCTGAAAATGGCGTCGAGGATCAAGAGGCTGTACGACCAGATGCCCGAGCCGCGATACGTGATTTCGATGGGCAGCTGCTCCAACTGCGGCGGACCGTACTGGGAACACGGTTACCATGTCCTCAAGGGCGTCGACCGGGTGATTCCGGTGGACGTGTATGTTCCCGGCTGCCCGCCCCGGCCGGAAGCCTTGCTCGAAGGCCTGATGAAGCTTCAGGAAAAAGTCCGGAAGGGAAGTCTGGTGAAAGTGTCGGCATAACGTATGACAGCTCAAGAGATTCATGACAGTCTGAAGGCTAAATTCGAAGGGGCGGTGGTGGAAGCGAAGCTTGACGCCCCACAACCCTGGATTCGCATCGACGAGCACCGGATCAGGGACGTCTGCCGGTTTCTCTGTGACGAGCCGGGGTTTGAATTCGATTACCTGATGTGCCTGAGTGGCGTTGATTATAATGATGGCAATCTGGGTGTTGTCTACCACCTCTCTTCGATGCCACAAAAACACAAGATTGTCCTGAAAGTTCGATGCACGAAGGAGGATCCCCACGTTCAGTCGGTTGCCTCAGTCTGGGGCACCGCGAACTGGCATGAGCGGGAGGCCTATGATATGTTTGGCATCGTGTTTGACGAGCATCCCGATCTGCGCCGAATTCTCTGCGGAGACGATTACCCCGGCCATCCGCTGAGGAAGGATTTTAAAGTCCCCGAATTCTACAACGGCATGAAGGTCCCCTATTAACCCCGAATTGACTTCATGATTGACAGCAAAACGCTCCCCACCAATTACGTCACCAAGCCGGAAAAGCGCGCGACTTCCACGGGTCGATCCCTGCGAACCGATGAGATGATCATCAACATGGGACCGCAGCATCCTTCGACCCACGGGGTCCTCCGGCTGGAGATCGTGGTGGACGGAGAGATCGTTGTGGACGTGATTCCGCACATCGGTTACCTGCATCGCTGCTTTGAAAAACACGCGGAACACATGACCAACTATCAGCAGGTCATTCCGTACGCCGACCGAATGGACTATTTGTCATCGATGTCGAATGACTGGGCGTATGCGTTGACGGTTGAGAGGCTCCTGAAGTTGGAGGTTCCCCAACGCGTGGAGTACATTCGTGTCATCATGGCTGAGTTGCAGCGCATCGCCAGCCACCTCATTGCTGTCGGAACGTACGCGATCGACATGGGCGCGTTTACGCCCTTCCTCTGGTGTTTCCGCGACCGCGAAAGAATTCTCGACCTCTTTGAAATGACTTGCGGAGCCCGGCTTCTGTACAACTACATCTGGGTCGGAGGCGTCTCTCATGATCTGCCCGCCGGTTTTGTGGAAAAAGCAAAAGACTTCTGCAAGGATTTTCGAACAACTCTCAAGGAAGTCCATGATGTGCTGACCTATAACGAAATCTTTGTGAAGCGAACCGCCAATGTTGGTGTCCTGCCGAAGGATGTCGCCGTCAATTATTCGTGCAGCGGTCCGATGCTGCGCGGATCCGGGGTCGACTGGGATCTCCGCAGGGACGATCCGTACGGCGTGTATGGCAAATTTGAGTGGGGGGTCCAGATAGGAAAGGGAACAAAGGGAACGGTGGGTGATTGCTGGGACCGGTACATGGTTCGGATGAACGAGATGGAGGAAAGCACGAAGATTGTCGAGCAGGCGATTGCCTGGCTTCCCGAGGGGAATGTACAGTCGGCGATTCCGAAACGGATCCGGCCCGAGGCGGGAGAGATGTACGCGCGCACGGAATCTCCGAGGGGTGAACTTGGGTTTTACGTGATCAGCGACGGGACAGCCAGCCCCTACAGGGTCAAGGGACGAGCGCCCGCGTTTGTGAACCTCAGCGTTTTACCGGAGATTTCGAAGGGCGCAATGATCGCGGACCTTGTGGCGATCGTCGGAAGCGTCGATATCGTGCTGGGTGAAGTAGATCGCTAATCTCGGATTGGGAATTCATGGAAGAACTTCTTCAGTCATTCATCGGTGAGTCCTGGCTGCTGTACGTGATTCTTGCGGTACCACCTCTCGTTTTTATTCTCCTGTACGCTCTTGTGACCGTGTGGACCGAGATGAAAGTCTCCGCGCACATGCAGGACCGCGTCGCGTATATGTACACCGGACCCCACGGGCTGTTTCAACCGGTTGCAGATATCCTGAAGCTCCTGCAAAAAGAGGATACCATTCCCGCAGCAGCCGACAAGACATTGTTTCGGTTAGCGCCGTTTCTGGTCTTTACGGGGACGTATGCCGGATTCGCCGCACTTCCGTTCAGCAGCGCCTATATCGGAAGCAATATTAACCTGGGTGTCTTCTATATCGTTGCCGTCTCCTCGATTGTCGTGGTTGGCCTGCTGATGGCGGGGTGGGCTTCGAACAACAAATGGTCCCTGTTCGGCGCCATGCGTTCCGCAGCACAGGTCATCAGTTATGAAATTCCAACGGCCCTGGCGCTTTTGATCGCTGTCATGATTACGGGTTCCCTCAACCTTCAGGAAGTGATCCGGTTTCAGGACGGGGGGATTTTCAATTGGGTGGTTTTTGGCGGGCCGTTCCCTCTTCTTCAGAAACTGCTGTTGCTTCCGTTCACGTTTATCGCGTTCCTCATTCTGTTTGTTGCCGGTATCGCGGAAGTAAACCGCACGCCGTTTGATTTGCCCGAGGCGGAATCGGAACTGGTGCAAGGGTACAACACCGAATACAGCGGGATGAAGTTTGCGATCTTCTACCTTGCAGAATATGCCAACATGTATCTTGTCTCGGCAATAGCCGCGTGCGTCTTTCTCGGTGGATGGTCAAGTCCGTTCGGCGACTTCATGTCGGGTCCGTTGTGGGGAGTGTTCTGGATTGTGCTGAAAGGGTTTTTCTTTGTCTTCCTTCAGATTTGGATCCGCTGGACGCTTCCGCGCCTGAGAGTGGATCAACTGATGTATACCTCCTGGAAAGTGCTGACGCCGTTTCTTTTTGTCTGCGTTTTTGCGGTTGGACTTATACTCGTACTGTAAGTCAGATCTCCCCGCCAGCCTTTGAGATCCTTGATAGAGGCGGGCTGGCAGATCCGACAACAACGGCCGGGAGCAATTGATCCGGAACCGGAGTTCCGCACGACAGCAGGTTGATCAGTGCAATGAGCGCAGTTCGAACATATTTTCGTGACATCTGGATGGCCCTTTTCACGGTGACGGTGGGGATGCGTGTCACGTTCCGTCATCTCTTTGTACCTGCCGTTACGCTTCAGTATCCGGATGCGAAGCTGAAGTTGCCGGAGCGCGTGCGAAATCGTCTCTACGTCAACATTGATGATTGCATCGGTTGCGATCAATGCTCGTTGGCCTGTCCGGTGGACTGCATTACCATTGAGACCATCAAGTCCACTGCAGATCAGGATCTCGGCCAGACTTCCACGGGTCACAAGAAGCGCCTCCACGTTCCTCGCTTCGATATTGACATTGCCAAATGCTGTTACTGCGGGCTCTGCGTCTATCCTTGTCCGACGGAATGTATTGTCATGACCGATGTCTATGAGTTTTCAGAATCAGATCGCCACAATCTCATCTATAACTACAGCAGGATGACTTCAACCGAAATCGAAGAAGCAAAGGCGAAATTCAAGAAAGCGGAGGAAGAAGCTGCGGCGAAAAAGGCGGCGGCAGTTGCGGCTGCAGCACAAAAGAAACAGGAGCCCCCAAAAGCATCGTCATAAACATGGACTTCACGACAATCGTCTTCTATCTGTTTGCGGCGATCACTCTGGGATCGGGTGCGGTTGTCGTATTTTCCCGCAATATCGTTCATTCCGCTTTTTCTCTCCTGTTTGCCTTTTTCGGTGTCGCCGGCCTGTACGTGCTGCTCTTGGCCGATTTCCTTGCTGTGACTCAGCTGCTGATCTACGTGGGCGGCATTCTTGTTCTTCTCATCTTTGGTGTCATGCTCACAAGCAGTGTCATCGACGTTCAGATCAAAACCGGAACGGTACAGGTTCTTCCGGCTCTTTTCATCGTTGGGGCGCTGGCGGCGGCCTTGCTGACGGTGTTCTGGTCGACGGAGTGGAAGGTTCTTCCGGATCCGCCGGCAGTAGACACAACGGCTCCTCAAATCGGAGAATTACTTCTCACCACCTACCTGCTTCCGTTTGAAATTGCCTCGGTCATACTTCTCGTTGCTCTTGTGGGCGCAGCAATGATCGCGCGCAGGGAAAAGCAGGCCTGATATGCTCGATTTCATTCAATGGCTTCAGAATCCCGGACTCGGTCACTTTCTCCTGATCAGCGCCGTCCTGTTTTCTTTCGGCATTTTTGCCATCGTAACCAGGCGAAACGCAATCATGGTGCTGATGGGAGTGGAGCTGATTCTGAACGCGGCCAACATCAATTTCATTGCTTTTTCCCGGTATTCCTCCGGAAGCTTTGACGGTCAGGTGATCGCCATCTTTGTCATCATCCTTGCGGCGGCAGAAGCAGCTATCGCCCTGGCCATTGTTCTGAACATCTACCAGAACTTCAACACAGTGAACGTCGACGAATTCAATCAGTTACGCGACTAAGGACTTTCTCACGGATCTCATGACACAGGATACCATCCTCCTCCTCGCAGTCGTCGTTCTTCTCCTGCCGCTCCTGAGCTTCACTCTCCTCATTTTTTTCAGCAAGAGAATTCCCCGGCAGGGTGATTGGTTGGCGACGTCGATTCTGTTTGTGACACTCTTCCTTTCCATTGCTATCCTTTGGGGCAAGCTCCTGGCCTATCATTCCGACGTCCTCCAAACGACATTCACATGGGTTGATTTCGGTCATGTCCCCGGCATCGGTCCGCTGAAGCTTGATCTCGGCATTATGGTCGACAACCTCGCGGCGGTCATGCTGGTCGCTGTGGCAATTGTCAGCGCTCTCGTTCACCTTTTCTCCATCGGTTATATGCGTGGAGACGTTCGGTACGGTCGCTACTTTGCGTACCTCGGAATTTTTTCTTTTTCAATGCTGGGGATTGTTCTGACCAACAATTTCTGGCTGATGTACGTTTTCTGGGAACTGGTCGGCTTGAGTTCCTATCTGCTCATCGGACACTGGTTCGAGAAGAAGTCAGCGTCCGACGCAGCAAAGAAGGCGTTCATTGTCAACAGGATTGGCGATATCGGGATGTTCACCGGCATTATGATTCTCTTTGCGACCTTCCAGACGTTCAGCTTTGATGCGATTTTTGGTGCAATTCAGGGGGGGACGTTACCGATGGGAAGCGAAACGTGGCTGACGACAGCCGGGATTCTCATTTTCTGCGGCGCGATCGGCAAATCAGCACAATTCCCTCTTCATGTGTGGCTGCCTGATGCCATGGAAGGTCCGACGCCGGTCAGCGCCTTGATTCACGCCGCCACCATGGTGGCAGCGGGTGTTTACCTTATTGCGCGCACCTTCGCCATGATGACGGCTGAGGCGCTCATGGTGATTACCTATGTCGGCGCCATTACGGCGTTCATTTCGGCCACGATCGCCATTGCCCAGAACGACATCAAGAAAGTACTTGCGTACTCAACGGTGAGTCAGCTTGGATATATGGTGATGGGCCTGGGAGTGGGAGCGTTCACCGCCGGGTTCTTTCACCTCACGACTCACGCAATGTTCAAAGCCGGGCTCTTTCTCGGTTCCGGATCCGTCATTCACGCGATGCATCACGCGCTTGAACGCCACGGAGATCATCACACGGATCCTCAAGACATCCGGAACATGGGGGGACTCCGAAAAAAAATGCCGGTGACGTTCTGGACGTTCTTGATGTACACGCTTGCGATTTCAGGAATTCCCCTGACCTCCGGGTTCCTCAGCAAGGACGAAATCCTCGCGGGATCGCTGGCGTTTCACGAACTGACGGGTCATTCACTGATCCCGATCATCGGCTTTTTTGTCGCGGGCCTGACGGCCTTTTATATGTTCCGGCTGGTGATCCTCGTGTTCCTCGGCGATCACAAGGAAAGCAGTCGCTCTGAATCGATCCACGAGTCCCCGGCGACGATGACGATTCCTCTGGTTCTTTTCGCCATCCTCTCGTTCTTTGCATTCTTCAGTCCCAATCCGTTCGGGGCCGCGGACGGCTGGTTCTTTGAGGCGATTCAGCGTCCGGTTTCGGTCGTGCCTGCGGGAGTCGCTGCGGCGGGCGCCGAAATGTTTGAGGAGGCCCTCCATCATTCCCACACCACCGCCATGATTCTTTCCCTGACGATGGCCGGTATTGGGATTCTGCTGGCATTTGCCACGTATTACTGGAAGAAGATCAACGCGGATGCGATTGCGGGCAATGTCAAGCCGCTCCATACCTTCCTTGTGAACAAATGGTACTTTGACGAGCTGTATGATGTCACGGCAGTTAAAGGGACCCTGGTGGTGACGAAGGTTTTTCGATGGTTTGACAACACGATCATCGACGGATTGGTCAATGGCGCCGCTAGTTGGACGCGGGCCATCACATTGGGGACGAGGAAAAACTGGGAGGAGGGGAATCTCAGCGCCGTCTTCTACATGGGAGTCGCCGGCGTCGTTTCGTCTTATGTGGCCTGGCTTACCGGCTCAAGTCTCTGGTCGGCAGAGACCGGGGTGCTTCAGGGAGCATGGTACGTCGTTGTGGGTCTCGGTATGGGGGGATTAACGTTTTTCCTCTTTTATGCGGGAGTGGGCGGATTTGACAACAGGATTGTCGACGGGGTTGTGAATCTGGTGGCGTATCTGGCGGGGTTCTTTGGCCTTTTGACCCGCCGTATTCAGACAGGGAAGGTTCAGACATACATCGCGTTCGTTCTGCTCGGTGTCATGATCTTTTTCCTGTGGTTTCAATGACAGTTCTTTTCGGAGGATAGCACGGTATGGAATTCTTGGGCATCGGGGTACTGACCTGGATCACGTTTGTTCCGATCATCGGCATGGCCGCCGTTTTGATGGTCCCGAAGGGAAATGATGCAGCGATCAAGTGGATTCCCGCCGTGGCCACATTCCTGCAGTTGGTCCTGGCAGCGATGATCTACTTGAACTTCAATAAGGGAATGACCGGGATCAACTCGCTTGAAGGGATGCAGTTTGTGGAGAAAGCCCGCTGGATCGACGTGGAGGGCGTATCCTGGTTTGGCCGAATCCAGATCGAATACTTCATGGGTGTGGATGGGCTCAGTGTGACGATGGTTCTTTTGACGGCGCTGATCAGCTTCATAGCTGTGTTTGCGTCGTGGAACATCGACAAGGCGTTGAAAGGCTACATGGCCATGCTGTTGCTTCTCGACACAGGCATGATGGGCGTGTTTGTCGCCCTGGACTTTTTCCTCTTTTATGTGTTCTGGGAAGTCATGCTCCTTCCGATGTACTTTCTGATCGGAATCTGGGGAGGTCCTCGCCGCGAATACGCCGCAATCAAATTCTTCCTGTATACCTTGCTTGGAAGTGTTTTGATCCTCCTTGCCATGATTGCTTTGTATTTCAGCGTAACGATTCCGGACGCCGTCACGGGAGAGCGGATCCACACGTTCAACATGCTGGCCATGATGGATCCGGCAAATTATGAACCGGGTTCCCTCCTGGCAGGGGTTGGAACCTATTGGCGGTATCTTGCTTACATCGCGCTCTTCATCGGTTTTGCCATCAAGGTGCCGATCTTTCCGTTCCACACCTGGCTGCCGGATGCTCACGTCGAAGCGCCGACCGCCATCAGTGTTATTCTGGCGGGAGTTTTGCTGAAGATGGGAACATACGGACTCCTGAGAGTCAGTTATCCGATGTTTCCGGAGATTGCGCAGGCGTACGCCGTTCCGCTTGCGGTCGTTGCATTTATCAACATCGTCTATGGCGCGTTGTGCGCGATGGCTCAGCAGGATTTCAAGAAACTCATTGCCTACTCGAGTATCAGCCACATGGGAGTGGTTCTCCTGGGAATGTCCGCCATGAATTCGCAAGGGATGGTCGGCGCCGTGTTTCAGATGTTCAATCACGGGACGATCACTGCCATGCTCTTTTTGATTGTAGGTGTTATCTACGATCGTTCCCACACGCGTGACCTTGACGCCTTCGGCGGCTTGGCCGTGACGATGCCGAAATACACCGGCGTCATGACCGTCGCGTTCTTTGCGGCATTAGGACTTCCCGGACTGAGCGGTTTTATTTCTGAGGCTTTTTCTTTCCTTGGCGCATTTCAAACGCATCGCTACATCACGATTGCCTCGACACTTGGGATTGTGCTGACTGCGGCATATATGCTGTGGACACTTCAGAGGGTATTTCTTGGCAGTCCGAATGAAAAGTGGGCGGGTCTTCCCGATATCAACGGGCGAGAACTCTTCACCCTTGTGCCGCTTGCGGTGATTGTTCTTGTCTTGGGGGTTTATCCTTCTCTGGCAATCGATCTCATGACGGCCTCCTTGAACAATCTTGTGGATATCGTGGCGGGCGGCTCAGCGCTGGCGATGGCGCCGTAATTCTGTGCAGGCATTGACTATGGTTGACCAAATACTCGAGAGTTTGTCAAAATTCTTGCCGGAAACAACGCTCGTTGTTGCCTTTTGTTTGGCTCTCATTGCCGATTTGGTTTTCCGGAAGAACCGCGGGATTGTCACGGCGCTGTCCCTCCTTGGCGTTGTTGTCTCACTCTTGTTTGCTTTCCAGCAGGCAGGGATGTCGCTCTCGGTTTTTTCGGGGATGATGGCGGTCGATCCCTTTTCCGTTTTCTTCAAGATCGTCATCGGCGTCTCGGCCGTCTTTATTATTCTCTTCTCTCTCTACTCGCACGACGTGCAGACAACTGAACGGCGAAAAGGCGAGTATTTTTCCCTGTTGCTCGCGCTGACACTCGGAATGTACCTCATGGCGGGTGCCGCCAACCTGCTGATGATGGTGCTCGCCCTGGAGCTGACGAGCCTTACTTCTTACATCCTTGCGGGCTACACGAAAGAGGCAGGCGACTCCAGCGAGGCCTCGTTAAAGTATATCATTTACGGAGCGCTCTCCAGCGGACTGATGCTGTACGGGATCTCGATCATCTACGGGTTGACGGGAGCGACAAACATTTACGGCATTAACGAAGCACTGAGTACCGGGGAAGTCAACGAGATTACCCTTTTGATCGCCAGTGTCTTGATCATCGCAGGATTTGGGTACAAGATTTCCGCCGTTCCGTTTCACTTCTGGACTCCGGATGTCTATGAAGGTGCCCCGGTGACCATCACGGCGTTCTTATCCGTCGCCTCCAAGGCTGCCGGTTTTGCCATGATGATCCGGTTTTTCAAGGTCTCTTTCCTGGATTCAAACGTCGTGGATCTCCCCAGCGGGATGTGGTCTTCGCTGCAGGGATTTGAGTGGAACAGCATCCTGGCAGTTCTCTCGGTCCTGACGATGACTCTGGGAAATCTTGTGGCCGTTTGGCAGAACAACCTCAAACGGCTTCTCGCCTATTCGAGCATCGCGCACGCCGGCTACATGCTGATGGGTGTGGTTGTCCTGAGCGACAAGGGGCTGGCAGCGGTTCTGATCTATTTCGTCGTCTATCTGTTCATGAACCTTGGTGCGTTTTACATTGTGATGCTTGTGGCAAACAAGACCGGCAGCGAAGATATCGATTCGTACAAAGGACTCGGGTACCGGTCGCCGCTCCTTGGCGTCGCAATGGTCATTTTCTTCATCTCCCTCACCGGACTTCCTCCCACCGCGGGCTTTATCGGCAAGCTGTACCTTTTTGTGGCTTTGCTCGATGCAAAATGGATTTGGCTTGCCGTCGTTGGCGCCCTGAACAGCGTCATTTCTCTGTATTACTACGTCAGGGTATTGCGGAACATGTTCCTGCGCGATCCTGAAAAAGACTCAGGCTCCATTCGTTTCAGTGTGCCCCAGGTAGCCATTCTCCTGCTTCTTCTGGTTCCGACATTGCTCTTCGGGCTTTATTTTGCGCCGATTGTCGATTGGGCAAATGCGTCGGTTATCATGTTTGGTGTGAGATAACTCACAGAATAAGGCAGGACGTGTTCCTATTTTTTTCATGACACTGTTCAGTCGGAGACTGTTCCGCGATGCAAACTCTTTCTAACCAGGCCAACATCCTCCTTGTCGACGACGATGACGCTTTCCTGAACTTCCTGGCGACTGTTCTCCAGGATGAGTATTCTCACAGGGTGGTAAAGGCTCGCTCCGGACACGAGGCGGTGAGCTTGCTGAAGGACGGGAAGACATTCTTCGACATGATGTTTCTCGATTACTACATGCCGGAAGTGAACGGGTTGGGAGTGATGAAGTGGATGCAGCAGGAAGGAATTGAAACACCGGTAGTGATGTTGACGGGGGCTGGGAACGAAGAGATCGCGGTTGAAGCAATGAAGCTTGGGGCCTATGATTATCTGCGTAAGGAGCAGATTGATATTCAGCATTTGGGGACGGTGATCGAGGCGACGCGTGAGCGGCGTCTTTTCCGGATCGCCCGACAGGAGGAAGAGGAGAAGGCCCGCGAGATTTTTCTGAACAAGGAAGCGACGGAAAAGGTACGGACCGTTATCAACGCTATTACCCCCGCCCTGAACTCGGCGCTGGCCGATATTGCTGTTGAGTTGGAAATCCACGCACGGAATTCGCTGGAAGCACTTCCGGAGGGGGAGGCGCGGGTAAAGATGAACTCGATTGTGAACGAGATCCGTCGCCAGGTGAACGTACTGGAATCAGGCATCAACGGATTACTGAGCCTGTATCAACTGGTGTATGCCCGGCACGAAATGTCCGATGCTCTTTCCGAACTGGAGAGGGAACTCGAGGAGAGGATCAGTCAGCTCCTACGACGATCGGGCGGCGACTAGCCGTTTACCGTTTGGGCCGCACGCGTTCGTAAATCAACCGTACGCCGTCGAGGACCAGCGTTGGCTCGCAGGCGGTGATGGTCTTCGACTGTAAGCTGATCAGTTCTGAGAATCCCCCCGTTGCCACCACCTTCGCTTCTTTTTTCTCCCTTATTCGAATCTGTGCCTGCAGTCTCTTGATCATTCCTTCCATTGCGTCGATCGCGCCGTAGAGGATACCGGCTTGCATGCTCGCGACCGTGTTCGTTCCGATAACATGTTCCGGGAAATGAAGCTCAACCTTCGGCAGTTTTGCGGCACGGCGGTGAAGATCGACCGCCGAGGTCTCAACGCCCGGAGCGATGACTCCTCCCAGATAATTGCCGGTTGATCCCACGACATCGTAGGTAGTCGCGGTTCCAAAATCGATGATGATCAAGGGGCCGCCGTACTTGGCAAAGCCTGCAACGGCGTTGCAGAGACGATCAGCACCGACGGATGAGGGATCTTCATACTGAATTGCAAATCCGAGATCCAAATCCGGTCCCACGATCACAGGGTCTGCTTTGAAGTACTTCCTTGCCATCGCGGCAAAAATGTCGGTCAGGTTGGGGACAACGGAGGAAATGGCGACCCCGTCGATCCGATCGGGTACGATGCCTGCGTTTTTCAGAAACTGCTGCAATTGTGTTCCCACCTCATCTTCGGTTCGCTGAAGCATGCTGGTGACGCGCCAATCGGCGACGAGTGTGGCGCTGTCGTAGACCCCAAAGACGGTGTGTGTGTTGCCGATATCGATAGCAAGAAGCATGAAGGGTCCTCGTGTTGCTCCCTTAAATAAGTTGAATAATGGAACACGGATTGATTTTTGAGCTCTTATCAGTGAAAATCCGTTCTTTTCGGCCTTTTCCCTGCCTGCCGACAGGTAGGCGTGTCCCATGACAAGCAAAACCAATCGTCGAGGTAATTATTCAAACTATTTCTGAGACGCGACACTAGGAAGAAACGACGGTGACGTCGCCGGCATACACTGTTTCAGGACCTGAAGGCGTGTTGATCCGAAGGCCGCCGTCGGGCTCAAGGGCGACCGCGGTACCCGAAATGTGCCTCTTGTCCTGGGCGACTGTGACTTCTTTCCCGAACATCCGGCACCGGGCGTTCCATTCGATGAGAATTGAGTCGAACTGGCTCTTCCTCACCGGCGGATAAAGCTCATCCATCTGTCGCACGAGTTCCTGAAACAGGCGGTCACGGCTCAGGGGGGCGCCGAGTTCCCGTGACAACGAGCTTGCTTTCCTCAGATCATCCCGAAAATTCTTTTGATTCACATTCAGTCCGATTCCAACGACGGAATAGGCAAGGGCTTCCTTTTCCAGCGAATTTTCGAGAAGAATGCCGCATATTTTCTTTCCGTTCAAGAGAAGATCGTTCGGCCATTTGCACTCGATGGAACATCCGGAAGTCTTCTCGATCGCCCGTGCAACGGACACAGCTGCAAAAAACGTCAGGAGTCCGGCGGATCCGCGTTTGAGCTCCGGACGCAGGAGCACCGAAAACAAGAGATTGACATTGGGGTCTGCCTTCCAGGCCCGCCCCTGTCGGCCTCGTCCGTTTGTCTGGAAATCGGCAATGACGACCGAACCCTCTTCAGCCCCGGCCTCCGCAAGCGTTCGTGCACACGCATTGGTCGAATCGATCGACTCAAAGACAAAAAGCCGCCGCCCAATGACGCGGGTGTGAAGGTCTTTCTGGAGGTCTTCCTTGGAAAGCATCAGTTTTCGTAAAGAGACGTCTTGCCGTGCTTCTTCAACAGTCGCCCGAAATTTGCCACCTCCCAAACCGTTGCATACACAAGTTTTCCTCTGCGAGCCATCGTCTCGAACTCAATCTTTTCAACGGTGTCGGTTGGGCGATGGTAGTCATCATGGAGGCCCGAGAAGAAAAAGACAACCGGGACCCCTTTGCGGGCAAAATTGTAATGATCGCTTCGCCGGTAGAACTGATTTGGCTCGTTGTCGTCGTTATATTCATAATCAAGGGTCAGGCGGACTGATTTCCTGTTTGCCACATGGAGCAGGCTGTCGAGCTCCGTGCTGATTTTGTCGGAACCGATGACGTACACGTAGTTCGGACTTTTTTCCTTTTGGTATTTTTCATCGGTCCTCCCAATCATGTCAATATTAACATTTGCGGCGGTTTTTTCAAGAGGAACAAGGGGGTGGTCGGAGTAGTAGCGTGATCCGAGAAGGCCTTTTTCCTCTCCCGCAACGGTCATGAAAACAAGGCTCCTTTTGGGCTTGACCTTGTTCACGGTGAAAGCTTCGGCCAATTCGAGGATCATCGAAGTGCCTGAGCCATCATCGTCAGCTCCGTTATAGATTTCCCCATCTGCGGCTCCAATTCCAAGGTGGTCGTAGTGTGCCGTGAGAACAACATATTCATGTTTGAGAATGGGATCCGATCCTTCCAGGAGGCCAACAACATTCTCAGAAGATGTGAATTCTCGCAACACTTTGACGTCAAGAGTCACAGAAATGCCTTCGAGCGGAACGGGAGTAAATCCCGAATCGGCTGCGATGGCCTTTCGGAGACTATCGAGGGGGAGGTTGAACTGCCGGAGAAGATGGCCTCCCATCCGGGAACTGATCGTAAAAACCAAGAAACGGTCCGCGCGCCGTTCCGGACGCGTGTAAGTAAGGCTCATTTCTCCCTTTTCAAATTGATCCGCAAAGGCGATCGACTGTTGTTCTAGGGAGCCGTACGCGGTCTCGTCTGTTATAGCAAAAGTGGCAGCGCTATTCATGAAGAAGCGGACGAAAGGTCGCCGCCGACCACGTTCGAAAGAATTGGGCTCGTCGCCTGGCCTCCCTGCAAAGGCAACAACGATCTTGCCGGTCAATCCTGACTCTTGCTCGGGGGAAAGCGCCGCGTCCATGTAACCGACAAAGACGGCTTGGATGGTGAGAGTCGTTTCTTTTGTCGCGACAGTCAAGAAATCCTTTCTGAAGCTAAAGGACTCGGAAGATGTCGAAGTGGTGATCTCGATGGCCGTGTTGTGACTTGGCTTTGTGACTGTCAAATCAAACCGCTGAAAGTACGAGCCGCCCTCTCCCAACGGTTTTAGTCCATTTTTTCGAAACATTGTTGCGATGTACTGGGCGGCAATCTTTTGACCGCGGCGGCTTGTCTCCCTCCCCTCAAGCTCGTCGGATGAAAGGAACGTCACGTGGGCGCGGAGATCCTCGGCCGAGATGGATTCGTACCCGGTCCGACTCGCTTGCCCGATTTCCAGTTGTTGTCCACTGGCAACCGTGATAAAGAAAAAAGTGACAAGGAATGGCCGCACAATAGAATTCCTGCAAATGATTGATTTTGAACCATTTAGTGCCAAGCACGATATTCAAAATGTCCCTTAAAAGCAAGCTTGCGCAAAAAGAACTTTACATCGAAATTTTGGCAGATGTTGATGACAAATTGCCAGTTTTATTGACATTTTTGACTGCATTCACCTGACATGATGACATAGTTGACTCAAGTCGATGCGAAAATCAGCGACGTGGTTTTTATGTCGTAAGTCTTTTGTTTTGAACTGCTTATGTCACTTCTTCGAATTTGTCCTGATACTGGCACAGCGTTTGGTTCTGTGCTATAGGATTTGATCCTTCCAGCTTTGTTAAATAATGAAAAAGGAGGTTGAAGTCATGTATGTGCGATTTTCACCGTTGATCGACTCAATGTTTTTCGACCGGGACCTGACGGACATGTTTTCAGGGTTCGATATTTCCAACGGCGTGCTTCGAGCAGGTCTTCCAGCTGTCGATGTTGCTGAGCATGATTCGAAGTACGAGATCGTTGCAGAACTTCCCGGAGTGAAGAGAGAGGATCTCAAGGTTTCCGTTGAGGACGGTACCCTCACGCTCTCCGGCGAGAGAAAACAGTACGGATTCCCGGAAGGGATACGGGTCGTGCGGCATGAAACCCCCACCCGTTCGTTCACCCGTTCGTTTGAACTCCCAAAAGACGTTGATCAGACTCGCATTGCCGCGGAGCTGAAAGACGGTGTGTTGCGCGTGCAACTGCCGAAAGCGGAGCATGCCCGGCCCCGGCAGATTACGGTCACGTAAGCCAAGGAGGCTGACATCATGAGGAAAAACAACGAAGGAGCGCTCACCCGACGGGGGACCAGCGCTTTGGTGAGACACAGAGAACCACGGGAAGAGTACTTGACGCCGGTCGCCGACATCTTTGAAACTTCCGATGCGTTTGTTGTGAGACTTGACATGCCCGGAGCCAAGAAGGAATCCCTTGTCGTCAGCGCGGAACCTATGCTGATCACAGTGAAAGGACCGGTGGAGAAGTACCACACGGACCCGGCAAGAACCTTGGTGAGCGAGACTGTTACCAAAGCGTATTATAGGGTTTTCAACCTGACAAGGGGACTTGATCACACCCGAATTCAGGCTGAATTCGAGGATGGGGTTTTGACAATGACAATTCCCAAAAACGACGAGATGAAGCTCAAAGAAATACCGATTCAATGAAAGGAGGGTAGAACCATGTCTCTGATCCGATGGAATCCTGCCCGCGAAACCGAAAGGTGGAACATGCAGCGGGAAATCAATCGTTTGTTTGACAGCTTCTTCCGCGGAGGTATTCAGGATGAAGACTTCGGGCTTGGCGTCTGGACCCCGGCAGTCGATATCGTGGAGCACGAGAATGAATATGTTGTGAGAGTGGAGCTTCCCGGTATCAGCAAGGAAGATGTCAAGATTATACTGGAGTCGAACGTTCTCACGATTCGCGGCGAGAGGAAACAGGAAAAGGATGTGAAGGAAGAGAACTATCAGCGCATGGAGAGGTCGTACGGCTCGTTCCAACGCTCCTTCACCCTTCCGACAACTGTCAAAAACGACAATATTGATGCGTCCTACAAAGATGGCATCTTGACGATCACGCTTCCGAAGTTGGAGGAAGCCAAGCCGAAACAGATCGAAGTCAAGGTGAAGTAATGGCCGGATGGTTCCCGAGGAACCCGGCTGTTGCACCACGACATCCATCACCAAGGTCGGGTCCGCGGTGGGCGGACTCGACCGCTTTTTTGCGATGGAATAACGCGGCGGCGAAATGCCGTTTCATTCATACGTAAGGAGTGCTTACCAATGACAAGCAAGGGAAGTAAGATTATTGGAATCGATCTTGGGACGACCAACTCTGTCGTTGCGGTGATGGAGGGAAATGACCCAACGGTCATAGCAAATACAGAGGGAGCCCGCACAACGCCGTCGGTGGTCGGTTTCACCAAGTCGGGTGAACGGCTCGTGGGGGCGGCTGCGAAACGTCAGGCTGTGACCAACTCGCAAAACACGGTCTATTCCATCAAGCGGTTCATGGGTCGTTTCTTTGACGAGGTGACCGAGGAAAACAAGCTGGTTCCTTACAAGGTTGTCAAAGGCGAGAACAATACCGCCCGCGTCCAGATAGGAGACCGGGTCTATTCCCCCCCGGAAATCTCAGCGATGATTCTCCAGAAAATGAAGCAGACCGCTGAGGATTATCTGGGAACCAAGGTGACAGATGCCGTCATTACCGTTCCGGCTTATTTCAACGACGCCCAACGGCAGGCAACAAAAGAGGCGGGGGAGATCGCCGGGCTGAATGTCCGCCGGATCATCAATGAGCCGACAGCGGCAGCGCTTGCGTACGGGCTTGACAAGAAGAGCAAGGACGCGAAAGTTGCAGTCTTCGACCTGGGAGGCGGTACATTTGACATCTCGATCCTTGAACTGGGCGACGGTGTCTTTGAGGTCAAATCGACCAACGGCGACACACACCTGGGCGGAGACAACTTCGACCAGCGCTTGATCGACTCACTCGCCGATGAGTTCAAGAAGCAGGAAGGCATTGATTTGCGGAAAGATCCGATGGCCCTTCAGCGGCTGCGCGAAGCCGCTGAAAAGGCAAAGATAGAACTGTCCCAGCTGATGCAAACGGAAGTCAATCTGCCGTTTATTACGGCGACTGCCGACGGGCCGAAACACCTGAACATGACCATCACCCGGGCGAAATTCGAATCGCTTGTGGAAGATCTCGTCCAACGTTGTGTCGCTCCGGTGGAGAAGGCCATGAAAGACGCGGGGTTGAACCCTCGCGACATCGACGAAGTCATCCTCGTCGGCGGAATGACCCGGGTACCACGGGTTCAGAAGCTTGTTAAGGATATGTTTGCACGCGAAGGCCACAAGGGAGTGAATCCTGACGAGGTGGTGGCCGTCGGAGCGGCAATCCAGGGTGGCGTCCTGGCCGGCGACGTGACCGACGTTCTCCTACTCGACGTAACGCCCTTGACGTTGGGAATTGAAACGCTGGGCGGTGTGATGACCCAGATGATCCAGGCGAATACGACGATTCCAACACGCAAGAGTGAAATCTTTTCGACCGCTTCGGACAACCAACCTTCGGTCGAGATTCATATTTTGCAGGGAGAGCGCCCGATGGCTCTGGACAACCGGACCCTCGGCAGGTTCCATCTCGACGGAATTCCACCGGCGCCCCGCGGGGTTCCTCAAATCGAGGTAACTTTTGACATTGACGCCAACGGTATTCTCCACGTCTCCGCAAAAGATAAAGCGACAAACAAGGAACAGTCGATCCGCATCACCTCCTCAAGCGGGTTGAGCAAGGAGGAGATCGAGAAGATGAAAACCGATGCGCAGGCCCATGCGTCGGAAGACAAGAAGCGGAAAGAGGAAATCGAAACCAAAAACCAGGCAGACAACCTGGCGTTTCAGACCCGCAAGCAGTTGAAGGACCTTGGCGGCAAAATGGATGACATGGTGAAGGCAAAAGTCGAAAACGCTGCCAACGCGTTGGAGGAGGCAATCAAAGGCGGGAATACAGCTGACATCAAAACGAAGATGGAAGCACTGAGCGACGCCTGGAATGAGGCCTCGACGAAGATGTACGAATCCGCGAAGGGATCCCAGGGTCAGCCGGGTCCCGGGCCGCAGGCCGGCGAACAGGCAAAGGATGAATCCGGCAAGAAAGTGGAGAATGCCGACTTCGAAATCGTTGATGAGAAAGAAGAAAAAAAGAAGCCGGATTCAAACTAATCTGAAGGGGGTCGCTCGAAGGATCAGCGAACAGAAGGCGAGGCACCCCCTCGCCTTTTGCCCTTATAAATTTGGGGTCAACAAGTCGAAGCATCAAGCGAACCAAGAATCATGAACTTCAACAAATTCACAATCAAATCACAGGATGCTGTCCAGAACGCTCAGGAGATTGCTTCCAGCTCCAACAACCAGATCATTGAACCCGAGCACCTTCTGGCGGCTCTGATTCAGGACAGCGAAGGAATTGTTACACCTATCCTGCAGAAGATGGGTGCAAATCTGAACTACCTGAAAATCAAAATCAATGAAACGATCGAAAAGTTGCCCAAAGTGCAAGAAGGCGGTCTGGGGAATCAACACATTTCCTCTTCTCTGGGTAGCGTGTTCGAAACAGCGCAAAAAGAGGCCGGACAACTCAAAGATGAGTATGTCAGCACCGAGCATCTTCTGCTCGGATTGGCCGCGTTGAAATCTTCTGAGGCCTCAAGACTACTGAAGGATCAGGGCGTGACGAAAGAAGGGATCTACAAAGCCCTCAAAACGATTCGTGGAACTCATCGTGTAATTGATCAGACACCGGAGGAAAAATTTCAAGCCCTCGAGCGGTTCGGTCGTAATCTGAATGATCTTGCACGAAAAGGGAAACTTGATCCCGTCATCGGACGTGAAGACGAAATCCGCCGTGTCTTGCAAGTTCTCTCTCGTCGGACGAAGAACAATCCTGTGCTGATAGGGGATCCCGGGGTTGGAAAAACCGCAATCGCTGAAGGAATCGCCCAACGGATCGTTCAGGGCGACGTACCGGAGAATCTCAGGACCAAGCGGATCATGGCGCTCGATATGGGAACGCTTGTCGCCGGTACGAGTTTCCGCGGGCAATTCGAGGAGCGTTTGAAGGCGGTTCTCAAGGAAGTAACTGACTCAAACGGGGAAATCATTCTCTTTATCGACGAACTGCACACTCTGGTCGGGGCAGGAGCCGCCCAGGGGGCGGTGGACGCCGCGAACATGTTGAAGCCGGCACTGGCGCGGGGAGATCTCCGTGCCATTGGAGCCACTACTATCGATGAATACCGAAAGCGCATCGAAAAAGACCCGGCACTTGAGCGCCGTTTCCAGCCTGTTCTCATCGACGAACCAGACGTCCACGATACGATCTCGATACTCCGAGGTCTCAAGGATCGGTACGAAGTTCACCATGGAGTGCGGATCAAGGATGGAGCCATCGTAGCCGCCGCACAGCTCGGCCACCGTTACATAGCCGACCGGTTCCTGCCGGACAAGGCCATCGATCTTGTCGACGAGGCGGCCTCGAAGCTGCGGATCGAAATCGACTCCATGCCCGAGGAGTTGGACGGGATCGAACGGAGGATCAAACAACTGGAGATCGAACGGGAAGCGGTCAAACGGGAGAAAGACGAGGATTCCAGAACACGTTTGGCCGACATTGAAAAACAACTGGCCGAATTGAACCAGGTACGATCAGAACTGAAGGCTCACTGGCAACTCGAGAAAGACCTCATTCAGGCTATCCGACGGATGAAAGAAGAGATAGAGCAGGCCAAGACAGAGGCGGAACAAAAGGAACGTCAGGGAGATCTTGGGCGTGTAGCGGAACTTCGGTATGGTGTGGTCGCCCAGCTTGAAAAGAAGCTTAAAGAGGCGGCAGCGAAGCTTGCGGAGGTTCAAAAAGACCGAAAGATGTTGAAGGAAGAAGTGGACGCAGAGGATATTGCCGAGATCGTGGCAAAATGGACCGGTATTCCAGTGATGCGGATGCTGGAGAGCGAACGAACAAGGCTTCTGAATCTGGAGGACCGGATCCATGAGCGGCTGGTCAACCAGGAAGATGCAGTCAAGGCGGTGGCAAATGCGATCCGGCGAAGCAGGGCCGGGATGCAGGATGAAAAACGGCCGATTGGTTCGTTCATTTTTCTCGGGAGCACGGGGGTTGGAAAAACGGAGTTCGCACGCGCCCTGGCTGAGTTCCTCTTCAACAATGAGAATGCAATGGTTCGCATCGATATGAGCGAATATATGGAGAAATTCTCCGTTTCACGCCTGATAGGAGCGCCTCCTGGCTATGTTGGATATGAGGAAGGCGGCCAGCTGACAGAAGCTGTCAGGAGAAGGCCGTATTCCGTCGTCCTCCTGGATGAAATCGAGAAAGCGCACCCCGAAGTCTTCAATGTTCTCTTGCAACTGCTGGATGAGGGAAGGTTGACCGACAGCAAAGGCCGAACGGTGAATTTCAAGAACACCATCGTCATCATGACTTCGAATCTGGGATCCCATCTGATTCAGGAGAAATTGAGTTCGATCACCGAGAGCAATCGGGACGAACTGATGGGCGAGTTGCGCGTCACCTTGTTTGACATGTTGAGACAAACGATTCGTCCGGAGTTTTTCAACAGGATTGATGAAATCATTCTCTTCAAGCCTCTGACTCCCGCCGACATTCAGAAGATTGTCGAACTCCAGCTGAGGCATGTGGCGAAAACGGCCGCCGCAAAAAATATCACCCTGGAATTTTCATCCGAGTTTGTTTCGTGGCTGGGAAAGGTGGGGTATGAACCTGCGTTTGGTGCGCGGCCGCTCAAGCGAGTCATCCAGAAATACGTCGTAAATCCTTTTTCCGAACGAATCCTCTCCGGGGATGTTGCTGAGGGGGATTCAGTTTCTCTCGGTCTGGATAACCGGGGGATGGTGGAGTTTGTCACCAAGGTGCGGGCGGAGGTCGCGTAGGATTGTTTCGATGACGGGGGGAGGTCATCGGCTGAGATGCGACGATTCAGTGGTCCGCGGTCGTCAAGACTGTTCTTTTCGGTT
The DNA here is from genome assembly GCA_016186715.1 of Ignavibacteriales bacterium. GTDB lineage: Bacteria > Bacteroidota > Ignavibacteria > UBA10030 > UBA10030. The sequence continues at coordinate 47,407 of JACPLA010000074.1, read as the reverse complement.
GTTCTCCTTCCTCATTCTCCGTATCTTACCTTGTTATGCAGCTCTCTTCACTTCTCGGCCACACCCAGGAACTATTCGGCCTCATTCGCAGCTCGCGCAAACCCGCCGACAGCGTGATTGATTCCTATTTCCGCATCCGCAGGTACCTTGGATCTCACGACCGCCGCTTCATTGCCGAAACAACCTATGGCACACTCCGGCACCTTCGCTCCTGCGAGACCAGAGTCGATCAGATTCTTCGGGGCTTTGATGGAGCCGAAGCGGATGATCGTTCGCTGTTGGCTGTGACCGCCTATTTGTTTCATCACGAGCATCGGACAGATCTCACGGCGGAAGTGGTGGCCGCGAAAATCCGATCGGCCGCGGTAAAATCAGGATTGCCGGAAATTCTTCTGCGGCTTTCCGGGAGCACAATCCCGGACGCGCAGGAACAAGGTCCTCTGGCTGTCCGTTATTCGTTTCCTGATTGGATGATGGAACGATTCCTGGCCCAGTTCGGTCTGAACGAGACACGAAAACTCTGCGAGAGCCTTAATCAGTCCGCCCCGTTGACCTTGCGGGTCAATACTCTCAAAACCACCGTTGAGGAATGTCAAGGAAGACTGAGGACCGAAGGGATAGAGACGACCCAGACGTCGCTCTCGCCCGCAGGCTTGACCGTCCCGAAACGCGTCAACATTTTTGCGCTGCAATCGTTTCGAGATGGGTGGTTTGAGGTTCAGGACGAAGGGAGTCAGCTTCTTCCGCTGCTCATCGACCCGAAGCCGACGTGGAAGGTTCTTGATGCCTGCGCCGGGGCCGGTGGAAAATCTCTGGCGTTAGCCGCCCTGATGAAGAACAGAGGCGAAGTCTTTGCGACCGACGTTCAGGCGTTTCGGCTCGAAGAGTTGCGGAAACGGGCCCGCAGAGCTGGAGCGTCAAACGTGCGGGTTTCACTGGTGGAAGATTTTGCTTCGAAGCACCCCTGGACTCAAGGGTATTTTGATTCGGTGTTTGTCGACGCCCCTTGCAGCGGCGTCGGGACGATCAGGCGAAACCCCGGGCTGAAATGGGTCGTCGAAGAAAAAGTCGTCGATGAGTTGCGCGAAAAACAGCTGCGTATTCTCAGTTCAAACACGAAGTTCGTGAAACCCGCAGGATCGCTGATGTATGCAACCTGCTCCCTGTTCCGTGAAGAGAACGAAGATGTCGTGGAAAGATTCCTGGGCGCACATTCCGATTTCTCGATGGAAGACATCGGCCCGCGTGCGGAAAAAGCGGGGATCGGAGATGCGGTCGACGGTTCCTTTGTCAAACTCCTGCCCCATCGGCATGGTACCGACGGGTTTTTCTGCGCGACGCTCGTCAAACGAGACCAATAGCATCGAGGCAGTCGATTATTTCAATGTTGTTCCGGTTATTGCGTGGTTTTGCATCATGAACGAATCAACAAAATACCTCCAGCCGGAAATTATTGCCCAGCTTGCAAATATGGAGCTCAGGGCACGTCTTGTTGTCGAGGGATTCATAACGGGACTTCACAGGAGTCCGTACCATGGATTCAGCGTGGAGTTCACCGAACATCGTCCGTACATGCCGGGGGACGAAATCAAACACATCGATTGGAAGGCCTACGCTAAAACCGGCCGCTATTTCATCAAGCAGTTTGAGGAGGAAACCAATCTTAAGTCGCATGTCATTCTTGATGCAAGCGCGTCCATGGGTTATGCGTCGGGAGACCGGCTCAAGAAGATTCAATATGCCTCGTATGTTGCTGCCTCACTCGCCTATCTGATGACGGAGCAGCGTGATGCTGTTGGTTTGACGGTCTACGATGAGGAAATCAGAATTTCCATGGCTCCCCGGGCAACGAAACTCTACCTTCGTCAGATGCTCAAGGCCCTGGAGACAGTGGAAGCCGGCCGTCAAACGGGGACGGCGGAATCGCTTCACACGGTGGCGGAGAAGATCAAACGTCGAGGTCTTATTATTTTACTGAGCGATCTCTTTGACGAACCGGAGAAGGTGAAGACCGCCCTGAAGCATTTCCGGCACCGGGGACATGAAGTGATCGTGATGCAAATCCTGGATCCGGTTGAACGCACGTTTGCCTTCGACGCCGATGCCGTGTTCCGGGATATGGAAACCGCCGAGGAGCTGATGACGCAGCCATGGCATATTCAGCGCGCATACCAGCAGACGCTTCGGCAGCTTTTGGACGGGTATAAGAGAGAGTGTCTCGAAAACAACATTGACTATGTCCTGTTGGATACCGGGACGCCTTTTGATAAGGCGCTCTTTGAATATCTGAATAAGAGGAAGAGGATTCACTGAATGGCCGAAGAGAAACTCGTTGTCAAGGGTGCGAGAGTTCATAATCTGAAGAACATCGACGTCGAGATGCCGAGAGACCGGCTGATTGTCATCACGGGCCTTTCGGGTTCCGGCAAATCAAGTCTCGCATTTGACACGATCTATGCTGAAGGGCAGCGGCGATACGTTGAAAGCCTTTCGGCTTATGCGCGTCAGTTCCTGGGAATGATGGAGCGGCCGGACGTCGATTATATCGAGGGACTGAGTCCGTCGATTTCGATCGAACAGAAGACCGTCGGTCATAATCCTCGGTCCACAGTCGGGACGGTCACCGAGATCTACGACTACCTCCGGCTCTTGTTTGCCCGGGTTGGCATGCAGTTTTGCATCAACTGCGGCAGAAAAGTCGAACGCCAATCCGTAGACCAGATCATCGATGCAATTCTGAAATTTCCGGCGGGTTCGAAGATCGCAATCCTGGCACCGGTGGTGAGAGGCCGAAAGGGGCATTACCGGGAGCTGTTCGAACAGATTGCCAAAGACGGCTTTGTTCGCGTCCGCGTGGATGGCGAAATGAAAGAAGTCGTCGAGGGGATGAAGGTGGACCGATACAAGACTCATACCATTGAGATCGTGGTGGACAGGATCCTCTTGAAGAAGAAGCTCCGATCGCGCATTGCCGATTCGGTTGATGTCGCCCTCCGTTTCGGCGCCGGCGTACTGACGGTCAACGACGGCAAGGAGGATCAATTGTTCAGCCAACAATATTCTTGTCAAGTCTGTGGAATCAGTTATGAGGAACCTGCCCCGAATTCGTTCTCTTTCAATTCGCCGGCGGGATCCTGTCCCGAGTGTGAAGGATTGGGAGAGAAAAAGGATTTTGATCTTGATTTGATTATCCCGGATGATTCGCGGACAATAGCCCAGGAAGGAATCGCCCCCCTCGGGAAACCGAGACCAACCTGGATGTTCGCCCAGGTGGAGGCTGTTGCGAAAAAATTCGCCTTCGACTTTGACACGCCGATCGTGAAACTGTCATCTGAAGCACGAGCCGCACTGTTGTACGGCACCGGTGGGGAGAAGCTGAACGTCCAGTATCAGACTGGGCAGGGGAGAACGGTGACGTACCGACACCGCTTTGGCGGAGTGTTGGATATGCTCCAACGCTACTATGATGAGACTTCGTCCAATCAGATCAGGGAATGGGTGGAATCCTTCATGACGACAACGCGCTGTCCGGCATGCGGAGGCGGGCGATTGAAAAAAGAAAGCCTGGCCATCAAGCTTGAGGATACAAAAACCGGAGAACTCTATTCGATCTACGATGTTGTCCGTCGTTCTGTTTCGGGTTGCAGGAACCTGTTTGGAGTGATCTCGTTGACTCCCCGTCATTACGAGATTGCCAGACAAATCCTCAAGGAAATTACCCAACGACTCGATTTTCTCCTCAACGTTGGGCTTGATTACCTTACCTTGGATCGGTCTGCGCGGACGCTTTCGGGAGGCGAGGGGCAGCGGATTCGGCTCGCCACGCAGATCGGCACACAGTTGGTCGGTGTTCTCTATATTCTCGATGAGCCAAGCATTGGACTGCACCAGCGGGACAATATCAAACTCATTCGGTCTCTCAGGTCCCTTCGGGATCTTGGAAACACCGTGGTGGTTGTCGAGCACGACAAAGCGATGATTCGAAGCGCCGATCATGTTATCGATTTAGGCCCCGGGGCAGGTGAGCATGGCGGTTATGTTGTCACGAGCGGCCGACCCAATCTGCTCAGGGCCAGGAACGAATCCCTGAAGACCGGGGGCAACGGTGCGACGGCGGAATCATTGACGGCACTCTACCTGAAGGGAAAAAGGGAAATTCCGGTCCCGGCCCGTCGTCGGAACGGAAATGGAAAAAACCTCGTGCTCACAGGCGCTTCCGGGAACAACCTCAAGAGTATTACCTTTCAGGTCCCCCTGGCAAAGTTGATCTGTGTGACGGGCGTGAGCGGGTCGGGAAAATCGACTCTCGTCAATGAGACGCTCTTTCCGATCCTTTCAAGAAAATTCTACAAGACGAAGTTGGTTCCGCTTTCTTATAAGTCGATCGACGGTCTTGAGCATATCGATAAGGTGATTGATATTGATCAGTCGCCAATCGGACGCACTCCCAGGTCAAACCCGGCCACGTACACCGGGTTATTCACCCTGATCAGAGATCTTTTTACCCAGCTCCCCGAGGCCAAAATCCGGGGTTATCGGGCCGGAAGGTTCAGTTTCAATGTCAAGGGAGGAAGGTGCGAAGAGTGCGAAGGGGACGGAGTCAGGAAAATCGAAATGAATTTCCTTCCCGACGTTTATGTCCATTGCGATGTGTGCAACGGAAGGCGTTATAACAGGGAAACACTGGAAGTACGATACAAAGGGAAGTCAATTGCCGACGTTCTTGATATGACCGTTGAGGAGGCGCTCATCCTCTTCAGTGAACTCCCCCGAGTTCGCCGACATCTTCAAACCTTGTCCGATGTCGGTCTTGCCTACATCCGTCTGGGTCAGCAGGCAACGACGCTCTCCGGAGGAGAGGCCCAAAGGGTCAAGCTCTCAACGGAATTGTCCAAGATTGGTACGGGGAAGACCCTCTACATCCTCGACGAGCCCACCACCGGTCTCCATTTTGAGGATATCCGAATGCTGCTTTCGGTATTGAACAAGCTGGTGGACAAGGGAAACACGGTGATCGTTATTGAGCACAATCTCGATGTCGTCAAGACGGCCGATTGGATCGTGGATCTCGGCCCCGACGGGGGGGATGCAGGAGGTTATGTCGTAACGGAAGGTACGCCTGAGACAGTCGCACGGAACGGGAGATCGTACACGGGTGAGTTTCTTCGCACTGAGCTTGGGCTGATTTGATCGCGCCGGAAAACTATCGCGAGACAAACCTGTTATTTCTGATGAAAAATCTCCACCGCTTTTTGGTGCCGACCTTGATACCGATCCGGTTTGAGGCCTCGACTCTCGAACCGGGGATCCTCCTTTTCTGAACGAGGTAGATTTTCTTCCCGAGCAAATCTGTTCCGTTGTCCTCCCTTTGAATCCCGAATGCTTCGCAGAACCGGGCGGGCCCGCTCGTCAACAATCGGAGGTTTCGTTCTTGAGCGGGAAGACCTCGATTTCTTCTCATCGTGACAATTCCTTTCATCGGTTCAACGGCACGGATCAGCACCGCTTCGCCGATCCCCTCGTTTCGGGTTACCACGTTCGCGCAGAAATGCATCCCGTACGTGAAATACACGTACAAATGTCCTCCTCTCCAAAACATCACGTCGTTTCGTTTGGTGCGGCCTCGAAAAGCATGGCTGGCCGGATCCCGTTTTCCCAGGTATGCTTCCACTTCGACGATCATGCCGACCAGCTCACGCGATCCGAGTTTTCTCACCAGGTGCATGCCAAGGAGTTCCCGGGCCACCTGGAGGGTCGGTCGGCAATAGAACGAGCGGGGGAGTTTATGACGCAAGGCTAAACGGAGGGAACGTGGCGGCCTGAGTGGGGAGCACTACTTCTTGAATTCCTTGATGATACGATCGATTTCAGATTCTGAAATCCCGGTTCCGAAGTGAGCGGTCTTTGGAGTGCCTGGAGCCGGTTTTTGTTCTGTAACAGCCTTCTGCGGCGGCTGCATTTCTGGAGCCGGTGAAATCGGCTGGACGATATTCCCGGCCTTTAACCTGATTCGTTCTTCAATCACATCGATCCATGAGTGCTCAGGCGGAGGCGTCGGTTGCATGACCTTCTTGACGACGACACTGGGCCGTTCTGGAATTCGCACACCGGTTCCCGGAACGCCCCCGAACTTCTCGGGCGGATTGATCGGTCTGGTCTCGAAGGCGAGTCGTTTAATATTGATCAAATGTTTGGCCGAAAGATTATCGGAAATAATGGATCCTCCGAATGTTCCGGGCCCCAAAGTCATTGAAGGGAGAAGCTCGTTGGTGTAGCCGACCGCACCGAGCGCGGCCTGCGTATTGACGAGGACCCGGAATGCAGGTTTTTCCAATCCGAACTTCAGAATCACTTCCGAGTCTGAGGAGTGAATAACCATGGTATGTCCGATTCCGCCGAACTGGAGCATGTCGATGCAGCGCTCGCATCCTTCCTGCCAGCCATTGACGGTGAGCATGGAGAGGACAGGTGAGAGTTTTTCCCGGGAGAGGGGATATTCGCGCCCGACACCGGGCAGCTCGGCGACGAGGCAAGATGTGTCGTGGGGAACATCGAATCCGGCTTTTCGCGCAATGAAATGAGGAGGTTTCCCGACAATATCCGGGTTGATAGCTCCGCGTTGATCGAACATCGTCCGGCTCAATCGCTCGCGCTCCTCCGGAGACACGAAGTAAGCCCCGCGTTTCTTGAATTCATCAATCGCCTCTTTTTTGACCGCCTCGTCCACAATGACGCCGGATTCTGTGGAACAGAGGACGCCCCAGTCGAAGACTTTTCCTGAAACAATGTCGGCAACGGCCTTCTTCACGTTGGCTGTTCGTTCGATGAACGAGGGAACGTTTCCCGATCCCACGCCGTAGGCCGGTTTTCCTGCACTATAGGCTGCCCGAACCATGGGATTTGAGCCGGTGGCCAGGATGACAGCGGTCAACCTGTGGCGCATGAGCTCGTTCGTTCCTTCGATCGTGGGGACGGAAAGGCAGGAAATCAATCCCGCAGGGGCTCCCGCGGCCTCGGCCGAGCTGGCGAGGATCCTTGTGGCTTCCCCCGTGCATTTGACTGCCCGCGGATGCGGACTTGCGACAAAGGAGTTTCTGCCTTTCACCGAAATGATTGCCTTGAACATGACAGTCGATGTCGGGTTGGTGGAGGGGATGAGAGCGATGACGACTCCCATTGGCTCCGCAATCTCGATGATGCGCCGTTCTTTGTCCTCATTCACGACGCCGACCGTTTTGAGATCCTTGATCGAGTTCCAAACCCTTCGAGTGGCAAATTCGTTTTTCTTTTTCTTGTCTTCCGGCTTTCCAAACCCAGTTTCTTCGTGGGCCAGACGCCCGAGTGTTTCCGCAGCAGCGGAGCCGGCATCGGCCATCGCCTTGACGATGGCATCCACTTTCTCCTGCGTGAAGCTGCGAAAAGCTCGCTGCGCCTCCTTGGCTTTTATCAGCAGCTCCCGGGCTTCCTGAACTGATTGAAGGTCCTTATCGAGGGCCATGCGAACGTTCCGGTGTGGTGAAAGAATGGCAAAATGTAGGGTGAATTTCAGAGAGTGTCAATTCCGGTCTTCAGAGAGAGAGGAGTTCCCGCAGGAAGTAGCGGAGAGCGTGCAAATGATCGATGTGGTCGGGCGCGGCGTTGCCGGCAAAACCCAGCACCCTGAATCGCTTCTGGCGCGTGTCGCTGAGAAGCTGCATCCCCATCGGCCCCCATTGGAGAACCGCGTTCCTTCGGAGTCCAAGATGCCTCAGGAGAAAATCAGTCGCTTCCGTCGTGCTGACAAACGTACCGGGGAAAATTTCCGAGTGCGTGATCAGAAATCGCTTTTCAGAATTCGGTTGTGAGGCATCTGAAGCGAGGGTGAGAAACGCAGCAAGGTCCAGGGAATCGATCTGGCCGCCTTCAGCGAGGACGCGCTCGGGGATGTAGCTAGCGTGAATACCGTCGAGAAGGAGTACAGCATCAATTGCTGAGTACCCTGATCTTGTTGAGAGAATCTTCCTGACTGCTCCATATCCTGCGCTAAACCCCGCAGCAATGACGGTTTCGAGGTTGATCGGTCGGCTTGAATGGCGTTCGACAGTAGCGACAACGGTATCGCAAAGTCTGGGAAATGTGCCCGGGTTCTGAAAGGCCTCTCCGTAGACACGCGATCCGGATCCGAGATTGACCGTGACCGTGATCAGCGGGAAATCCGCATGCACGGCGGCATCACGAGCAATGTATGGCGCCGTGTGAAAGAGAACCAGCAGGTTGAAGCTGGTTTCTTGGGAATCTTTTGAAGAAACAAAGACATCTGCGGGCGAGGGAAGGATCCCGATCAGTTCGGACTGAAATCCGGGGAATGCGATTGGTTCGATGCGGGCGTGGGACCTTGTTGTTTCCACCATGGGCGACGGATTCTGTCGTGTTGCACGGAGAGTATCGGTCGTTTGAGCATGGATCCGGGAAAAAAGGGGGGAAAAGAGAATCGCCGCGTAAACGAAAATTCTCAAAACAGATCGGCCTGGTTGGATCTCCGACGCTGGAGGCCGAAGTGTTTGTAGGCAAGGTCGGAAGCCTCGCGTCCTCGAGGGGTCCGCTTCAGGAAACCTTCCTGGATCAAATATGGCTCGTAGACCTCTTCGATCGTCCCGGGCTCTTCCCCAACCGCGACGGCAAGCGTACTGAGTCCGACGGGTCCGCCGGCATATTTTTCCATGATTGTCCGGAGGATTCGCTTGTCCATCTCATCGAGACCATGGTTGTCGACTTCGAGGGCCCTGAGCGAATATTCGGCAACTTCCCGGTTGATCACGCCATCGTGACGAGCGAGCTTCTTATCGGCTTCCGCGAAATCACGGCATCGCTTCAGGAGACGATTCGCAATGCGGGGCGTGCCTCGGGAACGCCCGGCGATCTCGAAGGCTCCGTCGTCGCTCATCTGCACATTCAGAATCTTCGCGGAACGCTTGAGGATGCTGAAAAGATGTTCCGGGGGATAATAGTCGAGGCGGTCCATCACACCAAACCGGGCCCGGAGAGGAGAAGTCAGAAGGCCCGCTCGGGTTGTCGCCCCCACGAGTGTGAAGCGAGGCAGAGCGATCTGTATGCTCCTGGCGTTCGGTCCCGCGTCAATGATGATGTCGAGGCGAAATTCCTCCATGGCTGAATAGAGGTACTCTTCGACAACCGCATTCAGCCGGTGGATTTCGTCGATGAAAAGAACGTCCCCGTCTTCGAGGTTCGTCAGGATGCCGGCCAGGTCTCCCGGCTTATCCAGGACCGGCCCTGACGTCACCTTGATTCCTTTTTCCAATTCTGCCGCGATGATGTGAGCAAGGGTCGTTTTTCCCAGTCCCGGCGGTCCGGTGAGAAGAACATGATCGAGCGCCTCCCCGCGTTGCCGCGCCGCCGTGATGAAAATTTTCAGATTGTTGACAATTTTTTCCTGACCGATGAAGTCGGGGAACGTGGAAGGACGGAGTGTCTGATCGAGTTCCAGCTCGTTTTCGAGCCGTTCGGGAGAAGTAAAATCAGATCGCATACAAAGGGGAAGATACCGGAAAGGGGGTGAAAAAACAAACGACGTGAGGAGGCCTCATGCTTTGGGATTCGTCGTTGATTGTTTGGAGGAGACGAACCGCAAAGGCGTGGGTGAGTTGTTTAGTCCAGGGTCTTTGTCGATTGAAATTGACACAGAGGACGCAAGACCTAACGAGTTGTGACGATCCGAAGAGCCTTCTTCACAAGTTCTTCCACGGCAAGATCCTTGCCGTCTGACTCCTTGAGAACGTTGACGATAGCCTTCTCCGCAGCCGGCTTCGAGAACCCCAGGGAAACCAAGGCCATGAATGCCTGCGTGCGTGCATCGCCCGCTCCCCCTTCCCGAAGCGAGGCCTCGACGGCAAGATCTGCTTTTGTAAGCTTGTCTCGCAGTTCAACGATAAGTCGCTCCGCTGTCTTTCGCCCAACGCCGGGAATTGCCGTCAACGCGGAGACATTACCGTTCACCAAATGGATCCGCAAGTCTGCAACTGAGATTCCCGAAAGGATTCCCTGAGCGATGCGCGGACCGATCCCGGAAACAGAAATCAATTGTTTGAAAAGAAAGCGTTCCTCGTTGGTTGCAAACCCGAAAAGCTGGAGAGCATCGTCGCGGACGTTCAGATATGTCAGGAGGGTAATTTCTGACTCGACGTTGCCGAGCTTTTCGAACGTTGAGACAGGAATACTCACCGCGTAGCCAACCCCTCCGACGTCAATGAGGATCTCCGTCGGCGATTTGGCTTTCAGGATACCGGTCAGAGATGCAATCATCGGCTTACGAGCACTCGCTCCGGGTGTTTTCTAACGTATTCGCTCCACAGGTCGGACCGGAACCGGGAACGTGAGCGCGAGCGGGATGAGCCTCCCGGTCTTCCGTACCGGTGCGAGTGACACAATGCGACAGCCAGGGCGTCGGTTGCGTCGAAGAATTTTGGAGCTTGCCTAAGTTGGAGCATCGACTTGATCATTGCCTGGACTTGCTCTTTCGAAGCCGCACCGTTTCCGACAACCGCCTTTTTCACCTCACGTGGTGAATACTCAGTGCTGGGAATCTCATGGTTGACGGCGGCGAGAATCGACACTCCGCGCGCATGTCCGATCTTGAGAGCCGACTGAGCGTTCTTGCCGTAGAAGGCCGTTTCGATGGCAAATTCGTCCGGATGGTGCCGATTGATCACATCGCACAGAGTCGAATAAATCGCCTTCAGGCGCAAAGGCATTGAGCGGTTGCTCCGATTCTTTACGACGTCGTATTCGAGGACGCGGCAGCGGCCTTTTGTAACCTCGATCACACCGTAGCCGGTGATGAGTGTGCCTGGGTCGACGCCAAGGATGATCATAGCGATCGTTTGAATGAGATCATGCAGGGAAAACTACTGCGAAAAAGAAGCCATGAGCTTTTCGTCAATATCGAAGTTGCTGAATACGTGCTGGACATCGTCATGCTCTTCCAAAACCTCCATCAGCTTCATGACCAACTCGGCATCTTTCCCTTCGGCCTTCACGGCTGTATCGGGAATCTGTTGAAGCTCTGAGTGATCGATTTTGATGTTCCGAGCATCGACGGCCTTTCTGACTTCATCGAACCGGTCTGATGACGTGTATACCGTGTAGGTATCCTCATCGGATTTGAGGTCGTCTGCGCCGGCTTCCAGGGCAAGCGCCAAAAGATCGTCCTCGGACATCTCTGACTTCGGAATGGAGACAATCCCTTTTCGCTGGAACTGATAGGCCACCGCTCCCGCTTGAGCGAGTTTTCCGTGATTCCGGTCGAGGATGTGGCGGATCTCGCTAACGGTGCGGGTTTTGTTATCCGTGACGCATTCAATGATCAGTGCGACTCCGCCGGGGCCATATGCCTCATAGGTGACGTCTTCATAGGCCATTCCTGGTAATTCTCCCGTGCCCTTCATGATTGCCCGCTTGATGTTATCTGCGGGCATATTGCCGGCTTTGGCCTTCTCGATGGCGAGCCGCAGGCGCGGATTACCGTCAGGGTTTCCTCCCCCCATGCGGGAGGCAATCGTAATTTCCTTGATGATTTGCGTGAACATCTTACCGCGGCGGGTGTCTGTGACAGCCTTCTTCCGCCGGATTTGATGCCATTTCGAATGACCAGACATGCGAGGATCAGAAGCAACATTGAGAAATGGAAAAATACAGAATCCCTCTGTTAGATGCTTGACTTCAGGTCCCTGATTTTCAATTGCGGAACGGCATGCCCCCCGAACTCCCCTTCGTCGATGGACACGGCGAGATCGACATACCGATTCTTCAACCTCTCTTCAAGCTGACCGAGGTTGAATCCGATCGTGTCAAAAACGCGGTTCTGCTGCTTCACACTGAAGCGAAGGTGATTGTTTCCCACGATTCGGGGAGAGCCGTAGACTTCGGCATTTCGAATTGCGAACACCGGCCGCATGTTGTTGGGCCCATAAGGAGCAAATTGGTTCAGAATGCGCAAGAATTTCGGGGTTAGATCGGAGAGTTCGATTTCCGCGTCAATGTGAATTTCCGGGGTAAGGAGTTCATCGGAGAGGCGTTCCCGCGCCACCGCCGAGAAAGCATCTTTGAATTCCTCAAGCCGGTCGATTTCCACCGCAAGTCCGGCGGCATACTTATGACCTCCGAACTGGAGCAACGTGTCTTCGCACTGCTTGAGAGCCTGGTAGATGTCGAATCCGCGCACACTGCGGGCGGACCCTTTTGCCACACCGTTGACGGTGGTCATCATAATGGTGGGACGATAGTACCGTTCCACAAGCCGTGAGGCAACGATGCCGATGACTCCCGGGTGCCAGGAACCCCGATGGAGAATGATCGCGCTTTCTTTTTCCATTCCGGCGGTAGTTTCGACCAGCTCCTGGGCTTCGATGAAGGTTTCTTCATCGATTTTCCTGCGGTTGCGGTTCTCTTCCTCGAAGACCTTCGCCAGACTGAGGGCCTGCTCTGGCGACGCGCAGGTCAGGAGCTCAACGGCCCGATTCGCGTCTCCGAGACGACCAACGGCATTGATTCGCGGAGCGATAATAAAAACAATTTGACCGCCGGTGATCTTTCCCGCATTGAGGCCGGAGGTCTCGATTAATGCGCGAATGCCGGGGCGAGGGCTCGCGTTGATCAGTTCCAAGCCCAGTCGAAGGAGGGTTCTGTTTTCGCCGATCACCGGAACAATATCCGCGGTGGTGGCAAGCGCAACGAAGTCCAGGTACGACGCAAGCTGGCTTTCGGCGTCTCCTCCAAACATTGATTGTACGAGTTCGTGCGTGCACAATGCCTGGATGAGCTTGAAGCCAACGCCGCATCCGCACAGATGCTTAAAAGGATACTCACAGCCCGGTTTGAACGGATTCAATATGGCATAGGCCTCCGGAAGACTGTCCCCGGGCTCGTGGTGGTCGCAGATGATGAGATCGATTCCCAGAGAACGCGCATAAGCGGTCTGATTGATGGCAGTGATGCCGCAATCCACGGACAGGAGCACGGAGACCCCGCGTTCCTTTGCTTTTTCGATGCCGATATCGGAAATGCCGTATCCTTCTTTGAGACGGTCGGGAATGTAGGAATCGACTTTTGCGCCGATGCTTTTCAGAAAGGTCCAGAGGAGGGATGCCCCATTTGTTCCATCAACATCATAGTCGCCGTACACCATGATGTTTTCACCGACACGAACCGCCGTAATCAGGCGATCGACTGCCTTTTGCATATCGTTCATCAAGAAAGGATCGTGGAGGTCATCAAGCCTCGGGCGGAAGAACAGACGAGCCTTTTCCATGGTTTCGATTCCACGCCGAACAAGGATTTCAGCCAGAATCGGGGAAATCGTGAGCTCATCGGCAAGTTTCTTGACTTTGCCAGGGAAATCACGATCGGCCGAACCAGCGGATGCGTTGGAGTGTGGAAGGACCCAGCGGTACTGACGGACGGGTGACACAGGACAGCTCCTTCTGGGGGGGAGCATTCGCCGAAGGCGAATGGCAGGTGAACGGTGTGTTACACAAGGCAGGAGGAGGCGTCGGTAAGCCGAATTCTGTCTTCCTCCGTCAAAGACGGAGAGAGGCGGCCATTTCTCTCAGCGACCTACCCATCACGCATCCGCCCAAGGCGGAACCAGGCGGGCAACCTGAGGCGTGACTTACATGGTCTTGCACCGGGTGGGGTTTATCAGGCCTCCGACATTACTGTCAGAGCGGTGGTCTCTTACACCACCGTTTCACCGGTATCTCTCCTCCGGCCCGCCTTCCCGCCGAACAGCATAGCAGGTAAATCGGCAGGCAGGTAAGAGGGATGTCTGTTCTCTGTGACACTTTCCGTTCCCATGGGATATTGCCCATGAGACCCCGGCTTAGCCCACCCTAAAGTTGACTTTGCCGGGCACCCTGCCCTGTGGTGTTCGGACTTTCCTCCCCGATTGTGACATCGGAGCGACCGCCTGACGCCGCTCCTGCCTTGAGTAACGTTAATTAAGCTCTATTGGATCATTGACGCGGCGTCGGAGATTAATCCCCCGGTTGGCAAGCTCGTCTGCATGCCTGTTCTCCTCGCGTGTAATGTGTTTGATCTCAAACGTGAAGGGCGCTGAACCGAGAATTTTCTGTATTTTGGTAAAATAGCTTTTCAGATCGGCGTCTTTCACCTTGTATGTTCCCTGAACTTGTCTGACCATCAGCTCGCTATCTGAGTAAACAACGAGACGGGTGCATTTTGTTTCCAGGGCGAGTCGAAGACAAGCCAGGAGCGCAAGATACTCCGCCTGATTGTTGGTTGTTCTGCCCACATAGTCGGAGAAGGAGGCGACGACGTTTCCGCTCCCATCTTTCATCATGATTCCGATTCCCCCTTCCCCGGGGTTCCCCCGCGAGGCCCCGTCGGTGTAGGCAGTCAGCGTCATGCGGGCGTTGCGCTGTTGACAATCTCATCGGAAACAAGGACCCGGCCGCAGTATTCGCATGTGATCACCCTTGAGTTCTTCCTGAGTTCCAGCACGGTCTGAGGCGGGACCCGTTTGTAGCAGCCTCCGCAGGCATTGCGCCTTACCGGGACCACCGCTTTTCCGTCTTTGGCCTGGCGGATCCGTTCATACGTGCGCAAATCGCCTTTGTCAAGGCGCACGACAAGTTTCTCCCGTTCGTGATTCAACCTGAGGTCCTCTTCTTCATGTTCCTTGTTCACGAGTTCCAACTCGGCTTCTTTGTCCCTCAAGTCCTTGTTGAGACTTTCCAGCTCCGGGCCCATTGCAACCAGATCTTGCTTAGCCATCTCCACCTTTCCCTCCAGGATCTCCATCTCTTTCTCAAGTTTGATGATTTTTTCCTGGGCCGTGTCGATCTCCCGCGAGAGGGCGTCGTATTGCCTGTTGGTTTTTACCTGGAATTGCTGACTCTTATACTTTTCGATATTCTGTTTCAGGGCGAGGATTTCCACATCAAGGGAATCCCGTTTAACGACTGACTCCTTGATGAAGATCTCGGAATTCTTTCGTGCATCCTCTTTGGCCTTGATTTCTTCCTTCAGTTCTTCAACAAGATGGGGAAGGTCTCCCTTCATTTCTCTCAAATCGTCCAGTCCGGAATCAACTTGTTGCAACGAATACAGCAATCGCAAACGATTTTCCAACTCGTACTCCTTCTGTCAATAACTATGAATAGGACTTGTACGCAGGCTCGTCTGTGAAATCTCGATTTGCTCGCCGCGGTTCTTGAATTCCTCACGCAGGCGGCGGGCGACGACGGGGAGGATTATCTGCTCTGTTTCCCAATGTCCCGCGTCGACAAGTGAAATCCGCCCCTGTGCATCATGATAGGTATGATACCGGATGTCGGCGGTCACAAACACATCGGCTTCAGCCTGCATCGCAGCCGGCAGCAGGTCCGATCCGCTTCCACCACAGACTGCAACTCTGCGAACTTTTGAATTCTTCTCCCCGCTGAACCGAAAACTCTCGGCCGAGAGGGCTTCCTTGGATTTTTTCAGGAATGACCCGAGTCGGACCGGAGACGGGAGCTCTCCGATGGCGCCTGCGCCGTACTCCGTGCTTTCGTTCTCAAGCGCGTACACATCGTAGGCAACTTCTTCGTACGGGTGAGCCCCTTTCATCGCTCCGACCACCGTCGGCACTCTTGCGCGGGGAAGAATCATTTCCAATCTTGTCTCCTCCGCCGTTTCCAGGACTCCGGCCCTCCCCAAAAAGGGGTTCGTAGCTTCCGATCCCCGAAACGTTCCCTTTCCTCTTAGCTGAAAAGAGCAGTGAGAATACTCTCCGATTGTTCCGGCCCCGGCGTCTGCCATCGCGTCGAGGACAGCATCGAGGTGAGAATCCGGAACAAAGACTGCAATCTTCACCAGCAGGTCTTTGAGCGGTGACAGAAACCGGACGTTTTCGAGGCCGAGGACGTCTGCGAGAGCGAAACTCACTCCACCACGGGTGAAGTCGAGGTTCGTGTGAGCCGAATAAACGGCAATGTTCTTCCGCGCAAGCAAGAGAATGAGATTGCCCACTTCGTCGGAATCGGTGATCGATGCAGGCCGTCGGAACAGCAGCGGGTGGTGAGAGAAAATAAGATCCGCTTTTTTTCTTACCGCCTCCTCGACGACGGTCTTGGTGACGTCAAGGCAGAGATGAATCCGGCGCAGAACCCGGCCTCGTTCGCCCACCTGTAATCCGACGTTGTCCCGCTCCCACGCAATCCATCTCGGCGCCCACTGCTCGAGGATATGTGCAAAGTCGGCAACGGTCATACGCCGGGGACATAAAAAAAGTGTCCCGCTTGGTGGGCGGGACACGTGGCGGAAACTCTGGGGGCACGGGAACGGGCTGAGACGTTGTCTTTTGGCCTTTCGTAGAAGGGCATCGCCTGTATTTGATCACTCCATACTTTTATCGGACTCTTAATGTACTGAAAATGGACAAAAAAAGCAAGATCATGCTCTCATCGGTTATGGTGCTTTGCACCACTACCCGCTCATCCGGATGCATTCTCGTTCTTTGCTTGAATTTCAGCAGGGTTGATCCGTTCGAAGTTAATATCGCGTAGCCGCCTGATTTCCCGTTCGATTTTCGAAAAGTTCTGCTCGAATTTTTCCAACATCGCCTTTTCATCACGTGTGAATTGGCGGGACAGGAGATCGGCGCTGATCTTGATGGCGGCAAGAGGATTGTTGAACTCGTGACATACAGTGACAACCAACTCCCTGATCGCTTCCGCCCGTTTTTCCGCGATGAGCATCCTCTTCTCCACCGCCTGGATCTGTTTGCGCGTACGGGCTTTTTCCAGAGAATTAATCATGGTTTTCGGGAGCAGGAGCTCGGAAATGTCTTCCTTGACGAGAAAGTCCTCGACCCCGAGCTTCATCGCGTCGACGGCCAGCCGGAAATCGCGTGTGACCGTGGCAAAGACGATCGGGATCTCGCTGTTCAGTGCGTTCAACTGAAGGCAGAATTCAAGGCCGTTGGCGCCCGGGAGGTTGTAGTCAGTCAAAATGATATCGATGTTCTTATTGGTCTTGACTTCGTTCAGTGCGTCCTCGACGCGATCTTTCCAGATAAGCTTGAATTCACGTCCCTGAAAGTTTTGAAGGTGGTGTTGAGCCACTTTCACGAATGTGATGTCCTCGTCGACCAGAAGGACGGTGATAAGTTTGTGAGACGGGATGGCAGGAGTTGGACCCACGGAACAAAGGTACCTCTTGTTCCGTTGACTTGCAATTCGGGTGAAGAATACGGGGGAATCGGTCAATCTTTCCGGTTGCATTTCTATCTGTTTTTGTCTATATAACAGGCCGAAAATCCTCTCACGAAAGCTTCAAATGCGCTTCTCTCTGAGAACGAAACCGGTATTTCAGGAGCTCTATCCATGGCGGTAAAAAACAAGATCCTGGTCGTCGACGACGAGGAAGCCCTTCGGACCGTGCTAAGTTCCGAGCTTGAAGGGGAGGGGTATCAGGTCAGCACCGCCGGTGATGGCAAGGAGGCGATCAAGATTCTGGACTCGCAGCAGTTTCATTTAATCCTCCTGGACATCAAAATGCCCAATGTCGATGGATTTGAGGTTTTGAAGTATGTGAAACAGCAACAACCCTCCACGAAGGTCATCATGCTGACGGGCTTTGCCGATCTGAAGAACGCTATTGAATCGAAAAAGCTCGGGGCGGAGGATTTCGTCAGCAAGCCCTACGATCTCGTCGATCTCCTTACCACCGTCGAAAGAGTCCTGGGAACTAGCTAGGTCGGTTAACGAGTTAACCAGTTGAATGGTTAAATGGATACTGAGCTGGTTCCTCTTTAACCTAATTAACCATTCAATCACCATCCCCATGCCCAAGAAATATCAGCTTCTCATCGTTGACGATGAGGAGTCGATCACATTCCTTCTGAAAACCGAATTTGAAGATCTCCACGACTTCGACGTCGATATTGCCCAGAACGGGACCGAAGCCATCAATCTGGTTCAGTCGAAACTCTATGACGTTATGCTTCTGGATATTAAGATGCCTCGCGTCGGGGGAATAGAGGTTCTCAAGTTCGTGAAGGAGTATTCTCCTACCACCCAGGTGATCATGCTGACAAATGTCGTCGATATGAAAACCGCGTTTGAGACGGTGAAGCTGGGAGCGTACGATTTCATCAGCAAACCGTACGAATCGGAGCAGCTTCGGGCAACGGTTCGCAGAGCCATTGAGCGTCGACAACTCATGATTGACAAAGAAATCATGAAGAAAGAGCTCATCAGGGTAAGCGGGCCGTCTGCACTCATCGGGAACAGCAGCGCGATGAGGGAGGTTGTGGTCAATGTGAAGAAGGTTGCCGGGAGCGATGCTTTTGTCCTGATTCAGGGCGCAAGCGGTACGGGCAAGGAGCTGATTGCTCATATGCTGCATCAGGAAAGCCAGCGGAAAGACAGACCATTTGTGGCGGTGAATTGTGCATCGATTCCGGATCAGCTCCTTGAAAGTGAACTTTTCGGGCACGAAAAAGGGTCATTCACGAATGCCTACGCGACGAAACAGGGACTTGTCGAGGTCGCAAACAGCGGAACTCTGTTTCTCGACGAGGTGGGAGACATTAGTCCCATGACCCAGCCGAAGCTTCTCAGGTTCCTTGAGACCGGCGAATTCCGACGCGTCGGCGGGACGGCCTCAATGAAAGTCGATGTCCGGGTCGTTTCAGCGACCAACAAACGCCTGCAGGAAGAAGTGACGGGGGGACGGTTCCGCGAAGATTTGCTCTATCGTCTTAACATTGTCACAATCAAAATACCACCGCTCAAGGACAGGAAGGAAGACATTCCATTGTTGGTGGAATACTTTCTGACGCGCAAATCGAAGACCAGACCCAAAAGGATCGCTTCTGCTGCATTGGATCTGCTCATGCGTTATGATTGGCCAGGGAATGTTCGTGAGCTCGAGCATGTGATCGAAGGGGCAACTGTCCTGTCGCAGGGAGAGACGATTGAACCAAAGGATTTATGGGTGAACGCCGCCTTAGCCGCCGGGGAGCCTCCGAGCGAGCCCGTCAGGACCGGAGGTGGCACAGCGGAAAGCCCTGTGAACGGGCAAGGGGAACTGCTTTCCCTCGAACAACTGGAAAAGATTCATATTGAGAAGGTTCTCCAACATCACGCATTCAACAGGGTCAAATCGGCTCAAGTGCTTGGAATCACTCCCAAGACGCTCTATCTGAAGATCAAGAAATATGGAATCAAGACCGAGTCCTGAGTCCCCCCTCCTTTTTTGCGAATTAAAAATCGTTCATTTGCCGCAACCGGAAGCAACTTTTTTCCCATTCGGGAGTATATAAAGAGGGTAACGCAACTTACCTCCTTCATGATGAGCCAGCCATCGGGAGCCTGTGGTGGGTTTCCTGAGAAGCTGGCTCTTTTTTTGCCTGGAGCAGAGCCATTTGGTGAAGGGTGAATCGTGAGCGGCGGTAATCCGGTTTCTCCCCTCGAAATCGAAACCTCCTTTGACCCCGGAATTCGTGTTCCGTCCATTTCTCGGCTCTTTCCTTCCTCACACTTCACCGGTCTCCCTGGTTGGGACGCAAAGAGCACCGACTCTTCGATGCTTCCCGATCCTTTTCAACCCGTTGATCGGCATAACAAATCGATTGTCGATCTTCCAATTGCAGCCTCCGTGGAAAGACGGCGGACATTGTTACCGTGAAGGTACCTCGACGGATCTTCCGGAAGAGAAGGATGACATTTGATGGACCTGCAAATGCCCTGTGTGTAAAAGACGGAGGAAGTGAACAGCATCGATCTTCCGTGTTAGACAACATTTTACGTTTCACCTTTCACGAAAGTCCCACGCCTCGCCCTTGCCCCTCGCAAAATTCTGATTTGACTTTCCGCCCTTTTTTGGATAATTTTACTAAGCTTTCCCGCTCTTCTGTTTTGAAAACTATACACCTCGACCCCCGCCAGAGGAAGAATTCATGCCTAAGTTCCAAGGTGTTGACTACTACAATTCGGACGACTTGCTTTCTGAAGATGAGATCCTCGTTCGGAACACGATTCGTGAATTTGTTGATGAGAACGTAATCCCGATCATCGAAAAACATTACCGCGAAGGGACATTCCCAATGGACCTGATTCCGAAGATGGCGGAGCTCGGCCTCTTCGGTTCCACGCTTCCGGAGAAATACGGATGCGCCGGTATGAACAATGTTGCGTATGGGCTTGTCATGCAGGAGCTGGAGCGTGGCGACAGCGGATTGCGGAGTTTTGCATCCGTTCAAAGCGGTCTTGTGATGTACCCGATTTTTGCTTTTGGTTCTGAGGAGCAGAAGGATAACTGGCTGCCGCAATTGGCCTCGGGGAAGGCCGTCGGATGTTTTGGACTTACCGAACCCGACTTCGGGTCGAATCCGGGGGGGATGATCACTCGTGCTGAAAAAGTCAAGGATGGATATGTGCTGAACGGGGCCAAGATGTGGATCACAAACGGCACGATTGCCGACATCGCTGTCGTGTGGGCAAAGCTCAACGGTGAAATCAAGGGATTCCTGGTGGAGAAAGGAACCAAAGGATACACAGCTCCTGAAATGACGGGAAAGCATTCGCTCCGATCCTCGGTCACTTCCGAGCTTGTGTTTCAGGATTGCCGTATCCCTGAGCAGAACATCCTTCAAAAGTCCGGGGGATTGAAGTCTCCGCTGATGTGTTTAACACAGGCCCGGTATGGGATCGCCTGGGGCACGATTGGATCGGCCATGGCTTGCTATGATACGGCCCTTCGTTACGCGAAGTCGCGGATTCAATTCGACAAACCGATTGCCGCTTTTCAGATGACCCAGGAAAAACTTGTGTATATGCTGACCGAAATCACCAAGGCTCAGCTGCTGTGTGTGCGGCTTGGCCGCCTGAAAGATCAGAACAAAGCAAAGTTTACGCAGATCTCACTTGCAAAGCGCAATAATGTGCATCACGCTCTGGAGATTGCGCGGATGGCGCGCGAAATCCTCGGCGCCAACGGTATCCTCGATGAATATCCCGTGATGCGCCACAGCGCCAACCTTGAATCGGTCAAGACGTACGAAGGGACCCATGAGATGCACACGCTGATTATCGGCGAAGATATTACCGGGATCCCTGCGTTTGTGTAAGTATCCGGACAAAACACTGAACCGTCGAGACACACAAAAGAAACAAAGCGTGCCTGAAGCCCATGGCTGTTAAGAAAATCATCGGCGATGCATTGACTTACGACGACATCCTCCTTGTCCCGGCGAAGTCGGCCGTTCTGCCGCGGGAAACGGATGTCCGCACGAAACTGACCAGAAGGATCGAGCTGAATATTCCCCTCGTGAGTGCGGCAATGGATACCGTGACCGAAGCGGAGATGGCGATTGCCCTCGCACGAGAAGGTGGAATTGGTATCCTCCATAAGAACATGTCCATCGCAAGACAGGCGGAGGAGGTTGACAAGGTCAAGAGATCGGAAAGCGGGATGATTCAGAATCCGATCACGCTTCCGCCGGAGGAAACGGTGGGCCTGGCCATGGAGATGATGAAGAAGTATAGCGTTTCCGGCATTCCCATTGTCAAAGAGGACAGGCTAGTTGGAATTCTTACGAACCGGGATCTTCGCTTTGAGCCGAACCTTGATCTGGAAATTGCACGAGTGATGACCAACGGAACCCTCATCACTGCGCCGGTCGGGACCACACTGGAGGAGGCCGAGGCGATCCTTCAGAAAAACCGAATCGAAAAACTCCCGATTGTTGACAAACAGGGCCGGTTAAAAGGATTGATCACGTTCAAGGACATCCAGAAAAAGAAGAGGTTCCCGAATGCATGTAAGGACCATCATGGTCGTCTCCGGGTCGGTGCAGCGGTTGGGGTGACTTCCGACACGCTCGATCGTGTCGCTGCGCTCAGTGAGGCGGGGGTTGATGTCATTGTCGTCGATACGGCACATGGTCATTCGGAGGGGGTGATCAAAATGGTCAAGCGCCTGAAAGGGAAATTTGAGGGTGAAGTTATAGCAGGGAACGTTGCAACGGCCGAAGGAACTCGTGACTTGATTCGGGCCGGCGCCGATGCCGTAAAGGTTGGAATTGGGCCGGGGTCCATTTGTACGACGCGGGTCATCGCCGGGGTGGGTGTTCCTCAGGTCAGTGCGATCATGGCGTGTGCGTTAGTTGCATCGAAGAGCAAGGTGCCGCTGATTGCCGACGGAGGAATCAAGCAGACCGGTGACATCGCGAAAGCTCTCGGGGCGGGAGCCGATTCGGTGATGATCGGTGGATTGTTCGCCGGCGTTGAGGAGAGCCCGGGCGAGAAAGTCTTGTTCGAGGGGAGAAGCTACAAGATGTATCGAGGGATGGGGTCGGTGGAGGCGATGAGGGCCGGGAGCAAGGACCGCTATTTCCAGGATGTCGAAGATGATATTCAGAAACTTGTGCCGGAAGGCATTGAAGGCCGTGTTCCGTACAAAGGCAATCTCAGCGAGACGGCCTATCAGATGATCGGGGGGCTGCGCGCGGCTATGGGTTATTGCGGTTGCCGGACGATTGCGGAATTGAAGAAGAAGGCTCACTTCCTCAAGATTACGGATGCGGGGTTACGAGAGAGCCACCCCCACGATATCGGCGTCACCAAAGAAGCTCCCAACTACCATCTCTAAGCTTTCCTGAATGAACGCACAACGGCTCGAGGCGATCAGGGATAGGCTTCACAAGCTTCGGCTGCACGCACTTCTCATCACGTTCCTTCCCCACATTCGCTATCTGACAGGATTTTCTGGGACCAACGGTCTCTGCCTGATTCTCCCGAGAAAGCAATTCTTTCTGACCGACGGGCGATATACGACGCAAGCCCGCGAAGAAGTCAGGGGCTTTCAAATCCTCATTGCAAAAAAAAGCCTCGGGGAAGAGGCAAAGAAACGGGGCGTGTTGCCGTCGGGAGCACGGATAGGGTTCGAGGTCGAACACATGAACGTAGCCGAGCTGCAGAATTGGAAAACACTCTATCCCCGCATGCGGTTTGTCCCAACCAGGACGGTGGTGGAAGCGCTCTGCGCGGTGAAGGATGAGAGCGAGATTGATTTGATTCGTCGGGCTGTTTCCATCTCGGATGATGTATTTCGGAAAATCCTCGATGTTCTCAGGCCGGGAATTTCCGAAATGGACGTTGCGGCCGAAATCATCTATCTTCATCGGAAACTGGGGGCGGAGGCGGACGCGTTTGAACCCATTGTTGCAAGCGGCTTTCGGGGAGCGCTCCCGCACGCACGAGCAACGGGGAAGAGCATTAAACGGGGGGAGATGGTGACGCTCGATTTTGGATGCCGCTATCGCGGATATCACAGCGATCTAACCCGAACAGTTGCCGTCGGAAAACCGACTGATCGGGCGCGCAGAATGTACCGGATTGTCCGGGAAGCGCAGCAAAGAGCCGTCGACTCGGCTCGCAGCGGCATGGCTGCCAAAGATCTTGATGCTGTTGCTCGAAAACACATTACAAGGGCGGGGTTCGGACGATGGTTCCCCCACTCGCTCGGACATGGACTGGGGATTCAGGTCCACGAGGCTCCGAGAGTCTCGGCGTCGAGCAAGGATGTTCTGAAATCGGGCAACGTGATCACTATCGAGCCCGGAGTTTACGTACCTTCGGTTGGAGGAGTGCGCATCGAAGACGATGTGGTGATTCGGAACGGATTCTGCGAGATCTTGAACGCAGCTTCGAAGGAGCTCGTCGTTCTATGAACGACAGAAACACAAAGATCACCATGACTTTGAGTCCTTCAAGCTTGGTGCCGCCTTTGACCATTCACCGATCAAACATTGAACCAATCCGAACGTGACCGACGGCCAGCGACATGTTCTCATCATTGCGTACTACTTCCCGCCGATGGGCCTGAGTGGGGTACAGCGTACCCTGAAGTTTGCAAAATACCTTCCCAATTTTGGCTGGAAGCCGACGGTGTTGACCGTTGGGCCGACCGGATATTATGCTTTTGATAAGTCCCTTCTTCAGGAAGTTGACGACCATGAGATTGAAGTGGTTCGTACAACCTCCCTTGACCCGAACAGGATATTCAAGAGCAAAGGGCCGGTCAAAATGCCGCCGGAATGGCTCCGGAAGGCATTGCAGTATCTTGGTGATCTCGCATTTATCCCCGATACAAAGATCGGATGGAAGCGGAAGGCCCTCCGGGCCGGGGCCGCACGCCTGAAGAGGAGGAAATTCGACGCTATTGTTGCTACCGCCCCCCCTCAAACTGATTTTCTGATCGGCCTTGCGCTGAAGAAGAAATCGAAAGTACCTTTGGTACTCGAGTACCGGGACGAATGGTTGGAAAACCCGTACAAATATTTTCCGACGCCGCTGCACCGATTTCTCCACAAGAGGCTCGAGCGGAAAGTGGTCCGGGGGTGTGACCGAATCGTTGTGACGCATCGACGTGTCAAAGAGAATCTCGTCAAGCGCTATCCTTTTCTCACGTATCATGACGTGACAATCGTCTCCCAGGGCTTCGATCCAAAAGACTTTGACCAGCCGGTTATTCCCAAGTCGGGCCCGACGGATCGGATGCGCATCGTCCATGCCGGAACGTTCTATGGAGGGCGGAACCCTTCGGTCATCATGCATGCTCTCCACAATGTCTTTAAGGCATCCCCGCACCTGCGTGGGAGGTTCGAACTCAACTTTGCCGGGAATATGAGGAGGGAAGATCAGTCTTTAGCATCGAAACTCGGCTTGCAAAACGCAGTCAATTTTCTTGGTTACCTTGAGCACAGGGTTTGTGTCAAGCATCTGCTTGAAGCGGATCTGTTGTGGCTTGTTCTGGAAAACGACTTTCAGTCCCCCGGCAAGCTCTATGAATATCTTGGAGCTCGGAAACCCGTCTTGGCCTCGGTGCCCGAAGGGTATCTCAGGCAGCTGATCGTGGAAAGCCAGGCAGGAGTCTGTGTGGAGCCCGGGGATGTCAAGGGGCACGAGGAGGCGTTGGTGGAATTGTTGAAACAATTCGATCAGAAGAAGCTTCCGAATCCGGCCGAGCATGTTGTTGAAAAGTTCAACCGAGCCGCGCTCACCGGCGTCCTTGCGAAGCTTTTGGAGACGCTGATGGATATTGATCGAAACGCGATTACGAGAATCGAGGAACAGACGACATGAATGTGATGGTGATTGGATCGGGCGGAAGGGAGCACGCCCTTGCCTGGAAACTCCGTCAGAGTTCCAGCGTCAAGCGGCTCTATTGCGCACCCGGGAACGCCGGGATGGCGGCGGTTGCACAGTTGGTTCCCGCCAGTGTCGGCGACTTCAAAGGACTACGAAAATTCGCCCTCGAGCATGGGATAGATCTTACCGTTGTTGGTCCCGAGCAGCCGCTGGTTGATGGCATCGTGGATTTCTTTTCGGAAGAAGGGCTCGCAGTGTTCGGGCCGACGAAGTCGGCGGCGAGGTTAGAGGGGAGCAAGGGGTTTGCCAAGGAGTTCATGACGAGACATCAAATTCCAACGGCTCGCTTCAGGAGTTTTGCGGTCAATCAGAAAACCGACGCAATGGCATTCGTCGACGAACTTTCGCTTCCGGTCGTCATCAAGGCGGACGGTTTGGCTGCCGGCAAGGGGGTCATCATCTGTGAAAAACGCGATCATGCCGTCAACGCGCTGGATCTGATCATGACGAAGCGCGCTTTCGGCTCAGCTGGTGAACGGGTTGTGATCGAGGAGTTCCTCCAGGGCGAGGAAGCATCCGTGTTTGCGATCAGCGACGGGAAGGAGTTCGTTACGCTCGCTCCGGCTCAGGATCATAAACGAATACTCGACGGCGACCAGGGGAAAAACACGGGAGGAATGGGGGCATACGCCCCCGCACCGGTCTTGACTGCCGAACTTCAGGAACAGGTTGTGGATTTGATCATACGGCCGACTTTGCAAGGGATGAGTGCTGAAGGATCTCCTTATCGGGGATGTCTCTATGTCGGGCTCATGATCTCCAGTGAAGGTCCCAAAGTGCTTGAGTACAATTGTCGGTTTGGCGACCCTGAAACACAGGTAGTCATCCCCATTCTCGACGGCGATCTGGCGGAGCTCTTGCTCTCAGCTTCAAAAGCCGCATTAAAGCCCGAACTGGCAGGACGGCATCCTGCGTCGGCCGTGTGCGTGGTGGTGGCTTCGGGCGGATATCCCGACGCGTATGAAACAGGAAAACCTATTCACGGACTCGATGCAGTGAAAACTGATGAAGGCGAAGTCGTCTTTCATGCCGGAACTCGAAAAGAAGGCGACACGATCGTAACAGCCGGAGGTCGAGTTCTCGGGGTCACCGCGATCGGCTATGACCACGATCTTGAAGGAACAATTCAATCGGCGTATCGTGCTGTTCACCGTATCACGTTTGACGGTGCCTACTACCGGAGCGATATTGGTCGCAAGGCCTTGAAAGAGGGGAAAGCGATTTCCATGAAGGAGCAGATTGACCGATGAAAATTCTCGTGACCGGAGGGGCCGGCTTCATCGGTTCTCACGTTGTGGACGCGTATGTTGAAGCGGGACACGATGTGACGGTCGTGGATGATCTTTCCACGGGCTCGAGGCAGAATGTGCATCCCGCGGCCCGCTTGATTCATCTGGATATCCGGGATGCATCTCTCCAGAAGATCTTTCATGAGGAAAAGTTTGATGTCTTGAATCACCACGCGGCACAAATGGACGTGCGAAGATCTGTCGCCGATCCAGTATTTGATGCCTCGGTGAATGTGATCGGGGGGCTGAACCTGCTTGAACACGCCTGTCGAAACGGAATCAGGAAGATTGTCTTTGCCTCCACAGGCGGGGCAATCTACGGAGAACAGGAGCGATTTCCCGCGGATGAAGAGCATCCGACCCTGCCGCTGTCTCCGTACGGGATCACAAAGCTTTGCACGGAAAAATATCTATACTATTACAAGGCTGTGTACGGAATCGATTACATAATCCTCCGTTACGCGAACATTTACGGCCCAAGGCAGAATCCGCATGGCGAGGCCGGCGTGGTTGCGATCTTTTCAAACAAGATGCTTGGTAAGGAACCTCCGGTGATCAACGGCGATGGCCGCCAAACCCGGGATTACACGTACGTCGCCGATGCTGTTTCTGCCAATCTTCTCGCTTTGAACTATGTGGGCTCCAATATTTTCAATGTCGGGACCGGGATTGAAACGAGTGTGAACACGCTGTTCCATACTCTTCGTCAGTATTTGAATCCGGCCTGCCCGGAGCGGCACGGTCCGGCGAAGGCAGGAGAACAGGTGCGCAGCGTCATCAGCGCCGCAAAAATCTCGAAGGAACTCGGATGGAGACCAACGGTAGGCCTTGAAGACGGGCTGAAGCGCACGGCGGAATTTTTCCGAAAAGGGACCGTCCCGGCATGAATCGCGCAAAAGAGATGGCCGATCAAATCGTCCGCGGAGATCGACTCGGTGTTGCGCGAGCGATCTCGCTCGTTGAAAACGGCTCGGACATGTCACAAGAGATTCTTGAGCGGATTTATTCAAAGACGGGAAACGGATATCGAATCGGCGTGACCGGACCGCCGGGGGCCGGAAAAAGCACGCTGGTGAATAAACTTGCCCGCTTCTACCGGAATGCGGGATTGCGCGTTGGCATTCTCGCGGTCGATCCGACAAGTCCGTTTACCGGCGGCGCTCTCCTGGGGGATCGAATTCGCATGACGGATGTTGAATTGGACAGGGAAGTCTTTATCCGAAGCATGGCATCGAGGGGAAGCATGGGCGGTCTGAGCAAGAAGGCCAAAGAGGCGGCCGATATCCTGGATGCTTCGGGACATGAGATCATCATGATGGAAACGGTCGGCGTTGGACAATCGGAGCTGGACATCGCGGGCGCAGCCGACACAACGGTCGTGATTCTTGTCCCCGAATCGGGCGATGGGATCCAGGCGATGAAGGCCGGGCTTATGGAGATTGCCGACTTCTTCGTTCTAAACAAATCTGATCGGCCGGGTGCGGATCAAGCCGTCATGTCGATCAAGATGATTCTTGGATTTCGCTCGACGGGAAATTCCTGGACTCCCGGTGTGGTGAAGACTGTCGCGAGTGAGGGGACCGGAATTCAGGAAGTTGTGGAACTCGTTGCTTCACACCGCCAGTTCCTGGAGCAATCCGGGGGGCTTCAAAGGAAGCGCAAGGGACGTCTTGACCGAAAAATTCGTGAGTTGATTGAAGAACAGCTCCAGGTTGATTTCTGGACCCGGCATCGGCAAGAGGCACTCCAACGCGGACTTGATCTGGTGGTCAACCGTAACCAGACTCCTTATGATGTTGCGGCGAAACTGATTTCCGACTTCAGAAAGGAAGTCGACCTTCATACCTGACAACGCAGTCTCTCAAGCGAGGATACGATGGAACAACCGACGATAGAACAAGGCATTTCATTTTTGCTGACAGAAGAAATGACAATGCTGCAGAAGGCGGCACGCGATTTCTCAGAACGGGAAATCCGGCCGGTTGTGATGAAGCATGATGAGACCCAGGAATTTCACATGGAGATTTTCAAACGCATGGCGGAACTCGGATTCCTCGGCGCCGTGACGCCGGTCGATGTCGGGGGCGCGGGGATGACGGCTCTGGAATTCGTGGTGATCATAGAGGAAATCGCCCGCGTTGATCCTTCGGTGGCACTGACTCTTGCCGCTCATTCGGGATTATGCCTGGAACACATCTTGCAGTTTGGAAATGAAGAACAGAAGAAGAGCTATGTCCCCGATCTGGCATCGGGGGCCGCGGTTGGATCGTGGTGCCTCACCGAGCCGGGGTCCGGAAGTGACGCCGGCGGAATGCTGACAACGGCGACCAGAAAGGGGGACTCGTACATACTCGAGGGCGCAAAAACTTTTATCACGAACGGATCCTATGCATCAACGTTTGTGGTTATGGCAAAGACATCCGGTACCGGAACCAAAGGCATCTCCGCCTTCATCGTTGAGAAATCGATGGGGGTCAAGGTTGGAAAGAAAGAGAACAAACTCGGTTTTCGCTCCAGCGACACGGTTCAGCTCGTTTTTGAGGGGGTCACGGTCCCCGCGAAAAATCTTCTTGGGAATGAGGGAGAGGGATTCAAGCAGGCCCTCTCCGTCCTCGACAGCGGCAGGGTGGGGATCGCCGCATTATCTGTCGGACTTGCGCAGGGAGCGATGGAGGCAGCCATCAAGTATGCCAAGGAACGGAAGGCCTTCGGAAAAACGCTTGGCGAATTTCAGGCAATTCAGTTCAAGATTGCCGACATGGCGACGGAAATCGAAGCAGCACGCCTCTTGACCTTTCGTGCCGCGGCTGCAAAAGCGAAAGGCGATCCAATCAACCTCATCGCAGCCCAGGCGAAGTATTTCGCCAGCGAAGTGGCTCAACGTGCCGCGACGGAGGCCGTTCAGATCCACGGGGGCTATGGGTTCATCAAAGAGTTTCCGGTGGAAAAGTTTTACCGGGATGTCAAGCTCCTGACCATTGGTGAAGGGACTTCGGAAGTTCAAAAGATCGTGATCGCAAAAAACCTTCTTCTCTAAGTGCGACCATGGCCCTCATAGGAAAAACACTGAAACGCGACCAGACGACCGCGACGAACGAGGAAACTCTTCGGAAGCTGTTAGCCCGGTTCAGGAGCGAGGAATCCAAGATTATTCTTGGAGGCGGGAAGGATGCCCTCGAAAAGCATCGGAAGAGAGGGAAGATGCCTGCGCGGGAGCGGATCCAGAAGCTCATCGATCCGGGTTCTTCGTTCCTGGAGGTTGGGCTCTTTGTCGCCCATGGAATGTACAAGGAATACGGGGGAGCGCCATCATCAGGAACAATCTTTGGGATAGGTGTGATTCAGGGGAGAGATGTCGTCATCGTTGCGAATGACGCCACCGTGAAAGCGGGAGCATGGTTTCCCCTGACATGCAAAAAGAATCTCCGTGCCCAGGAAATCTCCATCGAAAACCGGCTTCCCATTGTCTATCTGGTCGACTCGGCGGGAGTCTTCCTTCCTCTGCAATCGGAAATTTTTCCTGACAAGGAACACTTCGGGCGGATTTTCCGGAACAACGCAGTGATGTCGTCCTTGGGGATTGTTCAGATCGCCGCGATCATGGGACCATGTGTGGCCGGAGGCGCGTATCTGCCGATCATGAGCGATGAGGCGATGATTGTCGACAAAACGGGAAGCGTGTTTCTTGCAGGCTCTCATCTTGTCAAAGCTGCGATCGGAGAGGAAATCGACAACGAGGCTCTGGGGGGGGCGGAAGTTCATTGTGAAATCAGCGGAGTCACAGATCACCGCATGAAAGACGATGAGACCTGCTTGGCGAAAATCAGAAGCATCATCGGGAAGCTTGGAGCAAGTGCTCCTGCCGGATTCGACAGGACTGACCCGAAACCGCCAAAATATCCGGTTGCGGAATTGTACGGCCTCATGCCTGTGGATCGCGCGAAGCCGTACGATACGTATCAAATCCTGGCTCGGTTGCTTGACGACAGCGATTTGGATGAGTACAAAGAAGGGTACGGGAAGGCGATTGTCACTGGTTACGCCCGCGTTGACGGATGGGCTGTCGGAATTGTCGCGAATCAACGATCGGTTGTAAGGACCAAGCAAGGCGAGATGCAGGTCGGTGGGGTTATTTACAGCGACAGTGCGGATAAGGCCACACGGTTTATCATGAACTGCAATCAAAAGCAGATTCCACTCGTCTTTTTCCAGGATGTCACAGGATTCATGGTCGGAAGCCGGGCGGAACAGGGGGGGATCATTAAGGATGGGGCGAAGATGGTGAACGCAGTCGCCAACAGCGTTGTGCCGAAGTTCACCTTTGTGATTGGAAACAGCTACGGGGCCGGCAATTACGCCATGTGTGGGAAGGCCTATGACCCAAGATTCCTGTATGCATGGCCAACGGCTCAGATCGCCGTGATGGGCGGAAAGCAGGCAAGCGAGACGCTTTTGGGGATCAAACTGCAACAGATGGAACGAGGGGGTGAAAAGATCTCCAAAGAGCAGCAGGATCGGCTCCTCAAGGAAATTCAAGCCCGCTACGAAGAAGAACTTGATCCGCTGTTTGCTGCGGCCCGGCTGTGGATTGACGGGATTATCGACCCTGTTGAAACCCGCGGAGTGATTTCCCGTGGAATAGGAATGGCCAATCATAATCCGGACATTCCACGCTTCAATCCCGGTGTCATTCAGACCTGAACTGATATCGTTTTGCCCCAAGATGTGGTCATGGCTCCGCCAAGCCACGCTCCTGATGACAATTCTGACCATTGTTCCGGTAGCCGGCAGAGCACAGTGCGAGGGTGCAGACGGTCAGTCGTGGGAGTTTGACGAAGCGAACTCCAAGGGATTTTCTGTGGGTCGCCTGTTGGGGAGTTTGCTGACTCCTCAATTGATCCAGGACACGAGAGCCATCCGTGAATACGTGAGAGACCCGAGGTTCGGCGAGCTCCTCCAGAGATGCGGAGATCTCCGAGCGGTTGACGCTGTGTACCAAAAGGCTCTGAGGATCGCAGAATACAACATTGGCCGGGCCCTCTTCTTGTCGATGGTGGCGAGCCTGGAGCATCGCAACATTGGTGTCGAACTCCCCGTTGTGGGAACGGTCGGCTTGCCGCTCACCTTTGAAGAAGACAGCCTGTTTCAACAGAGGATTATGAATCTGCCTTCCAAACTGTATCACGATTCTCCCGGAGATGTTCATGGCGATAAGGACAAGCTGCAACATTTCTTCGGATCGGCTTACCTTGCCTTTACGTCTGAATCTCGGGAATTCACCCGGTCGGCGGGTAATTTTGTCGAATGGGGCGAGGCGCAAATGATCGTAGGGGGTGTGAATGATGTGCGGGACAAGCGGGCGAACAAGCAAGGAGAAACCTTCGGTCACGATCTCCTCTATGTCAAAACGTTGCTGCCGTCCGATTATTTGACGCTCCCGGTCAAGGATGAATAGGAGCGAGGACGATGAAAACGATTCTTGTTGTCGATGACGAAAAGAGTATTCGGGATTCGATCAAGATGATCCTGGAGTACGAAGGATATGCCATTCAGTTTGCTGAAAATGGACAGCAGGCGCTTCAGAAGTTGGGCGCCGAAATCGTAGATGCGGTTCTCCTCGATGTTAAGATGGCCGGCATGGACGGTCTGGAGGTGCTTCAGAAGGTGAAGGAGAAAAAATCGGAGATGCCCGTCATCATGATTTCCGGGCATGGGACCATTGAGACTGCTGTGGAGGCGACGAAGCTTGGCGCGTTTGATTTTCTTTCCAAGCCACTGGATCGGGACAAGTTGATCATTACGGTGCGCAATGCGCTGCAGCAAGCCCGTCTGGTTGATGAGAACAGGAAACTGCAAGAGAGTGTGGAAGGGAAGTGGCAGATTCTGGGAGAGAGTCGGAAAATCCGCGACGTTCTTTCGATGATCGAGCGCGTGGCGCCTACAGATGCCAGGGTTCTGATTACAGGAGAAAACGGCACGGGGAAGGAACTTGTCGCAAGGGCGATCCATCGGTTCAGCAAGCGCTCGGCGAAGCCGTTTGTCGAGGTGAATTGTGCCGCTATTCCGGCCGAGCTGATCGAATCCGAGTTGTTCGGCCATGAGAAGGGATCGTTCACCGGAGCGACGGCTCAACGGATCGGGAAATTCGAGCAAGCGGATGGAGGAACGTTGTTTCTGGACGAGATCGGGGACATGAGCCCCAGCGCACAGGCGAAGGTCCTGCGTGCTCTCGAGGAGGCAAGAATCGAGCGGGTGGGAGGAACGAAACTCATACCCGTCGACGTCCGAGTTATTGCGGCTACCAATAAGAATATCGAAGCGTCGATCAGGAATGGTGAGTTCAGGGACGATCTCTATCATCGGCTCAAGGTCATCCCGATCGCCGTGCCGCCTCTGCGGGAACGGAGGGAAGATGTTCCGATTCTCGTAAAGGCGTTTGTTGATGATGTCTGCGGTCGGAACGGAATGGCGACCAAAACCGTGCCGGAGGAGACGATGAAATACCTTGAGCAGAGAGAATGGCCCGGGAATATCCGTGAGCTGCGGAACGCGATTGAGCGGCTCGTCATTTTGTCTCCAGGAACGACGGTCGACGCATCTCTCCTCGAGCCATCAACGGCATCGGTGGGAGTGGAAACAGGGGATTTGCTTGCTTCAGGGGGAACATTTCAGGAATTCAAGGAAAGGTCAGAGGCTGCCTTTATCAAGCGCCAGCTTGATCGTCATCGATGGAACATCTCAAAGACAGCCGAGGCCCTGGATATTCAGCGAAGTCATTTGTACACAAAAATGAAACGGTACGGGTTGATGAAGGAGGGAGGAGAGGAGGAAGGGATGGAGTGATGAGGGCGAGACGACGAATTGACGGACCAACGACAGGATGAATCAACGAATTTACGCGGTGACGAATTAACGGTATAACGAACCAACGAATGACGAAAACGATTAACAACCGGCAGAAGATGATTGTTCGTCCCAGAGAGGGAAAGGACAAATATCTTATGAAGGCGAACGAGCTCAGGAAGAAGCTCGCGGCGAGTTCCAGGCGTGACCTGGCTAAGGTTACTCCTGCCAAGGGTTCCTCTCGGCGTCGTCGGTAACCTTCGGAAGGTTAAGCCTTCCGAAGGTTATGTTCGCGGATTTTCGTGCCTCTTCCGCGCTGCTTCAAACATCACTAACGCCCCTGCCACCGATGCGTTCAGTGATTCAATTTTGCCGAAGATCGGTATCCGAACCAGAAAATCGCATTTCTCTTTCACAAGCCTGCGGATTCCCCGCCCCTCATTTCCGATGACAATTGCTAGAGGATCGCGATAGTCGGCGTCGAAGTACGGCCGATCGCCCCCCGCGTCCGCGCCGATAATCCAGATTCCCTTTTTCTTCAGCTGTTCCAGAGTCTGGGCGATGTTACTGACTTTCGCTGCTGGCAGATGAAGCGAGGCGCCGGCCGAAGTCTTTGCCACCGTCGCATTCATGGTTGCGCTGTGGTGCTTCGGAAGGATAACCCCATGAACTCCGGCGCATTCGGCGGTTCGGATCAATGCCCCAAGATTATGAGGATCTTCAATCTCGTCCAGAACCAGGAGCAAGGGAGGCTCGTTTCGCTGCCGGGCGCGCCCCAACAGCGCGTCGATGTCGATATATTCCTTATCCGAAAGAAGCGCTGCGACACCCTGTGAAACTTCCCCCGCCATCTCCTCAAACCGGGCCCGGTCCATCTCTGTCACGGGGACGCCGCGCCGACTTGCGTGTTGCCGGATCCGATCAACGATTGTCCCCTTGATGCCGTAAAGAAGAAAGATTTTTTCTACCGCCCGATCTGACTTCAGTGCCTCGAGTACGGGCTGGCGCCCTGTAATGATGTTCTTCATCGTCCGGGCTCGGGCTGGCGTCGTTTCTGTTGTTCCTTTTTTTCAATTCCCCAACCGATGACAAAAACAAGAATTCCCCCAAGAAACAAATACAAATCCATCCACATATCTCCCAAAAGTCCGTACATGAACCCGAAAAACACCATGACGATGGCCAGAGCCTCCAGGAATTTTGCAATATAATAGAGCCGCGGCGGAGGAGTGAGGGAAAGGAGAAGGTTGCGGATCTGCTTTTCGGTGACCTTGCCCCAGACTTTCTTTCCATTGGGGGCTACGACGACCGGGAAGGAGTCCCTGAACCGCGAATACTCGGGTTGCCCGGGAGAAAGCGTGGTCTGGTTGATCTGGAATCCGAATTCTTTGTTAATCCGATGGAGCTTCTCTTTTGCCTCGTCGCAGAGGGGACAATCGTCCTTCGACAAGACTTCGATCGTGATCATGATGGTGAAGACGCGCGCCCTCTGCCGGAGAGAAGCCGCCAACCGATGGCGCCAACCAGAACCAAACCGGCGGCAATGAACTGATATTCCGAAAGGCCAAAAAGCACACGGGGGTTGATCCGAAGGAATTCGATGCTGAATCGTTCGAGGCCCGCCAGCGTCAGATACAACATGAAGAGCTTTCCGGTTGTCGCAATTCTTGTCCTGTATTTCCAGAGAACGAAAAAGAAGAGCGCACAAATCAGAAATTCGTACACCGGTGTGGGGTGACACAGGATTGTGTCAGGCACGACGCCGTTGGGGAACCTGCCGGTGATCTCCGGGAAGTTGCGGAGGGCCTCGGATGGAGGATAGGTGCCGCGAGAATAATCCGTTCCCCAGGGAAGATCGGTTGGAAATCCGTAGTCGCCGTCGCCGGCGAAATGGCATCCCAGCCTCGCGACCCCGTATCCCATCATCAAACCGGGAGCCGTTCCATCGGCCACCGTCAGGAAGTTGATTTTTTTTGACCGGGTGTAGATATAAATTGATGTTGTTGCCAAAAGAAATCCTCCGAAGAACGAAAGTCCGCCGGGGGAAAAAGCCATTCCGCTCGGATCGGCGACAAAATGATTCCAATGCTCAAGAAGGTAAAGTACTTTCGCTCCGATCACTCCCGTCACGAGGGCGATCAGAGTAATGTTGCCGGCCAGGTTTGCGTCGAGGCTTTTTCGCTTGTATTCCTTCGTCATGATCCAGCTTGCGATAAGGAATCCGAGGGCCAGCATCAGGCCATAACTGTACACGGTGAACGGTCCAATTTCAAATAGGATAGGATACATAGTCAGATGGTAATTGGAATAGGTTCTGTGGAGAAGAGCACAAAGGGTTGTTCCGGAGATTCGAGAAGCCTGATGGTTGTGTCGCTAATCTTGAAGGAGAAAAGATTTTCGGGGCCGTCCGGTTTGGATACCCGGATACGATACGTACCCCTCAGCGCGCCAAGGACTCTTATCCCGCGTGCGGGGCCGACCGCCGGCATGACCGACCGGGGGGCGTGCAAGCCGAGTATCCTGAATGAAAATTCGTTGTCGGTTCTTCGTTCCTCCAGAAGAACTTCATATTGGAAACTGACGAATTCTTTCAGGGTTTCGATTGAAATCACGACGTTGTGACCGGCTTTTCGATTGTCCCGATGGGGAAACACCCGGAGAAGGTACTCTAGTTCCACCCTTTGTCTCTTGCGCGCCATGGATTCACCCCAGGGCCCCGGCAAGGTCGGAGAGAGAAACCGGCCTTTCGGTTCCCGACCTCATGTTCTTCAATTTCCCGGACCCCGATTTCAACTCTTCGCTCCCGATTACGACAACGTACTCCGCAGCCAGGCGGTTGGCATCGCGCATTTGCGCTTTGAGGCTGCGGTCAAGATAGTCGGTTTCGACAGCGATTCCTTTCTTGCGCAGGTCAACCGCTGTGCGGAAGGCCCAGGAACGTGAGGGTTCGTCAAGCGCGGCTAAATAGAGTTTGGGACTTGGCGAAGCGATCTCTCTTTTGTTTTTCTCAAGAACAATCATAAGCCGTTCCATCCCCGCGGCGAATCCCACTGCCGGGGTTGCTTTTCCCCCGAGTTCCTGAATCAGAAGATCGTACCGGCCTCCGCCGGCCAGAGCATCCTGCGATCCGAGAGATTGATGGGTGATTTCAAAGGCCGTTTTGGTGTAGTAGTCAAGTCCCCTGACCATCCGGCCGTCTATGTGAAAGGAGATGTTGAGCGCATTCAACGCCGATTGAACTTCTTCGAAGTGTGGTCGGCATTCCTCGCAGAGGTGATCCTTTATGAGCGGAACATCCGCGGTCAATTTCCGGTCTCTCTCATCCTTCGAATCAAGCACGCGGAGCGGATTCTGAGACAGCCGCGCTTGGCTGTCTGGCGAAAGGCTCTTCTGAATTTTTTTCAACTCGGCGATCAGGAGTTTCTTGTACCGGGGTCTGCATTTTTCGCATCCGACCGAATTCAGGGCCAGTTTCGTGTCGTTGATCCCAAGGTTTCTGTAAACTTCAAGAGGAAGGATCATCATTTCAACGTCGAGAAGAGGAGAGGAAGAGCCGATAGCTTCGGCGCCGAACTGATAGAATTGTCTGAGCCGGCCGGCCTGAGGACGTTCCTGGCGGAACATCGGACCAAGGTAATAAAGCTTCGTCAACGGTGCCTGTTCGCCCAGGTTATTTTGAAGGTATGCGCGCAGCACCGAGGCGGTCCCTTCCGGACGAAGGGTCAGACTTTCGTCGCCGCGGTCGTTGAACGTATACATCTCTTTGGTGACGATGTCGGTGAGCTCACCGATGCTTCGGGCAAACAGCGATGTCGCCTCAAACACCGGAGTCCGGATTTCCCGATAGTTGAACACGGACATCATGTATCGGACGTCAGCTTCCACATGGTGCCAGAGGCCTGTTTCGGCCGGGAGAAGATCTTTCGTTCCTTTGATGGATCTGTATTTCAAGCGCGTGCCTGGATCAGAAGTAAGGGAGAGCGGAAAGCGGCGAAAGGTGGAGGAAGAGAGAATGTCGATCACGCTTCAAAGTACGACGCCTCTTCCTGTCTGAAGATTTCCATTACCGCCGCAGGTGAAGGAGCCTCCAGGAGTTTTTTCCGGAAATCATCCTTGTTCATGAGGCGGGAGATTCTGCTGAGCAGTTTGATGTGGGGGCCTACCATGTTGTCCCGTCCGACGAGGAGGAAAATAATGCGTACCGGCTGTTCGTCGAGGGATTGGTAGTCGATGGGCTCTGCCGTGACGGCGAAGGCACCGACGATATCCGACACGGCCTCTGTTTTTCCGTGGGGAATGGCAAATCCCGACCCGACGCCGGTGGACATGATCTTCTCACGCTCAAAGATCGCCGTTCGAACCTTTTCCTTGTCCAGGACCTTCTCGGAAGTCGCGGCCAGGTCGATCACGGCGTTCAGCACCTCCTCCTTATTTTTCCCCCCGAGGTTCGTCCTGACGACCCGCTCTGTCAGTATGTCCGTAATTTTCATTCGTCTCTCCGTTCAGGAGTTAGTCTTCGGCGATCCAGTGGACAATCTTCGATTCGTATTCCTGCGAGAGTTTCTCCGCGGTGGAGAGGCTTTCCGATTCCGTGTTGATATGAAACAGCGGCCGGGATCGGTCGGGATTCAGAAACACCGACGTGTGGCGTGATCCGGTGTTGGGAAACAGTTTGACACCCTCGATGAGCTGACGGGGAATAGCCTCCGAGTCCTTCATCAGCCGCCGCATAATGCGTCCCTTGATGTGCCAGGAACAAGGAACATTTTTTTTGACAAAATGCAAGCGCGGGGTCTCGCGGTCGACGTCGCCAATCCGCTTCCCGGTGACGGCAATGAATTCCAGGAGCTTGGC
Source organism: Ignavibacteriales bacterium (assembly GCA_016186715.1). GTDB lineage: Bacteria > Bacteroidota > Ignavibacteria > UBA10030 > UBA10030. The sequence goes on along the minus strand of JACPLA010000074.1, from coordinate 9,207 downwards.
GACAGAGTACATCCCGTCAGACGCGAACAGAAACTCGGTGAAGATAAATCCCCCTTTTGTCCCTCCGACGAACCGGATGTTTTGGTCCTTGGCTGCCTGCATCAAGGCCAGATGGTCTTCGCGTGTGCGCACCACGGCGATGCCATGTTCTTCCGCCAGGAGGTCTACTTCGCCCGAAGCGGAGATCGGAATGGCAATCGTTTTCAGATCGGGATCGGCCAGAATTGAAAGTCGGGTCACGAGAGTGAGCAGTCGATCGCTGTCTATGCGATTACCGTTCTCGTCGATGCAAAAGATCTTTTCGGCCCCCGCGTCGAGGGTGAAGCCGATATCGTACTTCAGGGACGTGACGACGTACGAAAGCTCCCTGAGCGAATCATCGAACTGCTCCTTGTTTCTGGTGAGCCGGCGGCGGTCCAGATAAGCATTGAGGGAAACCACCTGCAGGTTCAGATTTCCCAGAATGTTGGGGAAAATGGTCGAGGCGATTCCGTTGGAATAGTCGACGACGATCTTCAGGTTTGCATTCCGGATGGCATCAATGTTAATTGTTGCCAGAAACCTGTCGATATAGCTTTCCGTGGTACGCTCGGGAAAAGCAACGCTCCCCACGGTATCGTAGGATGTTCTCGGGAAGTCTTCCCCAAAGAACAGCCGCTCCACGGTCTTCGTCTTGTTGACGGGTAAATCCTTCCCGTCCTTGTCAAAGAAAATGATGTCGGTGAAGTTCCTGTCGAACGGGGATTACCGGACATGGATCCCCCCCTTTTCCTTTCCCGATTTTAACTCATGACGGACAATCGGAATGGAGGTTGCGCGCAGGTCGTTGCAATGGACGCCGGCAGACATGAGACCGCACATCAATGCCCGGTTGATCATCCGAGAGACATTGTCGGCGTCGCGGCTCGCAACAACGGTCGATCCCGCGCCCACGTAGGCGCCGAAGGCCGCGCCCAGCTTTGCGGCAAACTCCGGATTCATCTCAATGTTCGAGATTCCTGTGACCGTTGAATTCTTGAAAAGTTCTCTCTGCCATTGATCTTCCCACACAAGGCTCCGGGTGACGATGGCTCCTTCCTCGACGACCTTTTCGGGCCAGAGCTTGATGTTCGACAGAAGCTGGCTCTTCTTTCCGACAACACATTGATCGCTGATGAAGACATTTTCTGCGATTGTCGTCCTGTCGCCGATAATGCTCTTGGATCCGATGACATCGTACGACAGTTCAGCGCGCGAACCAATTTGCGAGCCGCTCCAGATAATCGAATTGCTGATCACCGCGCCCGGAAGGATTTCACAATCGTCACCGATGACGGAATTGGCGAGGATGGCGCCGGAATGAATGCGGGAATTCCTTCCGACAATGACGGTTCCGGCGACGTTCTTATCGTCCGTCTCTATCCTGGTCCCGTCTCCGGCAAAGACCTTTCCTGTTTTCTTGCCTGCGATGCGGACTTTAACGACTGAGCGAAGGACGTCGAAATGTGCGTCCTGATATTCATGCAAATTCCCGATGTCCCGCCAGTATCCTTCGCTCACATAGCCAAACAGGGGCATCTCCGCATCGAGCATTGCAGGAAAGAGGTTTCGGCTGAAATCAAACTCTTCGCCCTGAGGCACCATATCAAGAACATCGGGTTCGAGGATGTAAATTCCTGTATTGATTGTATCGCTGAAAACCTCCCCCCAGGACGGCTTTTCCAGAAACCGGGTAATTCTTCCGTCGTCGCGAGTGAGGATCACACCGAACTGAAGGGGATTCGCGACCCGTGTCAGGAGAACGGTGGCTTTCGATTTCCGTTCTTGATGAAACCGGATCGCCCGGGTGAGGTCGAAATCGGTAAGGACATCGCCGCTGATGATGAGAAAACGTTGGTCAAGAAAATCTCCAGCGTTCTTGACGCTTCCCGCCGTGCCCAGGTCGGCCTCAGTCTTTCGGTACTGGAGCTTCACGCCGAAGGCGCTGCCGTCTCCGAAATGTCCGATGATGATTTCCGGCTGGTAGAAGAGCGTTGCCACGAGGTCGGCGATGCCGTGAGATTTCAGCAGGTCGATAATGTGTTCCATCATCGGCTTGTTGACCACGGGAACCATCGGCTTGGGGATATTGCAGGTAAGCGGCCGCAAACGCGTACCGAAGCCGCCAGCCATGATCACTGCTTTCATAGAGAGGCGCGAATGCGAGTGCGAATTTTCCTGCAAAGTAGGTAAAAAAACGAATTGCTGCAAGAGAGGCACGCTCCCCTCGCCGTCGTAACTGCCAAACACTTCAACCGGTTGTGGGACATATCCTGTTTTTCATCTTGACTTTTCTCCGTCAAAAGGCTAAATTTGTGCAGACTTGAGGGCTATAATTACACTTAACACTTTGAATGACAGACGCCCGAGTGTTTGACACAGTGCGTTCCTGGGTGAACCGGTTGACGTTAACGCAGGAAATGATTGTGTTAACGGGCGTCATCGTGTTTTTGGCGGGGGTGATGATTACCGCCCCCCTGTGGAAACTGCTGGCGTTTGCATTCAGCGGCTCAAGCATTGCCTATGTGGTGGTTTCGGTCAGGGTGAGAAGCCTGCCCGACTTGGAATCGGAAGAGGAGGACGATTCACAAAGGATCATAACAGAGGAGCAAGAACCGGAGATGCAAAGCCCCGACCAGAGTGAAACGCGGCCGGAAGTGAGACCGGAATCGGATCGCGCATTCAAGAAACCGGATTCTCCCGCGATTCCCTCCTACGACATGGCCCGGCTCGAGTACCAATTCAGGTTGTCCGATTTTCTCGATCTGGATGACGACCTCCTTTTAAAGGACATGGGTCCCAAGTCCGAATTCAGCTATCTCATCAAGAAAGTCCTGACGGTCATCAAGGAAGTCACGTTCGGCCACACCGTCGCCTTTTTCTGGGTCAATCGCGACAAGCACCAGCTCGTGCTCGATAATTATGTGACCGACAGCCCGATGTTCACGAGTCACCGCCGCCGCGAAATCGGCACCGATTTGATGAGTCAGGTGGCGCTGACAGGCCACCCGCGGATCTTGAACAGCGTCAATCTGTCCGGGCAGCTCGATCTGATCGGGTACTACCAAACCACCGAGGCCATTAAATCTTTTACGGCCGTGCCGGTCTTTTACCCCCGGAACACGGTGAAGCCTGAAGATCCCGTCGCCGTGCTCGTGGTGGACTGCATGGGAGAGGATGCGTTTGGCCCAGAGACCATGACGCTGCTGGGGGATTATGCAAAACTGATTTCGGCGCTCATTAAGAGCTATACGGGGAAGTACGACCTCCTGATCGACTCGGAAGTGCTGCGATCGATTACGCGCATGCGGGGTCAGATCAAACTCGAATTCGGCCTCTATACGATTGTCCGGAGCCTGGCCGAGGAGACCTCGCGACTCGTGGCGTGGGATTATGTGTCTGTCGTGCTTTTTGATGAGGCCCGGAAGACATGGTTGGTCCAGTTTGTGATGAACCGGATGAATGATGCGTATGTGTCATTGAGTCAGGAAATCGATCCAAATGCAAGCCTGGTGGGCAGTGTGATTCAGTCCGGTGTTCCGAAGATCGTCGATTCCGTTACAGCACTGAATATTCCCCGGTATTATCAAGCCGAGCGAGTCGATTCTTCCGGAGCGATGATGGTTATTCCTATCAATTCGTTGAATCGCTGTTACGGCGCGTTGGTGGTCGAGAGTAAGGATGCAAAGACTTACTCCGATTCGGATGTCAAGGTTGTCCAGAAGTTGGTGGAGACGGCGTCCTGGGGACTTGAAGTGTTCAGTCTGACCGACGTGGTCAACAATTACATTCAGCTGGATGAGACAACCGGGGTTGCAAACCGTAAGTACTTCATGGAACGCGTACACGAGGAGGTCCAGCGATCCAACGACTTTGAATCCGATGTCACGCTGGTGATGATCTCCATCGACAGTCTGAACGATCATCTCAGCCGGTATGGAAAGGACGGATTCGATTTTGTGTTGCAAAACGTCGGCCGTATGATCAAGGCGGCCATCCGGCCCTACGATCTTGTCGGGCGATTTGATTTCAACCGCTTCGCTGTCTTGCTGATCAATACGACGGCCAACGATGCTTATTTGTGGGCGGAGAAGTTCCGCAAGAACATCGCCAGCAACGTGATCAATCTGAACGAACGGAGTTTTTCGATTACGGTCAGCGTGGGAGTCTGCGGAGCGGTGGATGATGTCAGCGATCTTGAGTTGTTTGAGAATGCCGGTCACGTGTTAGGGAAGGCAGTTGAAGCCGGCGGGAATATGGTGAGAGTGTATTAATTCTTTTGAGAAAGGATTCAGTGTAGAAGCATGGCAAAGAAGACGGATTTCGCAGAAAAAGCAAAGAAGAGTCTGCAGGAGCGGGGCGTAAAATGCCCGAAATGCGGCACCATCAAGGTGCCGATCCTCTCCGTGACGTCGGTCCGGTCGGCACACAATTCGTACCGGTTCAACCGGCAGCACGTGCAAGTATGCAAGTGCAACGAAAAAGAGATTTACGCGTAACGTTTCGCCTCCTTTCCCCGTATTCCCTTGTAGCCGTGTGATTGAGAAGCCGTAAGCTCATATTCGTTGTTCTTGATGGCGTGGGAATTGGCGAGCTCCCTGATGCCGCGGCCTATGGTGATCAAGGAACGAATACGTTGAAGCACGTTGCGAGCGCGGTTGGCGGACTTGCCCTTCCGAATCTCGCGCGGCTGGGATTGGGCCGCATCGCGGAGGTTCAGGGAGTTGATGGCAGGGCGCCCGTTGACGGTTGTTACGGACGTATGGCGGAGCGTTCAGCCGGAAAGGACAGCACCACCGGGCACTGGGAAATTGCGGGGGTGATCACCAAGCAACCATTTCCCCTGTATCCGGCTGGATTTCCCAGGGAAGTGATTGATCGTTTCCTTGAGGCAACGGGGTGCTCTGGCATTTTGGGCAACAAAGCCGCATCTGGTACGGATATTATCCGCGAATACGGCGACGACCATGGAAAAACGCGGTACCCGATCGTGTATACTTCGGGCGACTCTGTATTCCAGATTGCCACCCACGAAGAGGTGATTCCTCTGAAGCAGCTGTACGAGATTTGCAGGAAGACTCGAGAGCAGGTGATGGTCGGCGCTCATGCCGTCGGACGGGTGATCGCGCGGCCGTTCACGGGGAAGTCGGGGGCCTACGTGCGAACGGCCAATCGCCGCGACTACTCACTTTCCCCACCGGCAACAACGTTGCTTGATTGTCTCACGGAGCAGAAGATCGACACCGTCGGCATCGGGAAGATCGACGATCTGTTCAACGGTCGGGGCTTGAAAGAAAAAATTCACACCGATTCCAACGCGAAGGGGATTGAGCGAATCCTGGAGGCGGTGAGGCGGGAATCCGGAGCGTTTGTCATGGCAAACCTCGTGGATTTTGATATGCAGTTCGGCCATCGGCAGGATCCCAAAGGGTTTGCCGCGGCCTTGAGGGAATTCGATGAGGCGTTGCCACAGATCCTTGAAGAAATGGGGCAGAATGATCTGCTGATGATAACGGCCGATCATGGGAACGACCCGACCGACAACAGTACGGACCATTCGCGGGAGTACGTTCCGTTGCTCTGTTATTGCAAATCGGGAAAACGAGGGGTCGATCTGGGTGTCAGGGAGACGTTTGCAGACGCTGGAAAAACGGTAGCTGATTTTTTTGAGATCCGCAATTCACTGGCAGGAGTCAGCTTTCTGTCCATGGTCGTATAAACCGGAGAAGGTGTTCGATGGTCCTCGGGAAAGTCGTCGGAACGATCTGGGCTACGCGGAAGGATGAGGAGCTGGTGGGGATGAAATTCCAGATCGTCAAGCATGTGGATCTGAACTATAAGCTGAAGGACACGTTCGTCGTTGCGGTGGACACCGTTCAGGCCGGTGTGGGTGACGTTGTTCTCGTGACGTCGGGAAGTTCCGCACGGCAAACGGCGCTGACCAAGAACCGTCCGGTGGACGCCGTTATCATTGCCGTTGTCGACAAGCTCGATGTGAGCGATTAGGAGTATGAGGAATAAGGGGTCGGAGACTGCACGTCAGACTTCTGACAGCTATCAACAAACGACGAACAACTGACGATCACTCATGTTTTTCGCAAAAGTCATCGGAACTGTCTGGGCGACGCGGAAGGATGAGAATCTCCGGAATTTCAAGCTGCAGTTCATTCAGCCTCTGAACGCCCGAAGAGAGGAGATAGGGACCCCTCTTGTCGCTGTGGACACCGTGGGGGCCGGGCCGGGGGAGACCGTGTTCTACATTACCGCACGGGAAGCTGTGATTCCGCTTCCTGTGGAGATGGCTCCCGTCGACGCGAGCATTGTCGGGATTATCGATCGAATTGACGTGTCGAAGACTTGAACTTTTGACACCTGTTCTGTTGTTACAATGTGTGCAACCAGGGAAGGACGGGTTTGAAAAAGGTAAGGTAAAGGTGAATGGTAAAAATTAGCAAACAATATACGAATAGAGAGAGCCAGTCGCTCGACAAATATTTGCAGGAGATCGGCAAGGTGGAGCTTCTGACGCCCCAGGAAGAGATCGATCTTGCACGGCGAATCAAAAAGGGGGATCAGAAAGCCCTCGAAAAGCTCACGAAGGCGAATTTGCGCTTTGTCGTCAGCGTGGCAAAACAGTACCAGAATCAGGGGCTTTCGCTGGGTGATTTGATCAACGAAGGCAATCTCGGCCTCATCAAGGCCGCAAAGCGTTTCGATGAGACCCGCGGGTTCAAGTTTATCTCGTACGCCGTCTGGTGGATCCGTCAGTCGATCCTCCAGGCCCTGGCGGAGCAGTCCCGAATTGTCAGGTTACCCCTCAACCGGGTGGGTGCCTTGAACAAGATTGGAAAAGCGTTCAGCACACTCGAGCAGGAATTCGAACGCGAACCGAGCGCCAGTGAACTTGCCGAAGAACTGGATATGTCTCTTTTCGAGGTATCGGACACTCTCAAGATTTCCGGGCGCCACCTTTCGATGGATGCACCCTTCGCCCAGGGTGAGGACAACCGGCTTCTGGACGTCATTCAGGACCACCGGCAGCCGTCTCCGGACTCGATTCTCATGGACGAATCTCTGAAGGTCGAGGTGAAACGCGCCCTTGCGACGCTGAGCGAACGCGAGGCGCAGGTTATTCGTCTGTACTTCGGTTTGGATCAGGAGCATTCATTGACGCTGGAAGAGATCGGGGAGAAGTTTAATCTGACTCGCGAGCGGGTTCGCCAAATCAAGGAAAAAGCCATCCGCCGGTTGCGGCATGCGTCGCGCAGTAAGGCGCTTCGGGCTTATCTGGGATAGATGAACGGATTCACGGAACACACAAAGCCTCGGTCGGCGAAAAGCAGATCGGGGCTTTTTCGCACTTGCATGGCATGCGCGGCGGTCCTCGCGGCACTCGTTCTGATTTCCGCTTGCGGGCCGTCTTCGCCAAGGTTTGGCAACGCAACGAAGAAGAAGACGGGATCGGTTGAGCGTTCCGGCGCGCGATTTTCCTCCAGAGAAGTAGAGGAGGAAAAGAAAGAGAACGACAAGAAGCCGGATGCGAAGGAAATTGAGAGCGTGGTTTCCGGATCGAGAGATTTCCGAAAGGAAAGAAACACGGCGATCACCCCGATCGATCAGAGCAAGATCATGAGAGCGATTTCCCGCTATATGGGGATACCGTATGTATACGGCGGGGCGACTCCCAAGGGGATGGATTGCTCAGGATACACGATGACCGTGTACCAGGAATCGATCGGAAAAGGACTTCCCCGAAGCGCCAACCAGCAATTTCGCGCAGGAACCCCGGTGCGGCTTCAAGATCTTAAGTTCGGCGATCTCGTTTTTTTTAACACCACGGGAGAATCGGGGTCACACGTGGGAATTTACCTCGGCGACGACCTGTTTGCCCACGCAAGCGTTAACCTCGGAGTCACCATTTCGTCTTTGCAGAGTTCCTACTATAAGAAGCGATATGAGGGAGCGCGCCGCATTGTCGTGATTCCCGATTGACATTGCATTGATGAGTCAACAATAGTACATTCACGAAACACCCAGAATCCGATTGATGACAACTCTTCCTATTTATTTGTACGGACACGACTCACTTCGCCAGACAGCAAAGCCGGTCACCGGGCTTGACAATACGACGATCAAGCTCATCTACGACATGTTTGAGACAATGACGAAAGCCAACGGGATCGGCCTCGCGGCCACCCAGGTGGGAGAAATGAAGAGAGTTATTGTCATCGACCTTTCGCATCTGGAAGAGGAAGCTCAGGACGGAGAAGCAGAGCAGGAGCAGTCGCACAAGGGGGAACGCGGCACGGAGAAACTCGTTCTCATCAACCCGGAAATCATGGCCGAATCCGGATCCTGGGCCATGGAAGAAGGGTGTTTGAGTATCCCCGACGTCAGGGCCGACGTGCAGCGGTCTGAGACCGTCAGAATTCGCTACCGCAACGCCAATTTCGAGCCCGAAGAGCTGGAAGCCGAAGGTCTTCTGGGTCGGGTCATCCTGCATGAGATCGATCATCTGAACGGTGTGCTGTTTATTGATCATCTCTCGGGGGCAAAGCGGAGTCTGCTGCGCGGCAAGCTACGGAAGATCAAGAAAGGCGAAGTCGAGACGAGTTACTCTGTGGTGACCGCGCCGGCGCGGCGGCGTTCCGGCGGCGTGGAGGTTTAAGACTTCCCAATGACCATTTTGTTCATGGGCACGCCGGAGTTTGCCCTCCCCAGCCTCCGGATTCTTCTCGAGCATGGTTATCAGATTCCCGGGGTTGTCACAGCTCCCGACAAGCCCCAAGGGAGGGGGCAGAAAGTCGCTCTCGGACCGGTCAAACGTTTCGCCCTTGAGAATTCCCTTCCCGTGTTCCAACCGGAGAATCTCAACGACCGCAGGTTCATTGACGAAATTGCCCGTTTGCGAACCGACCTGATCGTTGTGGTTGCGTTTCGCATTCTCCCTCCCGAAGTCTATCAGCTTGCGCGCCTTGGGGCGTTCAATCTCCATGCGTCCTTGCTGCCAAAGTATCGCGGCGCGGCGCCGATCCACTGGGCCATCATCAACGGTGAACAGGAAACCGGCGTGACGACGTTTTTTCTTCGGGAAACGGTCGATACGGGTTCAATTGTGCTTCAGGCGCGGGTACGCATTGGCGCCGATGAAACGGCGGGAGAACTTCACGACAAACTTGCCGACGTGGG
>JACPLA010000079.1 GCA_016186715.1 Ignavibacteriales bacterium | reverse complement strand
GTCTTGTTGCTCCGGCTTTCCTCTTTGTTGCAGGCCTTGTCTTCACTGTTGTCAGTGAGCGAAAAATGGAGGAGTTCAGGAGTTTCGGCTCCGCGTTCCGGAGGCAACTGGGCCGCCTCGCGCTGATTTTAGGAATCGGGTACGCCTTGCACATTCCCTTCTTTTCGTTCACGCAGACCGTGCGAGAAACGACGGACGCAGGCTGGTTGAAATTTTACCAGGCGGACGTTCTCCACTGCATCGCTCTTGGACTTCTCGTCATGTTTGTCGCCCGGCTGTTTCTGCACGGTGGAAAACAGTATGCGCAGTTTCTCTTCATACTGGGGAGCGCTGCGGTATTGGCCGCTCCGTTCACCTGGGAATTCGATTTCAATACGGTTCTCCATCCTTCTGTCGCTGCGTACATGAACAGCCGGCATGATTCTCTCTTTCCCCTGTTTCCATGGGCGGGATTCATTCTGTTCGGAGGTGTGGTGGGAGCCCGGTACCTTCGCGTGGAGGATTCGGAATCGGAACGAATGTTTGTTCGACGGATGACCGGCTGGGGTGTAGGGTTGGTCGTTCTTTACGCCTTGGCGAACATTCCCGTTCGAATTCCGTTGGTTTCTCCGGATATTCGCGCTAATCCGTTATTCTTTGGGTTACGCTTTGGAATCGTTCTTCTGTTGCTGGCGGTTTGCTGGCAGTACGCACGACTTCGTGAAACCAGGAGGTCTGTTCCCCTGGACGTGAGCCGGGAAACGCTGTTAGTCTACGTGGCTCATCTTCTGATCATTTACGGCACATTCTGGAACGAGCGGAGCCTTGCGACAATGTTTGGCCGCACATTCACGCTTCTTGAATCTCTGACCGGGACAATCGGCTTGGCGGCTCTGATGGTCGGGGTGGCGAAAGGGTGGACCGCCTTGAAACAGCGTTCGAGACAGAAGTCCCGCGGGGTTGCAATCGCCGTCGGTTTGCTTGTCACCGTTATTTTCTTTATCAAGTAATCGTATGGAAATCTTGATGTCGATCCTGCTGAGCATTGTTGTCATCGGACTGGTTGTCCTGATTGTTCTTTTTCTGAGGCGTCCGTCGGTCTCGCAGGACCCGCTCCAGAGCGCCACATTTTTCCAGCAGCAGCTCGATTCGCTCCGCAGCGAACTTGCATCCAGCCTAAAGCACACGACGGAGGCTGTGAATCAGCATTTGCAGATTGTGACGACACAGCTTTCCAGCGTTACGCAGCAACTGCAGAATAACACCGGTCAGGTGGGGCAAAGACTGGACAACGCGGCGAAGGTCATCCAGGACGTCCAGGGTAAGTTGGGGGAGCTTGGGAAAGCAACGCAGGAGATCAAGGAATTGGGTCAAAGCGTCTCGAAACTTGAGGAGATGCTGAAAGCCCCCAAACTCCGGGGCGGACTCGGCGAGTTGCTCCTTGAAGATCTTCTGAAACAGGTTCTGCCGGTCAACGCTTACAGCATCCAGTATCGTTTTCGCACGGGGGAGACGGTCGATGCCGTGATTCAAACGGCGGGCGGGAAAGTTCCGGTTGACGCAAAATTCCCTCTTGAGAATTTTCGAAAGATGGTGGAAGCAAAAAACGATCAGGAGAAAAAAGTCGCGTCGAGGACGTTTGTTTCCGACGTGAAGAAACATGTGGACGCGATCGCGGGGAAGTACATCAGGCCGGATGAAGGGACATTTGATTTCGCGCTGATGTATATTCCGGCAGAAAACATCTATTATGAGACGATCATCAAAGACGAGTCCTTTGCAGAGGATTCAGGGCTTTACACGTACGCGACCAAGAAACATGTTGTTCCTGTTTCTCCGAATAGTTTTTATGCGCATCTTCGTGTGATTGCGCTGGGACTGAAAGGGCTGGAAATCGAGCAAAGTGCGAAGGAAATCTTTCAGAACCTCCAGCGGTTGGGGAGTGAGCTCGGAAAATTTGCCGATCTGTTTGAAACCCTTGGCCTCCATCTGACCAATGCGAAGAACAACTACGACAAAGCCGACAAACAATTGAACAACTTCACGGAACGCCTGAAAAGCCTTCACTCCCCCTCCAAAGATGACGATGATCATTCGCAGCTCAGCCTCCTTTCGGGAGGGCAGTAGCCCCGAGAAGCACCGCAGGTGTAGGTCGGAATGTTATTCCGACTCTGAGGGCCCATAAGTCAGATGACTCACCTTCTGAAGATTCTGCTCTTGTGTGAACGTCTTCACTGTGACAAAAAAAGAATTGTCATCTTGAGACCATGTCTCTACAGTGTAATTCATCGGCCTACCTGCGTTGACTTCAGGGGGAGTTTCTATAGAGGATCGCGCACTCATTCATGTTTTGCTTTCTGACCTCATCCTCATAGCCACAGCGAATTACCAGTCACGAGAACATGTTGCTTTTCCGCCTTGTTTTTCCAATATTGGCGGAGTTTCGAAACCCACCGATCACTTTCAATGAGGGAGGATTCTTATGAACGGCAGTACAAATTCGTCAGGACGGTTGCAGTGGAAATGGGTTGTTGTCGGCGTCGTTGTCGGAGCCGTGATCGCCGGCGCCTCGTTTCTCATTGTTCTTCCGACGTTTCACAGCACTCCGATTCAAGCGCTGGTGTTGTTGGCAGGATTCATTGCGACGGGGGCCATCGTCGGATACATGTCTCCGGGCGTTACGATCAAGGAAGCCAGTATCGCAGGGGGCCTGGTTGCGCTCGTTGTTGTCGCGTTCCTGTCTGCGACCGGCGCGGCCCTCGGCCAGGACCTTCTTCGCAATCTTCTCTTGCTGGTACTTGGTTTTGGGCTCAGCTGGATTGGCGCGTGGGTAGGAGAAAAATTGCAGGGGAGTGAGGGACACAGCGAGGAAGAAACAAAGAGGCTCTTTACCGATGTTCAGGCCAAATGGGTCATCGTCGGCGTCATCCTGGGATTTGCGCTGAATGTGCTTGGCGTCTTTCTGGTTACTCCGCTTTTCAGGTTGAGCCTCAATGTTGCCTTTGGAGTCTTTCTCGTGAGTTTGACCGTCACGGGTTTCATCGTTGCGTACAAATCACCGGGCGTCACTCTCAAGGAACCCGCGATCGCCGGATTCCTTGCGGTCCTCCTGGACTGGTCATTTCTTGAATTCATGCTTGAGCTTCATGTCTCGGGCGGTTACCTGGCCTTCGGCCTGATTCTGGGGTTCTGCCTGAATCTCTTTGGGGCCTGGCTTGGAGAGAAATATCAGATGAGCTTGGAGGCACAGGAGGCCGAATCGGTTGCCGCTTCGTCGTAGAGCGCGTTGGGTTTCCTCTGTGAGGCCTCTTCCTGCGGGAAGGGGCTTTTTTTTGTTCGATTGCCCCAGGCGGGAGCGCTGGTTTGGAATCGCGTCTCATATTTGCGTATCTTTGACGGTCACAGGGGCTGAAAAAAATCCAAGAACCTGAGGAGCCATGAAATCACTCAAACGAATAGGTATTCTGACGGGAGGAGGAGATTGTCCCGGTCTGAATGCGGTGATCCGCAGCGTGGCAAAACCGGCAATGACGTATTTTGGAGCGACCGTCCTTGGAGTTGAAGATGGATTCGAGGGATTGGTGGAGGGACGGATCCGGGAACTGACAAAACGGGATGTCAGCGGAATCGTGAATCTGGGCGGTACCATCCTCGGCACATCCAACAAAGGGGACCCCTTTCATTTTCCGGTGGAGACAGAAAAAGGAATCGAGGTTCAGGATTGCTCGGAGCGCGCGATGCAGCACTTTCGTGATTGGAATCTTGATGCCATGGTCGCCATCGGGGGGGACGGTACCATGCATATCGTGGATAAGTTCACGGATCTGGGGTTTCCGTTCATCGGGGTTCCCAAGACGATCGACAACGATCTCTCTTCGACTGATGTCACATTCGGCTATGATTCGGCGTTGTCCGTCGCGACAGAAGCGATTGACCGTTTACATACAACTGCGTCCGCTCACCACCGCGTCATGGTTATCGAAGTGATGGGCCGATATGCGGGGTGGATCGCGCTCGGGTCAGGGCTCGCTGGCGGTGCTGACGTCATTTTGATTCCGGAAATCCCGTTCCATTGGGAGAAGGTCTTTGAATATGTGATGGAACGAAGCAGCCATGGAGGCAGGTTCAGCATTGTTTGTGTTGCCGAAGGAGCCAAACCGGCAGACGGGGAGCTCGTGGTTCAGGAAAAGGATTCCAAGCGAACCGATCCCATTCGGCTTGGCGGAATCGGAGATCTCGTCAGCAGGAAGATCACAGAAGCGACGGGCCTGGAAACCCGCGTAACGGTGTTGGGACATTTGCAACGCGGAGGCAGCCCGACGCCGTACGACAGAATCCTTGCGACTAAATTCGGCTCCATGGCCCTCCAGCTTGCCTCTGAGGGAAAGTTTGGCCACATGGTCAGTCTCAGGGGCACGGAGGTCGTCCCAGTTCCTGTGAAACAAGCAATCCTGAAGTTGCGGACAGTCCCGGCGGATTCTCAGTTGGTCCTGGCCGCGCGAGCCGTAGGTACGTGTTTTGGTGATTGATGAAAGCCGCAGTGATCACGAAATTCGGTCCGCCCGGGGTCCTCAAGATCCAGGACCTTCCGATGCCAGAGCCGGGGGAAGGGGAGGTGCTTGTACGAGTGAAAGTCATTGGACTGAATTTCGCGGATATCTTTGCCCGCCTGGGTGTCTACCCGGGAATCCCGGATCCCCCATTTGTTCCCGGCATTGAATTTGCCGGTATTGTGGAAACGGTTGGAAAAAAAGTACGGGGTGTTCGCAAAGGAGACCGGGTATTCGGGTTCAGCAGGCAGGGGGCCTATGCCGAGGTGGTCAAAACGCGGGCTGATTATCTGACACGCATCCCCAAGAAAATGACTTTCCATCAGGCGGCGGCGTTTTCCGTTGCCTCGTTCTCCGCGTATCACGGACTCGTGACTCTTGCAAACATCAAACGAAATGAAAAACTCCTCCTCCACGCGGCGGCCGGCGGAGTAGGGACCATGGCGATTCAGATCGCCAGACATCTCGGTGCGGAAATTTTTGCCACAGCCGGGTCTGCATCGAAACTCGAAGTCGCCCGGAAACTCGGCGCCGATCATCTGGTTAACTATCGGGCAGAAGATTTTGCGGATGTTATCAGGCGGGAGTCCAACGGCTATGGCGTTGACGTTGTACTGGATTCCGTTGGCGGCTCCGTTTTTCGAAAGGGTTGGAACCTGCTTGCGCCCATGGGACGATATGTGTTGTTCGGGTTTGCCGCAATGACGGGAAAGAGGTCCATCAGCAAGGTCAAGATGCTCATGGAAAGCGCACGTGTCGCCGTCATTTTCCCACCGAGCCTTGTCTCCAGAAATGTCTCCTTGATCGGATTCAATCTGTACTTTCTGGCTCACAAGGTCGAGCTTTTCAAGCGAGTTGCAAAAGTCTTGATCCGGTGGTATGAAAAGGGGATCATCAAAACGCAGATTGGTAGTGTGTACCGCTTTGATCAGATTGCCTCAGCTCACGAGTTCCTTCAAAGCAGGAAGAGTGTAGGGAAGGTTGTTGTCGAACTGTGAATGACGTGCAGACGTGAAGGAATCGGAAGGGCGGGAACATGCAGAGTAAAGAAGTTCACTCCGGGATCATCGACCCGACGTTCTTGCTCAACGCATACCGTCATGGGTTCTTTCCGATGGCTGATCCGCGGACGCGTCGGATTGAGTGGTATTCTCCGGATCCGCGCGCCGTCCTGGAGATCGATGAATTCAAGATCTCCCGGAGTCTCCGGCAAACTGTCCGTAAGAATGTTTTTGATGTCAGAATTAATTCGGCCTTTGAAGCTGTGATGCGTGAATGCGGAAAGCGACCGGAAACCTGGATATCAGAGGAAATCGTCGGGAGCTACCTCGAACTGCACCGTCTGGGCTCCGCGCATAGTGTCGAATCCTGGAAAGAGGGGAGTCTGGAGGGAGGTCTCTACGGAGTGGTCATCGGGGGCGCTTTCTTCGGAGAGTCGATGTTCTCGTCTGCCCGTGACGCTTCAAAAGTATCGCTTGTGTTTCTCGTTTCCCGTCTTCGCGAACGAGGGTTCCTGCTTCTCGATACTCAATTTCTGACCCCGCATCTTGCGCGTTTTGGTGCTAAAGAAATCTCCCGTCACGAATATCTGAAGAGGCTTGAAAAAGCGCTGGAGTTTGAATGCAAATTCGATTAGTCCTGCGCGGCCCGGTCTGCACCTGTACGGGGAGTGAGTCTTCATGCAAGAGCGGATAATCAATGATACACATTTCAGGGAGTTGGGTCCCCTCCGTCGAGGAAAGGTGCGTGATATTTACGACCTTCATGACTCCCTCCTTATTGTTGCAACTGACCGGCTCTCCGCCTTCGATGTCGTCATGCCGCAGGGAATTCCGTTCAAGGGTAAGGTTCTCACCCAGATCTCTGAGTTCTGGTTTCGCCACACGGCCGACCTCGTTGAGAACCACCTCCGATCGACTGTCGTGTATGATTTTCCTTCCGCGTGTAAGCCGTATTGGGATGACCTGGCCGATCGCAGCATGTGGGTCAGGAAGGCCCGCGCGCTTCCGGTCGAGTGCGTGGTGCGCGGATATTTGGCAGGATCGGGTTGGCTGGAGTACAGGGAATCGGGGTTGGTCTGCGGTATCACGCTTCCATCAGGACTTGGAGAGTCGTCAAAGTTGGCAGAACCGATTTTCACCCCCGCAACAAAGGAAGAGGTAGGCACACACGACGAAAACATTTCCTTTAACCGGATGGTCGAAATTGTGGGTAAGGAACGAGCGGAACGGATGAGGGAACTCTCCCTGGAGATCTACCGGCGCGCGGCTTTGATTGCCGAGGAGAAAGGAATCATCATCGCCGATAC
Organism: Ignavibacteriales bacterium; assembly: GCA_016186715.1. Classification (GTDB taxonomy): domain Bacteria; phylum Bacteroidota; class Ignavibacteria; order UBA10030; family UBA10030. Next base: position 37,264 of record JACPLA010000079.1, on the reverse strand, counting down.
GAAAATGGAATTCGGCATTGATGAAGGGGGGGAGTTGATTCTTATTGACGAGCTTCTGACTCCGGATTCTTCCCGATTCTGGCCAAAGAATCTGTATCGGGAAGGAAGATCACAGCCGAGCTTTGACAAGCAGTTTGTCCGCGACTATTTGTTGTCCGTCAATTTTAACAAGAAACCGCCCGGCCCAAGATTGCCCGAAGATGTCGTTCTGAAAACGTCGGCCCTGTATCTCGAGGCGCTGAAAATCCTGGCGGGGAAAACGCTTGTGTAATCAGACGTGGAACCCCGCCGACTGGTGTTCGTTCCAGGATTACGATGGACCCTCATTACCGCATTCTTGAACATCCGGCAGATCTGGGAATTGAAGCCTGGGGTGAGAGTATCGGCGGGGCATTCGAAAATGCCGTTCTCGCGCTTGTCTCTGCTCTGGTCGATCCCATAACGATTGAGCCTGGAGTGGAAAAGTCCGTCCTCCTGCAAGGTCCTGACTACGAGGGGCTGCTTGTGAAACTGCTTTCCGAAGTGATCTATCTGTTCGACGGAGAGAAATTTCTGACGGGACGGGCAAGCCTCGCCAGCGTGACTCCAACCTCGCTTGAAGGACGACTCTTCGGGGAAGCCTTTGATGAAAAGAAACACCGGCCGAGGTTGGATGTCAAGGCCGTCACCTACCATCAGATTTCGATCAAAAAAGAATCTGACGGTTTTCATGTCACGGTGTTTGTTGATATCTGACCTGGATGAAAAAGCTGGACACATATCGGTACGTCATTCCAAAATCATTCCAACCCGGAATGACGGTGGAAGGAATGATCTACGCGGATGAGCAGCTCATCCGGGCCATCGAGCGTGACCAAACGCTGGTGCAGGTTGCCAATGTCGCAACGCTGCCGGGGCTCGTGGGGCGCTCACTTGCGATGCCCGATGCTCATCAGGGATACGGGTTTGCGATTGGCGGCGTTGCGGCTTCGGATCTCCAGGAAGGCGTTGTCTCCGCCGGGGGGGTTGGGTTTGACATCAATTGCGGTGTTCGCTTGCTTGCCTCCAGCGTTCAGCGCGAAGCGATCGGGGGCCGTTTGGATTCCTTGCTGAATCAGATGTTTCGTGACATTCCCTGCGGAGCCGGCAAGAAAGGGATCGTAGGACTGAGTTTCCAAGATCTCGACAAGGTGCTGGAGCAGGGAGCGGGGTGGGCAGTGGAAGCGGGGTATGGAACCGCCACTGACCTGGAGTACCTGGAGGAGAGCGGTTGCATCAGGAATGCTGACGCATCAAAGGTGAGTCAGCGAGCCAAACAACGCGGACGGGATCAGCTTGGAACCCTTGGATCGGGAAATCACTTTGCCGAGGTGCAGTACGTGACCGAAGTGTATCACGAAGAAGCCGCGAAGGTCTTTGGTCTTCATCCGAATCAAATCGTGGTGATGATCCATACAGGTTCCCGCGGCCTGGGACATCAGGTCTGTACCGATTACCTCGAAATCATGCAAGAGGCGATGAAGAGATACAAGATCACAGTCGTCGATCGTCAGCTTGCGTGCGTTCCGATACAGTCGCCCGAGGGCCAGGACTACTTGAAGGCAATGGCGGCCGCTGCGAATTTTGCCTTCGCAAACCGGCAAATGATCACCCATTGGATACGGGAAGCATTCCGCCGGATCCTGGGTCATGCCGGTCTCGGCATTGTGTACGATGTGGCACACAACATTGCAAAAGAGGAAGTCCATAAGGTAGGGGGAGAAATGAAAAAAGTTCTCGTTCACCGGAAGGGCGCCACCCGGGCATTTCCAAAACACAGGCCGGAGATCCCACGGAGGTATTTCGAAGTCGGTCAACCAGTCCTGATTCCCGGGAGCATGGGGACTTCTTCCTATGTTCTTGTCGGAACTGAACAAGCAATGGACGAGACGTTTGGTTCAAGCTGCCATGGCGCCGGAAGAGCGAAAAGCCGTCACGCGGCGAAGAAAGAAATTACAGCAGAAGAACTTGTCCGTCAACTCAAGGAAAAAGGAATTCTCGTGAGAGGAGCTTCAAAAAGCGGTCTGACAGAGGAGAACCCGAACGCCTACAAAGATGTGAATCTCGTTGTCGACGTCGTGCACAACGCGGGGATTGCGAAAAAGGTCGCGAAGCTTGTTCCGATCGGTGTGATCAAGGGGTAAGAGTCCTGCCGGAAACTTTGAAGGTTGTCTGAGTGTTCAATTTGTAGTATATTAGAAGCGTTTCTAAGAATGAATCCGAGGAATTCAAATGCTTGATTTGACACGGGAGAACATCCTTCAATCCCTTCGGTCCGTACAGGATCCGGACCTTCACAGAGATATTGTGTCGCTCGGGTTTGTGAAAGACCTCTCGATCAAGGGGGGGGACGTGAGTTTCCGGCTTGAGCTGACAACGCCGGCGTGCCCCGTTCGGGATCAGTTGAAGGCCGAGAGCGAGAAGGCGATCCGGTCAGTGATCCGAGGGGTTGCGACTATTGCCATTGAGATGACGTCCAATGTGGTAGGACATGCGAATGAACGAAAAGACGCAATCATCCCGGGCGTCAGGAACACGATCGCCGTGGCGAGCGGAAAGGGGGGTGTCGGCAAGTCAACCGTGGCAGTCAACCTTGCGGTTTCGCTCGCAATGGATGGAGCGCGGGTTGGTCTGATTGATGCCGACATCTACGGCCCCAGCGCCCCCTTGATGCTGGGCATCGATGAACGGCCTAAGATGGCAAACCAAAAATTACTTCCCCTCGAAAAACACGGCATCAAAGTCATGTCGATTGGCTTCCTTGTCGACCCTATGCAAGCAGTAATCTGGAGGGGCCCCATGGCCAGCGGCGCCGTCAAGCAGTTTTTGTCGGACGTCGATTGGGGGGAGCTTGACTATCTGGTATTCGATCTCCCGCCGGGCACGGGAGATATTCAGCTCACGCTGGTGCAAACGATTCCTCTGACGGGAGCTGTCATTGTCACAACACCGCAGGATGTTGCCTTGGCGGACGCCCGCAAAGGACTGGTTATGTTCACAAAAGTCAATGTTCCGGTCTTTGGAATCGTTGAGAATATGAGTTACTACGTTTGCAACCATTGCGGTCAACGAGAGGATATCTTTGACAGCGGGGGAGGGAGCAAAACAGCTTCTGAGCTTCAAGTTCCGTTTCTTGGTGAAATACCCATTCATACAGGAATTCGAATCGGCGGAGATCGAGGGATACCAATCGTCATCGGGGAGCCGAAATCGGCGCATGCTCAAACGATCCGTCAGATTGCGCGGAACCTGGCTGCCCAAATCAGCATCCAGAACGTTATGTCGCCTCCCATGCCGAAGATTGAAATTCTGTTGAATACGTAAGCAATGAATAACCAATCGGTAGAACAGACCATAGAACGGATCCGTCCTTATTTGAAGGAAGACGGTGGTGACGTCGAGCTGGTGAGGGTGACAGCGGAGGGGATTGTGGAAGTTCGTTTGACCGGATCCTGCACTTCATGTCCCATGTCGATGATGACCCTCAGGGCCGGTATTGAGCGTGCGCTCATGCTTGCTCATGAGAGCGTCAAGCGGGTGGAGCAAGTGAAATAAAGTATTTCTTTTGTATCTGAATCAGAATTCTCAGAATTGGAGAATTTTCAGAATTATTACCGACCTCTTCTTCTGTCAATGCTGAAATTCTACAAAAATTCTGATTCTGACACAACCGCGCTACCTCTTCTCTTTCAACTCCACGTCCATTAACCTTCCATCTTTCAGTTGAACGATACGTGCCGGGAATCGTTTGACCAGATCGTAGTTATGAGTCGCCATCAGAATAGCCGTCCCCCGCATATTGATCTTCTGAAGCAATTCCATGATCTCGTTTGAGGAGGCTGGATCAAGGTTCCCCGTCGGTTCGTCCGCCAGCAACAACGGGGGCGAATTGACGAGGGCTCGAGCAATGACAACCCGCTGCTGCTCCCCTCCGGACAATTCATGCGGCATCTGCAGCCGTTTGTGGCTCAGTCCGACATCGGCGAGGGCCAACAACACCCGTTTCTTCACTTCGCGTTGCTTCGTATTCGTGACATAGAGTGCAAAGGCCACATTTTCGTAGACATCCCGGTCCTCCAAAAGCTTGAAGTCCTGAAAAACAACGCCAAGTCGTCTTCGAAGGAAGGGGATTTCGCGTCGGGTGATGGAGGAGGAGCTGAATCCGGCGACCCTGACGGTTCCTCGTTGAGGTTTGAGGTCCATGTAGAGAAGTCTGAGGAGAGAACTTTTTCCGGCGCCTGTTTGGCCGACAAGATAAACGAAGTCTCCTGCTTTCAGGGCAAAGTCGGCTCCTTCAAGCACGAGCTGGCCGTCAAACGAAACTGAAACTTCGTGGAGTTCAATCATGGCGGTGGCCGGCAAATTGGACTGCCAGCTTGATTGCTTCGATCATGCTGTCAATACTGGCTGTTCCCTTTCCTGCAATGTCGTATGCCGTTCCATGATCGGGCGAAGTGCGGATGACGGACAGCCCGGCGGAAAAGTTCACGGCTTTTCCGAAAGAGCTCATCTTGAGAGGGATGAGCCCCTGATCGTGGTACATGGCCAAAACGGCATCGTACCGTACATACGCTTTGTTCCCAAAAAAAGCGTCGGCGGGAAAGGGGCCTTCGACCTCAACGCCCTGCGTTCGGAGTTCTTCAAGCGCCGGGACCAGGATATCCTTCTCTTCCGTGCCGATGATCCCGTGCTCTCCCGCGTGAGGGTTCAAACCAAGAACGGCAACCCTGGGACGAGAAATTCGGAAATCATTCTTCAACGACTCAAAAACGACGAGGGCTTTTTCAACGATCTTATCCTTAGAGATTCGATCGACAATAGAGCGAACGGGCACGTGGATGGTCACAAGTCCCACACGCATTGTCTTCGAAACAAGCATCATGGCGACTCGCGGGGATCTGGAAAAGAGCGTCACCATTTCTGTCTGACCCGGGAAATTGTACCCGGCCATATGAAGGGCCTCTTTCGAAACGGGCGCCGTTACCATCGCATGCGCTTTCCCGTCGAGGCAGAGTTTTACAGCGGTTTCTATAGCAAGACCGGCTGATTTTCCCGCGGTTTTTGAGAGACTCCCGGGTTGAACGTCGGCTCCAATGCCGTCGCCCACATCAACAACAGGAATCGCCTGGCGTGCCGAAATAACGGCAGCAGCTTTTTCAAGCTTTACCTTCAGCTTGATGTCAGATCGAATGTGCTCAAAGACGCCGAGGGGCCCGATGAGCAGGGGGATACAGATGCGACGTATCGCCGGCAGTGTTGCAGATTTGAGCACGATCTCCGGACCGATCCCGTTGAAATCGCCGATGGTGATGGCAACGACCGGTTTCAAAACTCCTCCGCGGCAACAAGGACATAGACACCATTTTTCGCCTGGTCTTCAAACACGAACCGCCGTTGCAGGGAACCATAGGTCCAGATTTCCCGGGGGGGATGGTGAGGTGAAAACAAACGCTCGGTATTGGCGGGAGCTCCGTACAGAATGTAGATTCGCCCGCGGTCGGACTTGTAGCCATCCGGGCTGCGCTGGCTCGAAAATTGTTGATTGGCGACGTCGACGCGTCGATAGTATTCGGCCATGATGCCGTTATACGCTGTCAGGGTGTCGGGATCCTTTTTTCTCCAGAAATCGAAGAGGGCTCTGACGGAGCGTGTGTCGGAAAAAGTTCGGAATGCCGCCATTTCATTTTCCGAGGCAATATGCTGGAGTGCATCCACGGCGAGATCAATGTCCATCAACGAACGGGGTCTGTCCGGCCACAACACGCGGAACGTCCGATCAAATCTTTTTTTGGACTCGCCAAATTGGAATTCCATCGAGATTCTTGTTTGTCCAGGCTGGAGTTTCTCAAGAGGAAGCGGCACAAAGACGCTTTGCCAGCCCCTTTCGGCCGGGGCAATCACATAGCGAACAGGCTCCCGCAACGCAAGCATTGCGTCTTCGCTCCGGGGAGCAAGTTTCACAATTCCCGGATGGAGGACCAAAGACCCACCGTCGAATTGCTGCAATTCCAACCCCTTCATGTCAGGTTGGTTCTTTATCACAAAACGAACAGACAGATCGTCAATGGCGACGGGCGCGAAGAGATGAAAGAGAAATCCTCCTTTTTCGCCAAAAAAAACATCCGTGCCGTGATTGAGCGCTTCGTACAAAGGGTTCCCAACGCTGTCTGCAGACGCGAAGCAAAGAACCGGGGCTGAGAGATCCAGCGCACTCGTCTGATGGCCGCGAGTGGTAACGGTCTGATTCTTGTTCGTGAACGTTCTTTCGGATTGCTGATCATCGATCGTAAACCAGATCGAGTATGTCCCCGGAAGGACTTTGAGAGAAAAGGCTCCTTGAAGGTCGGAAGATTTTGTTCTCTCGCCTTGCGCTTCCGAGCTTCGGAGAATGATTGAACGTATTTCACGCGCGGTGGAGTTTCCCCGGCTGTCGCGCAGCTCTATGAGAAGCTCGCCTTTCGCGACAAAATCCGAAAGTCGCAGAGTTTCAATGCTTCGTTGAACAACGAAGAACTCTTCCGGAATCCGGTAATGGATGTTGACAAACGACTGAGCGGTGTCTTCCGTGAAGAACGGAATGGCTTCAAAGGAAACGACAGGAAGGCGTTGTTGTTCCTCGCCAGACGGAACCCCGCGCTGGCCCGAGGCAACTGTAAGCCAAAGAGAAGTAATGAAAAGAAGCCTATTGAATGATGAGATCATGAAGGATTGACGCGCTTTGTTGGCCGATGATTTTTCCCGGATTGAGAATACCCCTGGGGTCAAATGCGTCCTTGACCTTTCCAAAGAGAGCATAAATCTCGGGACCGTAGAGATCTTCCAGGAAAGGAGTCCGGATAAGACCGTCGCCATGCTCTCCTGAATGCGTTCCGCCCAGGGAACGTGCGAGGGCATACACTTCACTTGCAATGCGGTCCACGACCTTGTAGTGTTCGAGGTTTTTCAAGTCAACAAAAGTCGCGCAATGGATGTTTCCGACGCCGGCATGTCCGTAGATGGAAAATCCGATCCCGTTTCGCCGCAAAATATCAGTCAGCCCCCTGACGTAGGCCGGAAGGGATCGAAGGGGAACGGCAACGTCTTCAACAAACGAGGTCTTGCCGCGGCTTTTCTGGCTATTGATGATGCTGCTCGCTTCCTCCCTGAGCCTCCAGACTGTGCGGAGTTCTTCCTTCTTTACGAGGGGCATGAACTTCATCGGCGGCGTGAGAGTGAGTGACCGGTTCAATTGCATCAGGCTCCGGCTGAGGTCGTCGGGCGAGTCTCCTTCAAACTCGAAGTAGAGCATCGCCCGGGCGCCATCAAGGATGAGCGCGTCGAACTCCGGGTGCATCCCTTTGACAAGGGAAACATAGGTGTCGTCAAGAATTTCGATCGCCGATGGATCATGCTCCAGGCCCAAAATTGTGGCGTCGACGGCCTTTTCCTCTGTGTCAAAGTATGCCAGAGCCCCGGTTCGATGAGCCGGACGTGGGGAAATTCGCAAAGATGATTCGACCACGATCCCGAGGGTACCTTCCGAGCCGATCAAAATCTTGCGGAAATCGATTCCCGTAGCCGTCAATGCATCGTGAAGATTATATCCTGACGAGTTCTTCAAAACGTCGGGATATCGTTGGTGGATCAAATCCCGGTTTCCCGACAGGAGGGGAGTCAGTTCTGAGACGATCGAGTCGTAGAACGGACCGGCTGACGGTGCGGGAGAATCAGCTTCTCCGAGAATCGCGATTTCACCGGTTGAAAGAACGACCTTCAATTCCTTGACCGTCTGCTTCATCGCGCCGTATTTGATTCCGTGCGCTCCCGCTGCATTCGTCCCGATCATTCCGCCGATCGTGCATCGATTGCCGCTGGCGGGATCAATGGGAAAAAATCTGTCCGTGGCGTCGAGCTTCTCATTGAGCGCGGCAAGGACGACACCCGGCTCCACCCTCACGCTGTCCGGCGTGATGTCAAAAATCCCGGTCATATGTTTGGAGAAGTCCAGGATGATTCCCAACCCGATCGCCTGCCCGGCCAGTCCTGTGGCGCCGCCGCGGGGAATGATCGGGATTTCCCTCTCGTGGCAGTATTCAACGACTGATTGAACATCTTCAGCATCCCTCGGTTGAACGACGGCAACCGGGATGATGCGGTACCAACTCTCGTCGCTCGAATATTCTTTTCGGCTGGGGAGATCGAAGAAACAGTTCCCCTTCACACGGCTTTTCAGATCCTGTTCGAGTGTCGCGGAAAAAGAACTCATGGATGGCGACCCGGGTGTAAAATAGGGAGAACCAGGGGGAAAGGCAATGATCGCTTGTCTCGGGGATCACTTCCAGTGCCTGAGAAACTCGGTGAGGAGACGCACGCCGACTCCGGATCCGCCTTTCTGATTATATTCTCCGTTCTCCTCAAGTATTGCAGTTCCTGCGATGTCAAGATGTATCCACTTATAGTTTCCGATGAACTTTCGGAGAAACCAGCCTGCGGTGATCGCACCGGCCCATCGTCCTCCGACATTCTTGACGTCGGCAACATCACTTTTGATCAACCGTTCGTACTCGTCAAACAGGGGCAGCTCCCACACGCGCTCATAGGTTGCTTCGCCCGCGTCCTTTAACCTCTTCATCAATCCGGCGTCGTTTCCCATCATTCCGGTTGCGTGATGGCCCAACGCTACAACACAGGCGCCGGTCAGCGTCGCCAGATCGATCACGGCGGCAGGCTTGTATCGTTCAGCATAGCCAAGGGCGTCTGCCAGAATGAGTCTTCCCTCTGCATCTGTATTGTCCACCTCAGAGGTCTTCCCGTTGTAATGCCGAAGGATATCCCCGGGGCGGATGGAATTTCCGCTTGGCATGTTCTCCACGGCAGGGATCAGCCCAATGACATGTACCGGAAGCTTAAGACGTGATACAGCTTCCAGCGCGCCGATCACCGCCGCACCCCCCGACATATCCATCTTCATTTCACTCATGTTCGCCGACGGCTTGATTGAAATCCCGCCGGTATCAAACGTGACACCCTTTCCAACAAGGACAACCGTCTTCTTTGACGGTCTACCATATTCGAGGATGAGAAACCGGGGCGGTCGTGTGCTTCCTTGGGAGACGCCCATAATCCCCCCCATGCCGAGTTTTTCGATCTCTTTTTCGTTGAGGACGTTGACCTTGTATCCGGCTTTTTTCCCTGACTGGACCGCTACTTCTGCCAGGGTTTCCGGATAGATCTCATTGCCAGGGGCATTGGCGAGATCGCGGGCCAGGATCACTGCCTCGGCAATGATCTGAGCCCTGTGAAGAGCTGCTTTTGCCGCCGCCGCAATCTTCTTATCTTCCGATGCGAAGATGATTTCCGAAAGACGTTTCTCTTCCTCTTTCTGTTTCGAAACATATTTGTCGAAGCGATAGAGGCCCAGCAATGCGCCTTCGCCCAGCGCCATGATGACGTCTTCGGCAGCCTTTTTCAGAAGGGGAAGGATGAAGAGCATGCTTGCCGCCTTCAGACTTTTTGCCTTTTTGGCAGCCACGGCGGCTGATCGGCGGTATCGTTCCGGAGAGGGTTGTCGTTGTTCTCCAAGGCCTGCGAGAAGAAGACGTCTGTGACGTCGTCCCTCCGAAACGTACACAAGCGCCGTTTCGTTTTCCTTTCCCGCAAAATCCCGGATTGAGAGAGGAGGGATAGCGCCTTCGCCAAAGAGGTTGACCAATCCTTCCTGGTCCCTGGATCGCTCTGGTTCGCTTTGGTGAATGAACGTAACAAGAACGTCTGCTTCGACGGCTGTGGGCTTGCGTGACTGGAAGGACAGTTTCATGGAATCCTCATCAATCGAGATATGTATGGGTTTTGTCGAGTACGCTTGCGATCACGTCACGCAACGTTCCGTTGACGATCCGAGCACCCGCGGCATTCTTGTGTCCGTTGCCCCCAAACTCCTGAGCAAGCCTGTTGATCCAGATATCCCCCTTTGATCGGAAACTGACTTTAATCTGATCCGGCAGCTCCGTGAACATCAGTGCGATCCGGACGCCTTTGAGCGCAAGAGCGTAGGGGACGAACTGGTCAACGTCGGGCTCAGAAGTGTTCGTGCGTGCGAACATCTTTTGAGTCACGGTAAGATACGCGACTGCACCGTTGTGGGCGGTCTTCAGAGACGCGAGAACCTGGCCCAGGAGGTGAATTCTTTCCAGGGGCGACTGTTCATAGATTTGCTGATAGGCCGATACGGGATCCGCCCCGCTTTCGATCAAGGCTGCTGTGACCCGATGAACCTCGCTGTCTGTTTTCGGAAAGCGAAATGATCCCGTGTCCGTCATGATGGCGACGTACAATGCCTGGGCAATCTCCGGTGTAAACGAAGGGCCTTTCAGGTGTTTGAGGAGATTGTAGACGATTTGTCCCGTCGCGGCCGCCGACTCGTCAAGGATCATGAGATCTGCAAAAGGATCGGCATCAAGGTGGTGATCGATGACCACCTTCCTGGCTTTGCTCGCCATGACGGGATCTTTCATGTTCGCAAGACGACTCGGCTGATTGGTGTCAAGGACAATAATAACTTCGGCGTCGGCGAGGACTGCGGAATGGGGGCCCGGGTCGAATGTGACGATCTCGTTCTCATGGTCAAGAAACTGATAAGAGAAAGGAGTGGAGCTGTGGTTCAGGATGGTCGGATGCTTCTTGAGGGATCTCAGATATCGACTCAGGGCGAGTTCGCTGCCGAGCCCGTCACCGTCGGGATTCACGTGCGTCGTGAGAACAAACTGGTCGCTGTGTTCAACTAAGTTCCGAAAGAGTTCGAACTGGGATTTCATGGACTCGAAAAAGAAAAAGGTGTGATCCTATACAGAAAGACCACACCTTTTGCCAGAGGGTTACACACCTAATTGATGACCCACGTCTCTCCGGAATTGAGGAGTTTTTTCATGTCTCCGTCGCCGCGCTTTTCTTTGGCTGCTTGAATCTGATGCTGCATTTCTCGTTCATAGCAGGGCCGAGTGAGAGCAAGGAAGATGCCGATGGGTCGTGGAAGGTTCGGCTTGTATGTCATGTCTGCCAGAATGAATGAAAGCGTCGTGTCGTGTTCGTTGTGGACAAGAAGGTCGTCGGCCGAGTATTTTCCGTCTTTCAGAGAGACAACCTCGGGAGTGAACCCGTTCAGTCTGATACCCTTGTCCTTTTCTTTGCCGAAGATCAACGGTTTGCCGTGTTCCAGAAAGACGACGTTGTCCTCCTTTGAATCTTTCTCCGTAAATGGAAAGAACGCCCCGTCGTTGAACACGTTGCAATTCTGGTAGATCTCAACAAAGGACGTTCCTTGGTGTCCGGCCGCGCGTTTCAGGACGGTCTGCATGTGTTTCGGATCGCGGTCCATTGTTCGGGCGACAAACGTCGCCGAGGACCCCAGCGCCAGAGACGCGGGGTTGAAAGGATAATCGATCGATCCATACGGAGTCGATTTTGTGATCTTTCCCGTCTCGGATGTCGGCGAGTACTGCCCTTTTGTGAGGCCGTAGATCTGATTGTTGAACAGCAGGACCTTGATGTCCAGATTTCGTCGCAGGAGGTGGATCAGATGATTGCCGCCGATGCTCAGTCCATCACCGTCGCCGGTCACTACCCAGACGGAAAGGTCCGGACGGGCCATCTTCAGTCCCGAGGCGATGGCCGTCGCACGTCCATGGATGCCATGGATGCCGTACATGTTCATGTAGTACGGAAATCGGCTCGAGCACCCGATTCCGGAAACAAAGACCATTGTATGGCGAGGGATTCCGAGATCGGGCATGATCCGCTGCGTCTGTGCGAGGATCGAGTAGTCTCCGCAGCCGGGACACCAGCGCACGTCCTGGTCGCTCTGAAAGTCTTTCGCCGTCAATTTTCCTTCCGGAGCCAGATTGGCGCGTATCGCTTCTTCTACGAGTGTACTCATGATGAACCTTTCAGAATTTCTTCAATCTTATTCTCAATCTCCATGGCCTTGAAGGGGAGTCCCTGAACTTTGTTCAGGCTAATCGTGGGAACGAGATATTTCGCCCGCAGGAGCTTGGAAAGCTGACCCATGTTGATTTCCGGAACCAGGACGTTTTTGAACTTGTACAGGATTTCGCCGAGGTTCTTCGGAAGGGGATTGAGGTATCGTAGATGCACATGGGAGACCTTCTTGCCCGTGTCTCTGATACGCGAAACGGCACTTCGGATCGCCCCGTAGGTGCTTCCCCAGCCAGCCACGATGAGGGCCCCTTCGGCATCGCCGTCAACCTGGGCCAGAGGGATGTCATTCGCGATCCGTTCGACCTTGTCGGCCCGCAGTTTTATCATCATTTCGTGGTTCTGAGGATCGTAGCTGACATTACCCGTGAGGTGTTGTTTCTCCAGTCCTCCGATCCGGTGTTCCAGCCCGGCGGTTCCGGGAATAGCCCACGGACGGGAGAGCGTGACCTCGTCGCGCAAGTAAGGAAGAAACCCTTCGGGATTTGTGCGAAACGTGGGTGAAATGTCCGGCATCTTGTCATAGTCGGGAATCAGCCACGGTTCCGATCCGTTCCCGAGGTAGCCGTCGGAAAGAAAGATGACAGGAGTCATGAACTTAATGGCAATCCGGCAGGCCTCGAAAACAGTTTCAAAACAATCTGCCGGTGTTGAGGCGGCCAAAACGGGAATAGGCGCTTCCCCGTTTCGCCCGTAGAGGGCTTGGAGCAAGTCTGCCTGTTCCGTTTTAGTCGGCAGGCCCGTGCTCGGTCCGCCGCGCTGAATGTTGCACACAACGAGCGGAAGCTCGACCATCGTGGCAAGGCCAAGCGCTTCAGTTTTCAGTGCTATTCCGGGGCCGCTTGTGGTGGTGACGCCAAGCGCGCCTCCAAAGGAGGCTCCGAGGGCCGATGTCACCCCGGCAATTTCGTCCTCCGCCTGAAACGTTTTGACGCCGAAATGCTTGTAGATGGAAAGCTCGTGGAGAATGTCGCTCGCAGGAGTGATGGGATAGCTACCGAGAAAGAGATCGAGATTTGCTTTCCTGGCCGCAGCCATCAGGCCCCAGGCCGTTGCCTCGTTCCCTGTGATGTTGCGGTATTTTCCCGGCGCCAGCTTCGCAGGACCGACCAGATAGCGGACGGTGAAGATTTCCGTCGTTTCTCCGTAATTCCATCCCGCCTTCAGGACCCGAGTGTTGGCTTCCATAATTTCCGGCTTGTTGGCGAACTTCTTCTGAATCCACTCGAGGGTCGAATCGACGGGGCGGTCATACATCCAATACATCATTCCGAGTGCAAAGAAGTTTTTCGACCGGTCGACGATCTTGCTCGAAAGGTTCATGTCCTGCAATGCAAGGGCCGTCAACTTGGAAATATCGACTTCGTAGACCTGGTACTTTCCAAGCGATCTGTCCTTGAGAGGATTTGCCGTATAGCCCGCCAGCTTGAGATTCTTGTCGTTGAATCCTTCGGTGTTGGCGATGATTGCCCCGCCATCGACGAGACTCCCAAGATTCACCTTCAGGGCCGCTGCATTCATGGCAACCAGAACATCGCACTGATCCCCCGGCGTGTGAATCTCCCTGCTTCCGAAGTGGATCTGAAAGCCGCTCACGCCAAAGAGGGTCCCTTGGGGAGCTCTGATCTCGGCCGGATAATCGGGGAGCGTGCTCAGATCATTTCCAAGGAGGGCGGTCGTGTTGGTAAACTGGGTTCCGGTGAGCTGCATTCCGTCCCCGGAATCACCGGCAAAACGTATTGTTACTTCATCAAGCTTCTGAGTTGTTTTTGCAGACATGGCGACTTTCGTAGAAAAAAAGCAAAAAAAGGAGAAAATCGTTCAATCGTTGTCTATAAGGTACTCAATTTTAAATCCAAAAGTCAAGGAATGGGCGGTTCCACGCCGGTTCCATCGCTCGCCGGAAAACAAAAAGGCGTCGGATGTAAAGATCTCCGACGCCTGCAGAACGACTCGATTCACGGGAATCCTATTCTCTCACTACCCAAACCTTCACCATGCCTGTGACTCCGCCATCCAATTTGACCTTCACGTCATAGATGCCGAGGGATTTGACTGGTTCCTCGAGTTCGATCTGACGTTTTTCAATCCGGATTCCTTTCTCGGACACGGCATCTGCGATCATCTGGGAGGTAACGGAGCCGAACAGTTTGTCGTCCTCTCCTACCTTCATCTTGATTGTGATGGAGAGCTTGCCGAGCTCCGCTGCAATCTTTTCCGATTCCTTCTGCTCCTTTTCCACTCTCTTTGCATTCTGTTTCTTTTCTTCTTCCAACATGCGAACGCTGCTTTCTGTGGCCGGATAAGCGATGTTGCGCGGGATCAGGTAATTCCGGGCATAGCCGTCCTTCACCTCGACGAGGTCACCAATCTTACCAAGTTGGCTGAAGTCTTGTCGTAGTATCACTTTCATCTTCAATCTCCTTTGGTGGAAATGCTGTTCACTATTTTACAGCCTCCGAGACATAGGGAAGCAAAGCAAGGTGGCGGGCCCGTTTGATGGCTTGAACAAGCATGCGTTGATGTCGTGAACACGTCCCGGTGATTCGCTTCGGAATAATCCGTCCTTGTTCTGAGATAAACCGTTGAAGCTTTTTCTCGTTTTTGTAGTCAATATAGACTTCTTTGCTTTCACAAAACCGACAGACTCGTTTCTTACGGATTTGCTGTCCCCGCGGACCGCCGCGCCCTGTGGTTCTGCCGCGTCCCATTGGCCGTCCCCGGCCAGGTGTTGATCTTCGTTGCATTGTTTTATTCTCCAGTCAGTAAGTGGAAGGATGGGCGAAAGGATGTCGTTTGACATCAAGCGGCATTGTTTTCCCCATCCGCGTTATCGGCCGCCGGAGGAGTTGTTTTTGGCAGCGGTTTCGCCGGTTCGTCCCCCGGGGTTTCTGTTTCAGCGGCAGCCTTTTCTCGCCGTGCACGAAGCGCTTTATCTGTCAGCTGAACGATCAGAAAGCGTATGACATTCTCTTCGAGCGCATAGTAGCGCTCAAGTTTTGCACCAATCTCCGGACCGGCTGAAAACTCGCACAGCACGTAGAAACCGTTGTTCTTTTTTTGGATCGAGTAGGCAAGACGCTTGCGTCCCCAGCTCTCCACGGATTGGATGTCCGATCCTTGTTTGACAAGGAATTCCTTTAATTTCTCGATGAGATGCTCGATCTGAGCGTCGTCGAGCGTCGCATTAACGATAAAGATCGTTTCATACGACCGTTTACTTTGTTGGTTCATGAGATTTCCCTTTGGACATGTGTGAAAAATAGGCCCTCGCGGCTTGTGCGGCGAGAGCAGGGTTGTGTGTGTGTGAGTTGCCGGTTCTCATAACAACGGTGCAATCACAAGAGAAACGACTGACATCAGTTTGATCAAAATGTTCATGGAAGGGCCGGATGTATCCTTGAATGGATCGCCCACGGTGTCGCCCACAACGGTGGCCTTATGAGCGTCGGATCCTTTCTTTTCACCCGGGACCTCCCCCTTTTCGATCGCCTTTTTTGCATTATCCCACGCTCCTCCGGCATTTGCCATCATAAGAGCAAGCAGGACGCCCGTGACCGTCGCGCCCGCCAGCATTCCACCCAAGGCCTCGGGCCCAAGAAGAAATCCGACAAGCACCGGTGCAACGACGGCGGAAATTCCGGGAACGACCATCTCCTTCAGGGCCGCCCGTGTTGAAATGTCGACGCAGCGTGCCGCGTCGGGTTTGACTCCGGGCTTCCCCTCGAGGAGACCGGGGATTTCCCGAAATTGACGCCGTATTTCATCAACCATCTTTCCCGCAGCCCGGCCGACCGATGTCATCGTCAGTGCCGCAATAAAAAATGGGAGGATGCCCCCGACAAACAATCCGATGACGACAGTGGGATCGGTGATGATGATCCGGAGCGGGGCGAGTCCCCGTCTCAGAAAGTTGGCGTCGACGGCCTGGGAATAGGCCGCAAACAACGCAAGTGCTGTGAGGGCGGCGGACCCGATAGCAAACCCCTTGCCGATCGCCGCCGTTGTGTTTCCCAGAGCATCGAGGCCGTCCGTGATCTTTCGCACGTCTGGACCAAGCCCCGACATTTCGGATATCCCTCCGGCGTTGTCTGCAATCGGCCCGTAAGCGTCAACCGACATCGTAATCCCCACAGTAGCGAGCATTCCGACCGCGGCGATCCCGATGCCGTACAACCCCGCGACCTGATTTGACACGAAGATCGCCGCGCAGATCGCAAGGACCGGCAACGCCGTTGACTCGAGTCCGACGGCGAGGCCCTGGATAATGTTGGTTGCCGCTCCTGTTTTGCTTGCAAGGACGATTCGTTTGACCGGCGCGGCGGAGGTATAGTATTCCGTGATCAATCCGATGAGGATCCCGCCGAGTGTTCCAAACAAGACGGCCCAGAAGACGTTGTTGCTCACGCTTTCCGTTCGGATAATCCAGAGACTTCCGAGTAGGAACAATCCGGCGGCAATGAAGGTGGAGTATCGGAGTGCTGCGGCGGGGGAAAACTGCTTCAGAATTCTCATCGAGACAATCGCGACAAACGACGCGATGAGGCCGATCGCAGCAAGCACAAGGGGGAGGGCCATAAGGATGGACTTGATCGAATCGTCCGATACTTCGGCGGCGGCCTTGAGTCTTGTCAGTCCTTCAGGGAGAAGAGTGGCCCCGATCGCGATGGTTGCGATAATGGCTCCGACATAGGATTCAAAAATATCGGCTCCCATTCCGGCCACATCGCCGACGTTGTCGCCCACGTTGTCGGCGATCACGCCGGGGTTCCGCGGGTCATCTTCGGGAATGCCTGCTTCAACTTTGCCGACGAGGTCGGAACCCACGTCCGCGGCTTTTGTGTAGATGCCGCCCCCGACGCGTGCAAACAGGGCGATTGAGGAAGCGCCCATTGCGAATCCGTTGATGATTTTCGCGTGCGCGGGGTCGCCGTACAGGAGAAAGAAAGTTCCGACGCCAAGCAATCCAAGGCTTGCAACGCTGACTCCCATCACCGCCCCCCCGTCAAAAGCGGTCAGGAGAGCTTTCCCCTGTCCCGAGGAACGCGCGGCCTCGGTGGTCCGAACATTGGACTTTGTCGCGGCCTGCATACCAAAGAACCCGGCGAGAACCGAACACAGAGCGCCGCTGATATAGGCGAGAGCTGTCTCGATGCCGAGGAACCACCCGAGCAAGCCAACGACGACCAAAACAAAGACACTTAAGACAACATACTCTCTCTTCAGGAAGGCCATTGCGCCAACGTGAATCTGGGAAGCGATTCCGCGCATCACATCGTTTCCATCGGGAAGGCGCTTGAGATTCCAGTAGATGATCAAGGCGACCAGAAGTCCGACACCGCCGATTCCAGGTATCCAGTGTGTGAGCATTTCCATGGAGTATCGTTCCTTGTGTTAGAGTGATGGTTTCTGGTTGTAACGATTCATCGTCTTTTCAAGGCCGTCTACGATAAACGAAAGTGATGCATCGACCGCGCGGGTGAGCATGTCGTCCACAAGGGGGGCTTCGGCCGCAGTGAAAGAATCGAGAACGAACCCGGACGCCAGCGATTTGTCTGGCGGCAGGAGATCCGATGCGATGCCGCAGCGAAGACGCGGAAATGAGGTCGACTTTAAGTGATAAATAATGGAATACAACCCATTATGCCCACCATCGCTTCCCTCGGGGCGGAGCCGCAAGTGCCCCAGAGGAAGCTGAAAGTCATCGCAGATGATGAGGAACCGGTCGAGGGGAATATCGAACCGATCCCGGATGTCAAGAACAGCCTCGCCGCTGTTATTCATGAACGTCAGCGGCTGAACGAGTCCGATTTCGTATGTTGTAACGGAACCGGATCCAATCAGGTATTCCCCCTTGCCGGCTCTGAGCGGTATCGACAGCTTATCCGCAAGTCTGTCGATCACGTCGAACCCGATATTATGCCGTGTACCCCTGTAACCCCTGCCGGGATTCCCGAGACCAACCAGAAGATGCATCGGGGGAGCTACTTCTTTTCTTCCTTCTTTTTCTCTTCTTTCTTTTCTTTGCCGGCCTCAGGAGTACCCTCAACTTCCTCGCCCTCTTCAACCTTCTTGCCCCTTCCGATCACCTCCGGTTCCATCGGACCCTCAGGAACTGCTGGCGCTTCAGGCGTAGGCTCTTTCAACACGGTCGGAGGCACAACCGCTGCGACTGTGCTGTTTTCATTTTCGAGAATGTGCACGTTTTCGATGGTCAGATCCTTGACGTGAATCGACGTGTTGATCTTCAGATCCGCAACGTTCAGCTCGATATGGTCGGGAATATGTTTCGGAAGACAGGAGACCCGCAGTCGGTGAATGACATGCTGAAGCGTGCCCCCGTCCTTGACGCCTTGCGGCGTTCCCTTCAGAACAACCGGCACTTCAATGGTTAATTTCTCATTTGCGCTCAGACCAAAGAGGTCGAAATGAATAGGCTGGTCGGTGACGGGATCGAATTGGATATCCCGGAGAATGCAGGTGTGACTCGAGCCGTCATCGAGTTTCAGGTTAATGACATGCGTCGCCGTGGTCCTGAACAAGGGGCGGAGCGAGAGCTCTGAAAGCATCACAGGGATATTGTTCTGGCCATGACCATAGTAGATCCCCGGGACCTTTCCGGCGAACCTCAGCCTCTTCGTTCTTTTTCCCACTTCTTTCCGAATTTCTGCGTGAACCGTTATTTCTGACATGAGCGCACTTCTCCTCGTTAATTCTTGTCTTTGTCAACGTCAAACAACGAGCTGATCGATTGATTATTGTGGGTTCGGATAATCGCCTCCGCGAAGAGCTTTGCCGCCGATTGTACTTCGATTTTTCCGGACTTCGATTGTGCGGGAATTGAATCCGTGACAGCGACGGTTGTCACGGGTGAAGCCTCGATCCGTTGGACCGCGTTGCCTGAAAGGATCGGGTGCGTGCACGCTCCGTAGACATCCAGAGCGCCGTGATCTTTCAGCGCCTGGGCCGCGTTGCAGAAGGTTCCCGCCGTGTCGATCAGATCATCCACGATCAGAATATTCTTTCCCTGTGCCTGGCCGATGATATTCATCACTTCCGCTTCGTTCTGCCTTGGCCTCCGTTTGTCGATAAGAATCAGGTCGGCCTCGAGTCGTTTTGCGTACGATCTGGCCATCTTGATACCGCCGACGTCAGGCGATGCGACCGCCAGCTTGGGTATTTTTTTCTTCCGGAAGTAATCGGTGAAAATCGCGGAAGAATACAGGTGATCCACCGGGATGTCGAAGAATCCCTGGATCTGGGGGGCATGCAAATCCATAGTGATGACGCGCTCGGCCCCTGCAGACGTAATAAGGTTCGCGACCAGCTTTGCGCTGATCGAAACCCTTGGTTGATCTTTCCGGTCCTGGCGCGCGTACCCGAAATAGGGAATCACTGCTGTCACTCTCCGGGCCGAGGCGCGCCGGGCAGCATCTATGAGGATCAGCAACTCGAGCAAGTTGTCTGCCGGCGGCTGCGTGGACTGCACGATGTAGACATCGTCCCCGCGAATATTGTCGGCGTATTTCGCCCAAATCTCTCCGTCGCTGAAATTTTCAATTACAATCTCACCGAGGGCGATCCCGGCTTCCTTGGCGATCAACCCGGCCAGAGGTTGATTCGCCCGGCCGGCGAATATTTTCAATTTGCTCATCGCGTTTGTCGTAGACGGTCGATGACCACGCCATCTGCTGGGGTGCCAGGATTCGAACCTGGGAATGGCGGCTCCAAAGGCCGCTGCCTTACCACTTGGCTACACCCCAAGAACCATTTTTCGAGCGGGCGACTTCCCCTCCCCCCGATCCTGAATGTCGGCACCTCGTAAACGTGAGATCCGGAAAGGCCAAGGCAGGCACGATCTCCAAAAAACAAAACCCAACTCGTCTTCGAGTTGGGCAAAAAAGATACGGAAAAAACGGCTCGAAGTCAATTCGAAATTACCACGGGGTTGAGCTGCCTTGTCGTGCGCAAGAAGTTAGTGATGCTTGTTTTTTAAAGCGCGTTTCCATACATTTTTAAGCCCAACGAAAACCCCGGAGTCTGACAGAATGCCCCCAACACGTGTTTATGCCTTGAAGTCACTTGCTCTTACCAGCGAACACGCTGCCGTAAAGGCTTTTTGGATTGTCACATTTGCGCTCTTGACTGCGGTCGGGGCTCAGATTGAGATCCCGCATCAACCAGTGCCTTTCACGATGCAGACATTCTTTGTTTTGCTCTCCGGGGGCTTGCTCGGCATGCGTAAAGGATCTCTCAGTATGGTGCTCTACCTTGGCCTGGGGATCGTAGGTTTTCCTGTATTTTCATCGGCCGGTTTTGGTCTTGCGAGGATCCTGGGTCCGACAGGAGGCTATCTGCTTTCATTTCCAATCGCGGCCTTTGTTGTCGGGTGGCTTCTTTCCATTCGTTGGTCCTTCGGGTGGATCGCGTTCTCGATGGCCCTGGGTCTGTTGGCCGTCTTTGTGTTGGGGACGCTTCAATTAGGCGCAGTGACAGGGATGGAATGGGGAGATGCTTTTTCCAGCGGGTTTTTGATTTTCTCCTGGTGGGATATCCTGAAGCTTGTCGCTGCCAGCGCTGTCGTCCGTTCAGTGGGGCCGGGCATCGTCAAGCCAACTTAGAGCACGCTCTCAAGAGTTGGAGCCAGGCCACTTCACCTGTGAAGTGGTTTTTTTTAGAGAAAAATCTCGACAGGTCGAGATCGCAATGTGAACTTCCGAAAGGGTGATTTTGTTGCGCAGTAAACATATTGACCTAAGCGCGAGGGGAAAATAGTATGATATCCGAATTATCGGTTGTGGTCAAGAGGCCCAGCGATCTTTATTTTTGTCCAGGCGGAGATGTGACGAAAATCTTTGGACGGAAGGATTTTCCCGCCGAGAAGAAACAGGCCATCCGATCCTTGCACATGTTGGATCGGCGATGGAACTGGGTCCTGGCTCTGCACTATGGTCTTTGGTTGATTTCCGCGTGGATAGCGATCGCCTCTGAGAATATCGTTGTCGGTATCCTCGGCTATTTGATTGGCGGCCTCTCGCTGAGCACGCTGTCGGTGCTTTCCCACGAATCCTCTCATAATCTGTTCACCCGAAATCCAAAGATCGATCGCTGGATCGGCTTCATTTGTGGTATCCCGATTCTCTTCTCCGGTCTGGGGTACCGGGTCATGCATCCGATTCACCACAAGCGCCTTCGAAGCCCGCAGGATCCGGATGACATTGAGAACGTGAGCAAGGATTCAGCGATCCTCCGATGGGTTTATGTCCTCGTGTTCTTTTTCTCTGTCTATCTTTACTTGATCATGGTTCCCGTGAACGCTGTCCGAAACGGCGCGCCGAAGGAACGGATCGGCGTCATCGCGGAGTTTGCGGCCATGGTTGGAGTTATCACGCTCGGGTGGTTGTTCATCCCGACCGCGTGGATGGTCGAGGGTTGGTTGATTCCCCTTCTGGTCGCGGGACAGGTCGCGAATATCCGGGGCATAGCGGAACACGGAATGACGACCAGCGGAAACGAAATGACAGACACAAGGACGGTTGCCACGAATCCGGTGCTTTCCTTCCTGATGTGTAACATTAACTATCACATTGAGCATCACCTCTACCCCGGTGTGCCCTGGTATAATCTTCCCAAGGTTCACAAGATCCTCCATGAGGAGTTCGAAACTGCCGGCTCATCCGTGTATACGTCCTATCGGAGGTTTCTTGCTGATGTTGTCAAGGCGCTGGTGAACGGTGTCGTCTCAAATCGTCGACTGATTCCGGAACATATTCGGGAACATGTCTGCGTGTGACCGGTGAAACGAGGTGTCGACGGAGAGGCTTGATGACAAGCCTCTTTTTTTTGTACGGAAGGAAAAGAGGAGGTGGAGAGGTTCTCTTTTACGGGTCAGGCAGTGATTTGATAGTTTCGCAGTCCCCAATACGTTTCGACGGTTGAGACCTTCAAAATGGTTGCGATAGGAATTGCCAGAAGCATGCCAACCACTCCCATCAGCTCATTTCCCACAACAAGAACGAGGATCACAGTGAGCGGATGCATGTCGACGGCCTTCGCGAAACAAAGCGGTTGTACGACGATGTTGTCGATAGTCTGGATGGCGACGGTAAGGACGACGATAGGGAGAAGCATTCGGAAATCGCCAAACTGGGTGACGGAAACGAGAAATGCCGGTACCGCCCCCACAACCGGACCGAGATAGGGAACAAGGTTGGCGATGCCGGCGAGAGATCCGATGACGACCGGATAATCGATGCCGATAAGCCATAGTCCGGCGACGCTCAGGAGACCGATGATGATGGAGTCGAGGATCCATCCGCGAAGATATCCAACGAGATCGCGTTGAATCTTGTAAAGGACGTTGAGGGTCATTTCGAAGTACTTGTTCGGAACCCGCTCGATAAGCCTCTTCAGAGCCCGATCGCCTTCAGCGAGAACAAAATACGTGATGAAGGGGACGATGCCGAGAATGGCGATGGTAGAGAAGATGTTCTCGACGGTTTGACCCAGAGACGCGACCGCCTCTGCGATGAACGAGTTCGCGCGCTCAGAAACGGTGACGGCGTCGGCGATCGGAACGTGCCGTGAGAGATCGTGGGCAGCCTCATTCAGTTTTGCCTGGAACGGAAAATTGCTGAATCGATTGTACAGCGTCTCGATGCGATCGACAAGTACGGGAAAGAGCTCAATGGCAGCGAGGACAAACGTGCCTCCTCCGAGAAGAAACACGCAGAGGATAGCAATGCTCCCGCGTAGACCGAGGCGAAACTCAAGGATCTTCACGACGGGTCTCAACACGAAGGCAAGGAGCGTTGAGAGAATGAGGGCAAGGACCAGGGAAGGAACGAACGAGGCGACCCAGAAACCGGCGAGGAGGAGACCCAGCAAAAAAGAAACTTTCAGGATGGGTCTGTTGGCTGTAAATGTGCGCACGGCTATGAGAGAACAGTTCTTACCGTTTTCAGGGCAACTTCGGAGGAGAAGCCCCGCCGGAGAAGGTAGTTGAAGAGTCGCTTCCGCTTTCTGTTCTCGTCCAGCTTTTCGAACGAGCCCCCGGCAAGCCTCAGTCGTTTCTCCGCAAGCTGATGGGCCGCAAGCTCCTGGTCGTCGTCGGAAACATATTCTTTGAAGGTCTTCTCGACGATGTGGCTTGATACTCCTTTTTCGTACAAAGCCCTGCGGATCCAGGCTTTGCCGACCTGTTTCTTTTTCAATCTGTCGCGCACGAACATCCGGGAAAATTCCACGTCGTTGACGAGCCCCTGTTTCTGGAGGTGCTGGACGATCTTCCTTCCGAAGTCGGGAGAAAACCCTTTCTTGCGCAGATGATCGAGGACCTCCTTGGAACTCCGGGGGCGGTAGGAGATATAGTTGATGGCGAAGGTTTGAGCCCTGTGGAACGCTTCGGAGGTAGAGATGCGTTCGACCGCCTGCTCATCGATCTTGTCTCCGGTCTTCAGTCCGAACTTGAGCAGCACTTCGTCGCTCAGTTCAAACGCCAGCGAGCCGTCAACGTAGACGGCGTAGACCGGCTGTCGCGCCTTCTTGCGGAGAATCTTGGTTATGTACAAGGGAAAAGTGCTAAGATTTTGCTGCTCGCTTGGATGAGGCGGGAGCAGGTGCTTCAGCTTTTGCTGCGGGAGGGGCAGCAGGGTCGTCTGATAACAAGCCTATCTTCTTTCGAAGCGAGGTATCGATTTCTTTCGAAACATTCGGATTCGTTTGGAGGAACGATTTCACCGCCTCTCGTCCCTGACCGAGACGGTCGCCTTTGTAAGAAAACCACGATCCGCTTTTTTCCAGAATTCCCTGATCTACCGCCGCATCGATCAGGTCGCCGAGTCTTGAAATCCCCTCATTATACAGGATGTCAAAAATCGCCTCTTTGAAGGGGGGAGCGACCTTGTTCTTTACGACTTTGACTCGCGTGCGGTTTCCAACCACGCTTTGGCCGTCCTTGATGGCCTCAATCCGCCGAACGTCCAGTCGCACCGATGCATAAAATTTCAGTGCGTTCCCCCCGGTGGTGGTTTCCGGATTGCCGAACATGATGCCGATCTTTTGTCGCAGCTGATTCGTGAAAATCACACTCGTCTTGGATTTGCTGATGGCGGCGGTGAGTTTCCGCAATGCCTGCGACATGAGGCGCGCCTGCACTCCCATGGAAGGATCCCCCATTTCACCCTCGATTTCCGCACGCGGCGTGAGGGCAGCCACGGAGTCCACGACGATGACATCCAGCGCCCCGCTCCTCACAAGAGTCTCGACGATTTCGAGCGCCTGCTCTCCGAATTCGGGTTGCGACAGCAACAGATTGTTCACATCGACGCCGAGCTTTTTCGCATAAGCAGTATCAAGGGCATGTTCGGCATCCACGAAGGCGGCGACACCGCCGGTTTTCTGCGCTTCGGCAATAACATGCAAACAGAGAGTTGTCTTCCCGGAAGATTCCGGGCCGAACACTTCAATGACGCGACCACGGGGTACTCCGCCAATTCCCAATGCGGCATCCAGCGAGATCGATCCCGTGGAAATCACGTCGACCTTGGCAATAGGCCCCTCGCTGAGCTTCATGATTGCGCCCTTGCCGTGTTGCTTTTCGATCTGGTCGATCGCGATCTTCAGCGCCTGCATGCGGGCTTCTCTGGAATTGGTTTCTGCCATGAAAACTCCGGTTACAAATTCAAAGGGATGGAGTGAATAACGGTGTACCTGGATCCGGCTGGATGTAACTCGCTCTTTACGATGAGGACATTGTTACAAAGAGTCGAGACCGGCTCAAAGGTAACAGATTTTGCCTTTGCTGTCAAGCGATCCAGATGACGAAATCCTTTCACACGGCCGATCGTGAGGTGAGCATGGAACTCACGATCCTCTTTTTCCCGGCCGAGCCCGATGACAACTTCCTCGACGGTCCTTTGAAGCGCGCTCAACGATTCGTCGGCTCTCACACCGATCCAAATAACTCGAGGCCGCGCCCATGTCGGAAATGCTCCAAGGCCCTCGTATGTAATCTCAAACGGAAAATGGTAACTGAGTTGGCCGCGGAGCGACTGCGAGAGCTCTTCCACAAACGACAAATCTACGTTTCCCAGAAAACGAAGCGTGAGGTGAAGCTTTTCGGGGTCTTCCCATTTTACATCTGAAGGAATGCTTTGAAGATCTGCAATAAGTGCAGCGATTTCGGATTTGAGGTCTGCAGGAACGGGGAGGGCAATGAAACTTCGAAGCGCCGGCATCGTTGAACCTATCCGATCTTAAGGAGCTTTCTCCTGACAAGCTCGAGCGCAGCCTGTGACGCGCGCTCTTTAAAGCGCCTTCTATCTGTTCCGAAGTGAAATTTCATCGCAATGGTGTGTTCTTCGTCTGAATATCCAATCCAGATCAGACCAACAGGTTTTTCCGGCGTCCCCCCACTCGGCCCTGCAATTCCGGTTGTGGAAAGGCCAAGGTCAGCTCCGGATTTTTTGCGAATCCCCTCCGCCATGCGCTCTGCAACTTCTCGACTGACCGCACCATGCGCCTTAAGATCGTTTTCTGATACGCCGAGCTCGTCTTTCTTTGAAGCATTGCTGTACGATATGACGCCCCGCTCGAAATATGCCGAGCTTCCTGGAACATTTGTAAGACGATCGGCGATCAACCCCCCCGTACATGATTCGGCCACCGCAATCGTAAGCCTTCGTTGAGTGAGGAGCCTTCCAAGAGCCTCTTCCAGTTCTTCCTGATCCTCACCGTAGACATATTTGCCGGCCAGTTCCCTTATTTTTGATTCGATTTCCTGAATTCTGCGTCCCGCCTCTTCCATGGAAGCAGACCGGACTGATATTCTAAGCCGAACCCCCAGCGGACTTGGTAAATAAGCCAACGTCGCACCGGATCCCGGGAGAACAAACGCCGATGCATCGCCAATTTTCTCGGCAAGGTGTGATTCAGGAATTCCCGTCGTTTTCAGAGTTTTGTGCCGGATGATAAGACCGGTAATGTGTTTGGTGAAATGCGGAACAACGAAACTCTCCATCATCGCGGTCATCTCGTATGGCACCCCCGGCATAACGATCATATATTTCCCATCCCGATTAAAAAAGTAACCTGGAGCCGTCCCATGTCTGTTCTGAATGACGGAACACCCCCTGGGGACTAAGGCTTGATCTTCATTGATTTTCGACACAGCAAGTCCCCGCGCGGAAAAAATCCGCTCGATGTTCTGCAAGGCCTCGTCATTTCTGACAAGATCCGTTTCAAAGAAATCGCAAATCGCACTTCTCGTGACATCATCGTGAGTCGGGCCGAGTCCACCCGTCACGGTGACGACCTCTGCCTCGTTCCATGATCGCTTCAGGAGGGTCAGGATTTGTTGCTTGTCGTCCCCGACGGTTGTCATCCTGAAAACGGGAATTCCGACGGAATTGAGCTTTTCGGCAATGAAGGCCTGATTGGTGTTGATCACCTGACCGATCAGCAGCTCGTCGCCAATTGAAATAATTTCAGCGTTCATGAAAACAAGATGAAAATCGCCCCTCAGAAAGGCAAGAGTGTGGGGAGGTCGAGACGAATTGCAAGATGCATCAGGAGGTTGGTATAGAAACCGGCAACGACGTCATCCAACATGATTCCCAGCCCACCCGGAATCGAATCGAATTTCCTTGCCGGCCAGGGTTTTACGATATCCAGCGCCCGAAACACAAGAAACGCGAGAATTGCAATTCCAACACTTTTCGGCAAGAACATCAAGGAGATCCACATTCCAAGGACTTCATCTATTGTGACTTCCGCAGGATCGTGGCCAAACCGTTCCTCCATGATTCCCGCGGCCTTTGCACCGAGGATGAATGTCAGAAACGAAGCCGGGATGATGGAAAAGGGGTGTTCAAAGCCGGGGATGAAGTAGATAGCCGTTGCAAGAGCGCTTGCAACTGTGCCCGAGGCGATGGGCGAATATCCGGTGAACAGCCCCGAGGCAAATATCTTGACGGTCCATGAAATCTGACGCTCAGGCTGAAGGGGAGACGAAGAGTCAGCGGGACTCGGTGACCCGGCTTGAGAATGTCGTGAGCTCACGGATTGTTTTCCGGTTATCGATGAGATAGGAAATACCGGTCCAGACTGTGATGACGGCAATCAAAACAGTCAGGACGTAGATCAGGGTATGATCAAGCAACACGTCGATGGTCGCACCGAACCGGGAATGGAAGAAGTCGGTTTCATTGGCGATGTGGAGGAGGAGAACGTAATAAATCACGACGAACTGAAGAAAGGTTTTTGTTTTAGCGAATTTCGATGTATCGAAACGTTTCCCTTTGAATTCTGAATATGACCGGAGCAGCGTGACGGCAATATCCCGAACAACGATGATCCAGATCGGCCAGGCAGGAGCGATGTCAAGATAGACGAATGCGAGCAGTGCAGCGGAAGTAACAATCTTGTCGGCAAGCGGATCGAGGAACGTACCCCACCGGGTGATATATCCCCAGCGGCGAGCGACCCACCCGTCGTACCAATCGGTGAGGAGAGCGACGATAAAGATAAGAAGGGAAAGCTGGCGGAGGACCGGATTGGCCGAAAAAAGGAAGGCGAGGAATACCGGCGTCAGCAGGATTCGCAGGATCGTGAGCTGGTTTGGCGGTGAGAAGGAGAACTTCATGCGCTTCTGTCGATTGAACTAGTCAGCTTCAGGCATTCCCTGCATCCAACAAAAAAATCCCGCGGGGGGGTGCGGGATTCTTTCTCTTCCACAAACAATATCAAAATCTAGGCGGCTTTACGGACTCTGCCTGATTTGATGCAGTTCGTGCAAACAGTCAGACGGCGCACATTACCCCCCACGACTGCGCGCACGCGCTGAAGATTCGGGAGGAACCTCCGAGGCGTACGGTTGTGGGCGTGACTCACATTGTTTCCCGCCATCGGTTTCTTACCGCAAATATCACACATTCTTGCCATGAAAAACTCCGTAATCGAAAACCCGGCTAAGATATTGAAGTGCACAAATATACACAGAATCATTCCAAGAGGCAATACAAATCTTCCTTCAAACCGTTATGCGGCTGTTGGTTGCGAGAGGCTGATTTTTTGGTTATACTATCACCCTATGACCGTGCTTGGAATCGAAACGTCATGCGACGAAACTTCTGCCGCCGTGCTGAGGGATGGAACGATTCTTTCGAATGTGACAACGACCCAATTGTTCCATTCGGAATACGGTGGCGTTGTCCCTGAATTGGCCTCCCGGGCGCATCAGCGACTGATTATTCCCGTTGTCGAGGAGGCTCTTCGCAACGCCAACGTGGGAAAGGATGCGATTGATGTTGTCGCATCTGTTTACGGACCAGGACTTATCGGCTCAATCCTGGTAGGGCTCAGCTTTGGCAAAGCGTTCGCGATGGGGCGCGGAATCCCCTTTGTCGGGGTCAATCACATGGAAGCCCACGTCGTCTCAAATCTGATCGAAGACCCCAAGCCGAGTTTCCCATTCGTGAACCTCACGGTGTCGGGCGGCCATACTCAGCTCTGCCTCGTAAGATCCGCTCTGGATATCACACTCCTCGGTGAAACGAGAGACGATGCCGCCGGGGAAGCTTTCGACAAAGTGGCCAAAATGCTCGGGATCGGGTATCCCGGAGGACCTGCTATTGACCGCCTTGCCGGGGAGGGGGATCCCGCCTTTGTGGCCTTTCCCCGCCCTTATTTGGAAGATCACCCGTTTGAATTCAGTTTCAGCGGACTCAAGACCTCCATGCTCTATTACCTCCGACGTGAACGAATCACGACGGACACCCTTCGGAACGACAAACGGCTTCTCGCCAACCTCTGTGCAAGTTTTCAGTCGGCGGTGGTTGATGTGTTGATTCAAAAGGTGTTCCTGGCTGCCCGGAAGTTCGGTGTAATGGACATCGCGGTCGCCGGAGGGGTGGCGGCAAACTCGGAATTGAGACGGCGGCTCTCAGAAGAGGCTGGTCGAGCGGGCCTTGTGCTCTGTGTGCCGGCATTCGAGTTCTGCACCGACAACGGGGCTATGGTGGCGATGATGGGGTACCTCAAGGCACGAGAAGGGATATTTTCCAGTCCGGAACTTGCCGCCGAACCCAACCTTGAGATTGCGCAAACCGGATAGCGTCTCGATCCATGAATACCTTGAACAGATCTCCACTTTGAAATCGCCGATTCCGCGCCCAATCGTGCCTGTGCGAAGCGATTTCTCTTGCGAGGAACCCCTGAGACTCCTCATTTTGAACGATATGACTGAACAAGGGATATGAATCGGATTGCTTTGAAGTTCAGCCGGTTGAGAGAGTCGGGTAAGAAAGCACTGATCCCGTACCTCACGCCGGAGTTTCCTCGCCCGGGTGTGACGCTTCCATTGCTCAACGGTCTTGCAGAGGCGGGAGTGGACCTGATTGAGGTGGGAATTCCCTTTTCGGATCCACTGGCCGACGGGAAAACAATTCAATATTCCTCCCAGGTAGCCCTCGAAAACGGAGTTTCATTGACGATCATTCTTCGGGCGATAAGAGAATTTCGATCGGAACAGGATCTTCCCGTGATTCTCATGGGTTACATGAATCCGATTCTCCGGTATGGGGTTGAAAGGTTCATACAGCACGCCAGTCAGGCAGGTGTCGACGGCTTGATTGTCCCGGATCTTCCGCCGGAAGAGGCGTCGGAGCTCGTGGGAGCGGCGAAGCAAGCATCTGTGAGCAACATTTTTCTCATCGCGCCGACGACGAATGAAGAGCGAATCAGAATGATCGACAATTATTCAACGGATTTCTCCTACTGCGTCTCTGTCGCTGGCGTCACGGGACAACGGACCGAGCTTGGCGACAACGGGGGTCTCGATTCGTTCCTTTTGCGCGTGAAAAACAATGTGCGTAAACCTTTCGTCGTCGGTTTTGGTATCTCAAATCCCGACCATGTGAGACAAGTCTGGCGCCATGCTGACGGGGCCGTAGTCGGATCGGCGATGATCGACGCGATGGCGGGCGCCAAAACGAAAAAGGAAGCGGTAAACGCAGCGGTGAGGTTTATGAACAAGCTCAGGCCGGCTTCATGAAGGAAGAGCCAAAAAACTCGCTGGAATCGTGGAGGCAAAAGATCGACGCGATTGATGTGGAGCTCGTGAAACTCCTCAATGAGCGGGCACACTATGCGAGGGAAATCGCAGCGGTCTGCAAAGAAATGAAGCTTGATCTGAAGAAACTTTTGGAAAGCGGGACGTTCCGGCGGTGGATGGTGCCGCCCTCAGCCCTCTTCTTACTGTTTGTCGTGTTCTTCATTTGGGTGTTTTGGTGGCCGAATTGGTTTTCCTCGCCGTCAACGCGGACGATCACGGTTTCGCGTGGCGCATCGTTCAACACAGTGGTGGAATCACTGGCGGCGGAAGGAATTGTCGGCAGCCGGCTGGGGCTCCGCATTGCGGGGAGGATTCTCGGTTGGACGAAGGAAATGATGGTCGGACGTTACGTTTTTGAAAGCGGGGTATCCAATTTTGGCATTCTGCGTGACTTACGCGATGGGGCCTCGAGAAAGCTCATTCCCGTCGCGATCCCGGAGGGACTGCGGGTTCGTAGTATTGCCAGACGGCTGAGTGCGGAACTCGGCGTCGATTCGGCGAAAATTGCGGAATTATGCAGCAATAGGGAAACGGCCGAGGCCTTTGGATTACCGGGGGAGACGCTGGAGGGATATCTTCTCCCCGACACATATTTTTTCCACTGGCAAACCAACGAAGAACAGATTGTAGAAAGTTTGGTCGCGGCGTTCAAAAACTTCTACCACGACTCACTCAGGGCTCGCCAGGAAGAGTGGGGTTTTTCGATGCACGAGGTAGTCACGTTTGCCTCGATCGTCGAAGGCGAGGCGCAACTTGATGACGAGCGTGCGATGATAGCGGGGGTTTATCACAACCGCCTGAAGAGGCGGATGCGGCTGGAAGCCGATCCGACTATTCAGTACGTCTTGCAGGACGGCCCCCGTCGACTTTTGTTCAGCGATCTAAAGATCAAATCTCCCTATAACACGTATCTCCATTACGGGCTGCCGCCGGGGCCGATCAACAATCCGGGGAGGAAAGCCATCCTGGCGGCGTTATATCCCGTTGACCATCGATACTTGTTTTTTGTCGCTAACGGACAGGGAGGGCACACATTTAGTACGAACTATGCCGAGCATCAGCGTGCCATCAGGCTTTACCGGAGAGTCCGGCGCGAGATGCAGCGGGCTGGGCAGGGAGGGTAGAGATTAAGTACCAAAATTCAAGCATCAAATCTCAAACAAGGCTCAAATGATCAACATCGGAAATGACTAAAACGGCGCCGCTTTGAATTCCTTTCATTCGGATTTCGGATTTGTTTGGAATTTTTGATCATTGAGATTTGGTGCTTCACCTTTGGGGGGAACATGAGGAAACACTATGATCTTGAAGAGCGCACCGAGGCGTTTGCCAAAAGAGTCCGGGATTTCGTCAGAAAAGTTCCGAAGGATCTAGCGAACCTGGAATATTGTCGACAACTCATCCGAGCATCCGGTTCCGTTGGGGCAAACTATATTGAAGCGAACGAAGCCTTGAGCAAGAAGAAGGTCGGGCATGGGAAATGACGGTAAGCACCAAAATTCAAGCACCCCCGCCTGGCACTTAAGACTCCTGCAGGCGGGCAGGAATTTTCAAGCAAGGTTCAAGTGACTAAAAGTCAAAATGACCGAAACGTAAGAGCTTGTTTTGAATTTTTGTCATTGTGAAATTTGAATTTGTTTGGAATTTGGTTATTGAGATTTGCTGCTTCAACCAGGTAAGTGCCAAGATTCAAGCACCCCCGCCTGGCACTTAAGACTTCTGCAGGCGGGCAGGAATTTTCAAACAAGGTTCAAATGACCGAAATCGGAAATGATCAAAACAGCGCCGTTTTGAATTTCTTTCATTCGGATTTCGGATTTGTTTGGAATTTCGTTATTGGGATTTGGTGCTTTTGTCTTGTCTCTTGCGCCGGCCAGGTTCCACCGTCCGGCGGACCTCTCGATACCGACCCGCCGGTGATTATTTCGGTTTATCCCGCTCCCAATACCACCTTTTTCCACGATAGCAGGATAGCCTTTGAGTTCGACGAATACGTCGACCGACGATCGTTCGAAGAGTCGGTATTCATTTCTCCATTCGTGGGTCCTCTTGAATTCGACTGGAGCGGAACAGAAGTGGAAATCGCCTTTAGCGAAAGGTTGAGGGAGAACACAACGTATGTCGTTACGGTCGGAACCGATGTTGTGGATACGAGAAACAAAAACAGAATGGCGGAAGCGTTTATCCTTGCTTTCGCGACCGGGGGGGAGATCGACCGGGGAGGCATCGATGGGACGGTGTACTCGGCCCTCAGGAATGATCCGGCTGCGGGAGTGATGGTGTTTGCGTACAGGCTTGACGGTCTGAATCCAGACACCCTTGACCCACAATCCTCCAAGCCGGATTATATCACTCAAACTGGCAAGAGCGGGAAGTTCTCTTTCAGACATCTTTCGTTTGGCGCGTACAGGTTGTTTGCAATCCGTGACGAATACAAGAACCTGCTGTATGATCCGGAAACGGACGAGATCGGCATATCTCAGGCCGATATGCGCCTCTCGGACTCCGACACGCTTCGGACCGGGCTCCTGTTTCGTTTGGCCCGGGAAGATACGACGGCGCCGCGTCTCGTGAAGGTTGATGCAATTCACGAACGGATGATTGTGGCTGAATTTTCCAAGAATCTTGATATCGCGACAATTCGCTCCGGTGCGTTTTTGATTTCGGACACGGCGGGAATCCGGTCTTTCGAGGTGAGTGATGTGGCCCCCGCAGTGCCGAAACTCAATTCTGTCTTTGTGTTGACAGAACGTCCGTTTGAGAATTCGCCCTTTCGGCTGACCGTGCAAGGGGTTCGCGATTCCGTCGGCCATGAAATCAGCCCGCTGGCAAATTCGCTTGACTTCATTCCGCTTGTTGTACCCGATACAGTAGCGCCAGAATTGCGCTGGTTGCCCCCCGACAGTTCCCGTAGTATTCTGTTAATGTCTGAAGTTCAAGTGACCTTGAGTGAGCCGGTACGGAGTGTGGACTGGGGGGACGTTGTTCAATTGAGGGACAGTCTGAATCGTCCTGTCGCAACGGTCGGAGGGTGGAATGGGAGCGCAGGGATTTCGTTTCGCCCGGAACATGAGTTAGCCGGGTTGTCATGGTACCGGCTTCTGATCAGGCAGGGGATTCTCGAGGATTATTCGGGAAATCGGCCAAAGGATACCGTGCTGACGGTCAGCTTTGAGACGCTTGATGCGGACCGATTCAGCAGCATCGAGGGGACAGTTGTCGATTGGAATCAGAGTGATACGGCGGGGGCGATTCTCCTACGTGCATCGAACATCGGCAGGCGCGATGCCGCATCTCAGCAGATAAAACTGGAAACTCCGGGCAGCTTTGTCTTCGGGAGACTCCTTGAAGGCAGCTATGTTCTCGACGCTTTTCGGGACAGCAACAACAACGGTATGTATGATGCAGGAAAGTCCTTTCCTTTTGTAGCTTCGGAACGCTTTGTGGTGCATCCGGATACGCTCAAACTCCGTGCGCGCTGGCCCCTGGAGGGTGTGAGGATTGAACTAAGATAAAACACGTGTAGAAGCGGAGCGACGAAGCATGGGGGCAGAGGGAGGGGAACGAGCCGCGGAGCGTGGGAGAAACGGGGAATGAAAAATGAGAAAGGAAAAAGGGGTTGACTTCTATGATATCGGCTAAGACAATCAGCCAAACGGTTGAAAAACTTTCGGCACAGGATCCCGCGCAGGCTCAGGCGTTGGTGAAGCAAATGAGCAAGGAGCAGCCGTTTGTTCTTGCTTATCTTCTTGCCTCGAGCGAAAACGAACGATTCGACAAAGAGGAATCTGAGGCATTTTTCTTTGCCGGAGTCGTTGTGTGGCATCTCATGAAGCAGAAACCGACCGGTTTGCGAAAGGTCACAGAGAAAGGACTGACGCATGCTGAAAAAGCTAACGAAGCTTTGCTGGAGAAGATGGCATCGGATTCCGAGGGGGACTTCTTCAGTGCGGCAGAGGCGATGGCGCTCAATTCCGCTGAGCCGGAGGTCCTTCGCTACATCACGCAGGCGCTCATGGAGGACGATGAGGGAAACCCCGACAATGCTCCGTTTGGCGAAGAGCATCTCGGACAGGGCTTCCTGCATCTGAAGATCGTCTTGGACGCATTCGTTGACAGTCAGAAATGAGGGCCTTTTCAACAAGAGTTCCTGATGTGGATCTAACCCCTCACGTCTCCTTTCATTGACTTTCACTCCATTTTTCTCTAAACTTCTGAATCGAGCATCGTCACTTTTTTCGCATTTTCCGAGTTTATGTTAGAAAGCTACATTCCGATTTTCATGATGCTGGGCGCAGCGGCCCTGTTTGGTCTCGTGATGGTGAAGCTCAATGAGTGGCTTGGTCCCAGACGTCCGAGCGCGGAGAAATTGTCGACGTATGAAAGCGGTATGGAGCCTGTCCGCACGGCCCGGGAACGATTTTCCATCAAGTTCTACATGGTCGCCGTTCTGTTCATTATCTTCGATATTGAGGTCGTGTTCCTTTATCCGTGGGCCGTCGCGTTCAACGAACTGGGGATGATGGGGTTCGTCACAATGTTTGTGTTTATTCTGATCTTGCTTGTCGGATATTTCTATGTCTGGAGGAAAGGAGCGTTGGAATGGGATTAGAGAATGCTCTGGGCGACAGCCTGATGCTGACGAAGCTTGAGGATGCCATCAACTGGTGCAGAAAAAACTCCCTCTTCCCGATGCCGATGGGAATTTCGTGCTGTGCCATTGAGATGATGGCCTTTGCGGGTCCCCGCTTCGATGCCTCCCGGTTTGGTTCGGAGGTATTTCGATTTTCTCCCCGCCAGGCAGACGTGATGATTGTCGCCGGAACCACCACCTACAAGATGGCCCGGGTTGTAAAAAAGATTTATGATCAGATGCCTGATCCCAAATGGGTCATCGCCATGGGAGCCTGCACTTCCTCCGGGGGGATGTATCGGACATACTCCGTCGTGCAGGGAATCGATCTGTTTCTGCCCGTCGACCTGTACGTCGCCGGGTGCCCGCCCCGTCCGGACAACCTGTTGCATGCGTTGATGATATTACAAAAGAAAGTCCAGCGAGGAGAAAGCCGCGGTAGCACCACCGCCCTCATCGGAGACTTCCCCCGCCGCAAAGCCAAGCCGCAGGCTGCCCAATGAACCAGCGTATCCTCGAAAGGCTGCGAACGGTCCACGCGGACGCAGTGCTCGATTCGAGTGAGTTCAGAGGGGAGTTGACCGTCGTGATTCCCAAGGAGCGTGTTGTCGAGGTTTGCAAGTTCCTGAAAGAAGATCTCAGGTTCGAGCTTTTAGCGGACCTCTGCGGGATCGATATGTACACCCCTGTCAGGCGCTTTGGGGTCATTTACAATCTTTACTCCCTCGTCAATCGTCATCGTATCCGCCTCAAGACGTTCACCGAGGAAGAGGATCCGCATGTCCCTTCGGTGACCGGAGTCTGGCGGACGGCGAACTGGCTTGAGCGTGAGACGTATGACATGTTTGGCGTCGTCTTCGACGGCCATCCCGACCTCCGGCGGATTTATATGCCCGACGAGTTTGAACATTTCCCCCTTCGAAAAGATTTTCCCCTCATGGGAATCCCCGGATCGATTCCCCTCCCGAAAAAGTAATCATGGATCACGCTGCACAAGAAGTCTCCCGGAAATCGAAAATCCTTCAGGCGCTCGAGGATCAGAATACATCGATCTCTTTCGACGACCCGCTTGAAAACGATCTGATACTCAATATGGGCCCTCAGCATCCGGCCACGCACGGCGTGCTGCGACTCCTGATCCGGCTTGATGGGGAAACGGTCATCGGATGCGTGCCGGAGGTGGGGTATCTCCATCGCGGCTACGAGAAGCTTGCGGAGAACTGCACCTACCACGAGTACATTCCTCATACCGACAGACTCGATTACCTCTCGCCGCTCTCGAACAATGTCGCTTACGTCCTTGCGGTTGAAAAACTTCTTGGTGTAGAAACGCCTCCCCGCGCTCAGTATGTCCGCACGATCATCTCCGAACTTGCCCGGATCTCTTCCCACCTGATGTGGCTCGGTTCGCTTGCAATGGATGTGGGGGCGTTGACGGTGTGGATGTGGACCTTCCGCGAGCGGGAAAAACTCTACGACGTATTTGAGAATCTCGTCGGGGCAAGATTCACGACAAGTTATACGCGCATCGGCGGGCTTGCCCACGACATGACCGCCGAGGCTGAGCAGATGGTGCGGAAGTTCATCGGGGAGTTCCCGGAGAATCTTGAAGAATCGGAAAAACTTCTTAGCCGGAACAGAATCTTCATCGGACGGACCGACGGCATTGGTGTGATTTCGAAGGAAGATGCGTTAGATCTCGGACTGACCGGACCCGGCCTGCGCGCGTGCGGCGTCGGTCTCGATCTCCGCAGGGCAAACCCTTACCTGGTCTATGAGAAACTCGATTTTGATATCCCTGTGTATGAGGGGGGCGATACGCTTGCCCGCTATTATGTCAGACTGGACGAAATGAAACAAAGCGAGAGGATCGTTCAGCAATGTCTTGAACGGATTCCGAAAGGCGAGATTAACGCGTTCAAACCGAAGAAAGTGCTCCCACGCAAAGAGCGGGTGTACACGAAGATGGAGGAGCTGATCCACGATTTCATGATTGTGAACTTCGGTGTGGACCCGCCGGTGGGCGAGGTGTACCACGCGGTAGAAGCTCCAAAAGGGGAACTGGGGTTTTACATCTATAGTAACGGTGAAGGCCAACCCTGGCGGATGAAAATCCGGTCGCCGTCGTTTGTCAATCTGCAGTCCCTCCCCGTCATGCTCCAGGGAGAAATGATCTCGGACGTAGTTGCAATCATCGGCAGTCTCGATCCTGTGATGGGAGAGGCGGATAAGTAGGAGACGACGGAGCTGAGAGCGGGGGGGCAAATAATGGTAGAAGTCCGACTTCTGCCCGGAAAGACAAAGGAAGAAGTCGGACTTCTACCCGGACTTCCATCTCACGATTTAACAAATCACCAAGAATGCTTTCCGAAGAGAATCTCAAACGGATTGAAGAGCTGAAGAAGCGCTATCCAAGTACGCAAGCCATCGTCCTGCCGGTGCTGTGGATGGCGCAGGAACAGTTTGGCTACATTTCGAAAGACACAATGAAATATGTGGCCGAGCTTCTCAAGGTGCCATTCGGTCATATT